>CANREM010000005.1 GCA_947629675.1 uncultured Clostridia bacterium
TGGCGCACGGACTAGTAATCAAGGGCTATGCCCGAAAATGAAGAACCGCCGGCTATGCCGGCGGGTTTCTTTTTGTGTGGGTGAATGGAGGTAAAATGCATTCATGCATGCAAGACGTTCTAAAAGAGCCTTCTTTCGACATAGGATAGAGTAGTTTTTGTCGAAAGGGGGCTAATTATGTGGGAGGAGATCGGGGAGCGGGTGGAGATGTGCGCAAAGTATATCGCGGAGACGGGGGCAACCGTGCGCGCCTGCGCCCTCCACTTCGAGACGAGCAAATCCACCGTGCATAAGGACATGACGGAGCGGTTGCCCGCGCTCGATCCCGCGCTCTTCGAAAAGGTCAAGGCGGTGCTTGAAAAAAATCTCAAGGAGCGGCATTTGCGCGGAGGGGAATCCACAAAGCGCAAATATGAGAAAAAACGGGGGAAATGAAAGGGGTTATGCGTTTGCAGCCCTTTTCGTGACAGCAAGAATGAAGGGGTCATTGAAGGCAAACCCTCATCCGTCATGCAAAGCATGACACCTTCCCCCTTAATTTAGGGGGGAAGTCCTATAATGCGGTGATGTTTCGACTGCCTCAACATGACGTAATCAGAATGGGTCGCCGTTTATCAATGTCACTTTTTTCATCCTCGGGATCCTTCGGAGATGGGCTGGGGTGGACTGCGTAGTTGCCAATTCAGCTCAGGATGACGCGGTCACCTATCGGCTACTTCGGGGCGATGCCCCTCGTGCCGCCCTTCGTTGGCGATCGGAACTTGCGGGCGGGGCAGCATGACGCAAATAAATAAAAAACGGGAGCCAAATGCAGGCTTCCGTTTTTCACGATTTGATGTTGCGAAAAGAGGGGAATGCTTCAGACGCGCTCCACTTTGTCGCTCTTGAGGCAGCGTGCGCAGACATAGCCCGTCTGCACTTTGCCGTCCTTCGTATAGGTCACCTTCTGCACGTTGGCGGCAAACGTCCGCTTTGTCTTACGATGGGAGTGGCTGACGTTGTTGCCCGCCGTCTGGCCCTTTCCGCAAATGGTGCATACTCTCGACATATCTCCACCTCCCGAGGGAAAAATCTGTTTTGCATACGAAAAGTTCTCTCGTATATCGCAATCATCATACCATTTTACGGGGGAAAAAGCAATTAAAAACGGGGGGATTTGCGTATTTTTTTTTGAAATAACGAAATATTTCCCGATATTGCTTGCAAAAATCGATACGATAGGGTAAAATATGGGAAGAGGCAAGGGAGCTATTATGTCAGTCAGCACGAGCAACGCATACGGCAAAATATCCATTTCCGACTTGGCGATCGCCAAGGTCGCGTCGCAAGCTGCGGTGGAATGTTACGGCATCGTAGATACTGTCGCACGCCGTTTTTCCGAGACGCTCGCCGAACTTCTCAAAAGAGATGCGGGAGGAAAGGGCGTGAAAGTCGTCACGTCCGGAAACCGAATTTTTATCGACATCTCCGTACTTATCAAGTACGGCGTCTCCATCGAGGCGGTGGCCGAGTCCTTAAAGGAGGCCATCAAGTATAAGGTGGAGCACTTCACGGGCATGATCGTAGATACCGTGAACGTGAATGTCGCAGGGCTTCAACTTTGAATCCGTCGATCCTCCGCATTCTCTATCAAACGGAGAATCTTTCATGCAGAAAACGATAAATTGCGCACTCTTCCGCAAGATGGTGCTGGCGGGTGCGAAACAGCTTGAACAAAACAGGGCGAAGGTAGACGCTTTGAACGTCTTCCCCGTCCCGGATGGCGATACCGGTACAAACATGTCGCTCACCATGCAGTCCGCGGTGAAGGAGCTTCTCTCCTCCGCCTCTTTGGATTTTGCACAGGTGTGCGACCTCGTCTCGAAAGGGGCACTCAAGGGCGCGCGGGGGAACTCGGGCGTCATTTTGTCGCAGATCTTCCGCGGCATCTGTTCCGTTCTTCGCGTCTCCAAACCCGAAGTGGACACCAAAACATTCGCGAAGGCGTTGGAGGCGGGCACGAAGGTCGCCTACGGCGCGGTCTCCATCCCCAAGGAGGGGACCATTCTCACCGTCGTCCGCTATATGTCGGAATTTGCCGTAAAGCATTCGGGGAAATACCGCGACTTCGAAGAATTTCTTCCCGCCGTCATCGAGGAGGGGGACAGGGCACTTGCAAAGACGCCCGAACTTCTCCCCGTCCTGAAGAAGGCGGGCGTCGTCGACTCGGGCGGCGTCGGCCTCATGACCATCATGCGCGGATTCCTTGCCGCCCTCATGGGGGAGGATTTCGCGGCGGAAGTGCAGACGGAGGCGGTCACCCAGAATGCGGCGGACGTCGACTTCGGCGACAATTCCGACATCATCAACATGGAGCTTGGCGAGATCCAGTTTGCCTATTGCACCGAGTTTTTCATCATCAACCTGAAGCCCTCCACCACGCTCGCGGACATCGATAAACTGCGCGAGAAGCTGATGAACATCGGCGACTGCGTCATCTGCATCGGGGACCTGGAGCTTGTGAAGGTGCATGTGCATACCAACCAGCCGGGCGTGGCTTTGAGCTTCGCGCTCGAACTCGGAGAACTCGACCGTCCCAAGATCGAGAACATGCTCGAGCAGAACAGGGCGTTGAAGGCAAAGGTCGCCGCCGAGAAGAAGGATCAGGGCATGCTTGCGATCTGTGCGGGCGAGGGGATCTCGGAGATCTTCAAGGACCTCTTCGTCGACCGCGTCATCGAGGGCGGACAGACGATGAACCCCTCCGCCGACGACATCGCGAACGCCGTGCAGAAGATCAACGCGGACAACGTCTTTGTATTCCCCAACAACAAGAACATCATCCTTGCCGCCGAACAGGCGAAGGCCCTTGTCGAGAACCGCACCATCCACGTCATTCCAACCAAGAATATCCCGCAGGGCTTTGCCGCCGCGCTCGCCTTCTCTCCCGACGTCTCCGCCGAGGAGAACAAGACGAACATGATCCACGAGATCGACAACGTAAAGGCGGGCAGCGTCACGCATGCCGTCCGCACGACCAAGGTCAACGGCTTCTCCATCAAGGAGGGGGACATCATCGGGCTGGACGACAAGAAGATCCTCGCCAAGAGCGACAACATCGAGACGACCGTTCTCACGCTCATCGATAAACTCAAGGAGGACACGCACGAGGTCATCTCCCTCTACTTCGGACAGGACGTTACGGAGGGGGATGCGGAGGCTCTTGCCGGCAAAGTGCAGGAGGCCTTCCCCGACTGCGAGGTGGATTTCCACAACGGCGGCCAGCCCGTATACTACTACTTGGTGTCGCTCGAATAAACGTAAAAAACCTCACATAGGGAGCGGGAGACCGCTCCTTATCTTATAAACGGAGGGACCATGAAACTTACCGCGCTCAAGGGGATCAGCACCGCCCGCGCAAGAGAGTTCGAAAAACTCGGCATCACGGATACGCAGGAGCTTGTCCGCTATTTTCCGCGCACCTATCTCGATATGACGAACCGCGTCTCCATCCGCGAGACCGTCCATGGGGATATGGCACTCGTCGCCTGCACCCTCGTCTATGCGGAGCCGATCCGCACGAAGGGCAAGACGAAAATCTTGCGCGCCCTCCTCGAACAGGGGCGGGACAACTTCACCGCCGTCTGGTTCAACATGCCCTATGTCGCAAAAAAACTGCAGCCCGGAGAATATCTCTTCTACGGCAGGGTGCAGAATTATTACGACCGCATCTCCCTCATCAATCCCACCTTCGAGCGGGTGGAGGAGAGCAAGAAGCTCCAAGGTCTCGTGCCCGTCTATCCCTTAAAGGCGGGCGTCGAGCAGTGGGTCGTGCGCGATGCGATCAGGATGGCACTTGCGGGCGAAAACTTTTCTTCCATCGTGCCCGAGGAGCTTCGCAAAAAGTACAAGCTCTCCCCGCTCGCCGAGGCCTTCCGCGCCATCCACGCGCCCTCCTCCGTTTCCGAAATGAATGCGGCGGCGGAGCGCATCGCCCTCGAGGAGTACTTTACCCTCATCTCCGCCTTCAAACTTATCAAGGGAGACAAGGGGGAGGCGAGGCTGAGGCGTTACACCGCCACAGAGCGGGACGTTGCCGCCTTCGAGAAGCGGTTTCCCTTCACCTTCACCTGCGGCCAGCAGGGGGCGGTGAGGGCGATCTATGACGATCTGACAGGCCCCGTCCGCATGAACAGGCTCCTTCAGGGAGACGTCGGGAGCGGCAAGACGGCCGTCGCGCTCACGGGCATCTTCATGGCGGTCAAGAGCGGCTTTCAGGCCGTCTATCTCTCGCCCACCGAGGTGCTTGCCGCGCAGAACTTTTCCCTCCTTCAGAAGATCTTCCCCGACTATCGCGTAGGATACCTCGCGGGGGCCTCCACCCAAAAGGAGAAACGGGAAATCAAGGAGGCGGTCATGCGCGGGGAGATCGACATCCTGTGCGGCACGCACGCCGTCCTGCAGGGAGACGTCCTCTTCCGCGACCTCGCCTTCTGCGTCTGCGACGAACAGCACCGCTTCGGCGTCGCACAGCGGAACGCCCTCAGCGAAAAGGGAGAGGGGCCGGACGTCCTCGTCATGTCCGCAACGCCCATTCCGCGGACGCTCTCGCTCATCTTCTACGGCGACCTCGACGTGACTACCATTCCCGATAAACCCGCCGAGCGGCAGGAGGTGGCGACCTCCGTCATCCCCGAGAGAAAGTACGAGGACATGCTCGTCTGGATCAGAGAGGAGATCAAAAAGGGCAGGCAGGCCTACTTTGTCTGTCCCAAGATCGAGGACGACGAGGGGCAGGTCACGGCGGCGACCGAACTCTTTGAGCGGCTGAAAAGGAATTTGCCCACCGTGCGCTTCGCCCTCCTCCACGGCCGCATGCGCGAGAGGGACAAGGCGGAGACCATGGCCGCATTCAAGCACAAGGAATACGACGCTCTCGTCTCCACGACGGTCATCGAAGTGGGCGTGGACGTGCCCGATGCGACCGTCATGGTCATCTACAATGCCGAGCGGTTCGGCCTCTCCCAGCTCCATCAGCTCCGCGGCCGCGTGGGAAGGGGGAGCGAGAAGAGCTATTGCTTCCTCCTTTCAGGCTCGGACAGCGAGACGGCGACCGAGCGGCTGAATATTTTAAGAAGCACTTCCGACGGGTTCAAACTCGCCGAGAAGGACTTGGAGCTTCGCGGCAGCGGCGACTTTCTGGGCACCCGCCAGAGCGGGAAATTCCTCTCCGAGATCAAGAATCTCCACTATTCTTCGAACGTCATCTTCCTCGCGAAGAAGCTCGTGGACGAGGCATTCGAGAGACGGCTCAGTTGCGACGAGATCCGCACCGCCGCCCTGCAGAAGTACGAGAGCCTCAAAGACGTCGTGCTGAATTGACGCTCCGTGTCATCCTGAGCCGCGCGCACAACCGCGTCATGCTGCCCCGCGCGCACTATTGTCTACTAAGCGCGGCACGAGCCGCAGGCGAAGTAGCGGAGGCGAAGCCGAAGTCGAAGGATCCCCCAATACGAAGTCCGAAACCCCCTCCGTGGGAGGGGGAATCAAAGGGGGTGGGGCGATGCTCCTTAATCGTCATGCCGAGCGGCGCGGTACGCTCCTGTCGAAGCATCACCTTATTATAATCGGACTTCGTACTTCGGGATTCTTCGGCTTTGCCTCAGAATGACGCTCACCCCCGCGCCCTTCCTCCTCATCTCGACACCGCGTTTCTTTTTCCCTCATCTCGACGACACGGTAGTGGCGCACGAGCCGTGGGCGAAGTACGACTCTATCGCGGCGGAGGAGACCCCCTCAAACCCTCTTAAAACAAAAAAAGACAGGGAATTTTCATCCCTGTCTTTTTGAATTCTCCGCTTATGCGACGAGGTCATTCTCGCCTTTCGGCTCTTCCTTCTTCTCTTCCGGCTCGTGCTTGATCCCGAGGATCTGGCAACGCTTTACTTCATACTCTTCCTTGGTGATGATGCCTTCATCCATGATCTTCTTCCACTCTTTCACATGAACGATGCGGATGTCATCTTCGGGGCTTTCGATGTTCTTGGAGCTTCTCTGCATGATGCTCACGATGAGGACGCAGAGATAGTAGAGGGCGAGCAGGATGACGGAGACAAGCATCAAAATCGCCGCAGAGGAGGCCTCGATAAACATGATCGCGACCGTAAGGCCGAGCACGAAGGAGGAGATAACAAAGCCGTGGCCGACTCTCTTTGCCGTATCATTGGTAGCGGAGAGCAGGAAGGTGCCCACTGTCGCCAAGGTGCTAAGCCCCACAAAGCTTAAAACCATCGTGAAGAATTCGGCGTTTGACTCAAGCTCGATCGCACACATGACGAAGCTGGTGAGGAAGAGCGCGATGGACAAAATCTGAAAGATTTGCCGCAAGATCTTGAAAGGTTTCATATTATTCTCCTTTTCTTTGGATTTGCTACATTGTATCACAAGTATTCTTGTATGTCAATAGTTCCACAAAAATAGTTGTAAACTTTTTTTGTGGATATTAAATTTTCGGAAATCTTGAGGACATTGAGAAGGGAGAGGAAACTCTCGCAGGACGCTCTTGCAAAATCGGTGGGCGTGACGCAGCAGTGCGTGAGCGAATGGGAGCGGGGGAGGATCGAGCCGACGCTCTCCTATCTTTGGAAGCTCGCGGACCTGTTCGGCGTCTCCATCGACGTGCTGTGCGGCAGAAGCGAGTGGTAGAAGTGCAACAAAAAAACGCCCTCGGGCGTTTTTTCTCATCAAATATTTACGGCGTCTTGTCGTCGCAGAGCATCAGAATGCCCGCGATCGTGCTTACAAACAGGAGGGTGCAGACCTTGAATCCCACCCCGACGGGAAGGCCCGCGTCGATCTTCTTCTTGAAGATGAGCGTCATCGGGAGCATCCATGCAAGGGGGATGAGCAAAAGTCCTGAGAGGACGGTGCTGATGATCATAAAGACAAAGGCCACGGTCGCAAGGGTGGTAGGCTCCGTTTTCGGCTGCACATATTGAGGCGCGGGAGCTTGATACGCGGGCTGTTGAGGAGGTGCCGGCATGTCGATCCTCGAACCGCAATACGGGCAGTAGGGCGTCCCGATGCCGATCTTTTTTCCGCAAAATTTACAAAACATCTCTGCGATCTCCTTGTGAATGTGTTCACTCTATGATAGCATGTATCCAAAAAAAATGTCAACCGTTCGAACGGGAAAAATTTATCTCCCATGAAAAAGCGGACCCGAAGGTCCGCCGATGAGGGTTTACTCAAAGAATGGAGTTCGCATTCAGAACACAGCAGGCGATGAAGGCGAAGAGGATGACGAACGCCGCGACGGCGAGGCTGACAAAGGAGACGATCTTTCCCTTCCTGTTCTCCGTTTTGACGGAAGCGTGGAGGTTGTAGACACCGAGGACAAGCCCGGCGAGGGCGGGCAGGATGACGAGAAAGTCGATCCCGTAGCCTAAAGAACCTTTTCCGGCAAGGCAAATGGAAAAGAGGATGATGCCCGCAATGAAGGACAGACCCGAAAGGATCAGCCCGACGAGGAGGTTGGGCGCGCAGAAGGCCTTTGCACAGCACTTCTTTTCGGGCTTCGCGGGAGCCTCCTTGGCGCACTCTTCGCAAGGTTTCTCTTCAGCGGGTGCCTCTGCAACAGGGACATCTGCAACGGGCGTCTCTTCGGCGACTTCGCAGGGCACTTCTTCGGCGGGCTTCTCCGCCTCAACGGGCGCACCGCATTCGAGGCAGAACTTCGAGCCGTCGGGGATCTCTTTACCACATTGTTTACAAATCATAGCTTTTTCCTCCGTTGCAATCATTTTAGCACGAAAAAGCTCAATATGTCAACATTCTTCCCGAATTTCCCATGGGATTTTGCAAATTTTGCGCATGCAAGCGGTTGACAAACGAAATTTGCGATTATAAAATAAGAGGGACGAGTGTCGCAAACGGGCCTGTTACGGATTCGATTGCAAGCGGATCTCGTCGGACGCACGCCGGAGGCTCGGCTCCGTAAAAACGGAAATAATCTTAAATGCTGACGAAAAATCCAGCAGACGTGCAACCGCGCGCAGAGCTTCGGCTCGCCGCCTTGCGCTTGCGGCTTAAAGCTTAAGCCCCGTCCTCCCGCAGAGGCCTACGGCTGCGGAGAGGGCGTTATCGAGTAGGGAACGTTGCAGGGCGGCGGACCTCCCCCGCCATGCGATGAATTTCGGAGGTATGCCCGAATGCAAGTTTGTCCGTGGACTGCATCCGGGCGAGACCGACCACGGACTAAGCGTGTAGTGTCCGCGTCTGAACCTTGTAAGACCGGAGTTCGACTCTCCGCAGGTCCACCAAAAAGAAGAGAAGAGCTGTTGTCTCTTCTCTTCTTTTTGGTAGTATGTCCGATTTCTGCGGAGAGTCGAGGGTGGAGGCGATTGCGGGAGCAATCGGTTTGCGGGCGAATTGCTTGAAAATAGAAAGAATTGCCGCAAACTGCACAGCACAGTGTGCTGTGCATCGGGGCGCGCCGCCAAAGGCGCGACTCTCCGCAGGTCCACCAAATCAAAATAATCCGAACTCAACAAGGGTAATCGTAACCCGCGATTGGTTCGGATTTATTTTGTATCTCGGGAATGAGAAAGTATAAGCCTTGCTGCCGAGGGATTTTTCCTCGGCAGTCTTTATAATGAAATCTTTGGGGCGATACCTGCCTTGCTTGATTTTCGTGTGCGTTTATGTTATAATCATGATACTTACGACTACCGAAGAATTGCAAATCGTCAATTACTGCCATCGCGGCTGTACTCCACTCATGAATATCATGCGCCTGCCGCGAGAGGAAGCGTTTGCTTTGGCTCATAGGCTTGCGGAACAGAATCAAAACACAACGGCATTTTACAGGTTCGCAGACTTTGAAAGGTGGTGCATGGAGAAACTTTCGGGAATCGGCTTAAAAAAGGGCGAGGTCGTCTTGTGCGACCATAATCCACGGTGGGAAGAATACGCAGAAAAAACGATACGCCGACTTTATGAGATGTTGGGGGATGTTGCGATTGATATTCAGCACATTGGAAGCACTTCCGTAAAGGATATCAAGTCAAAACCCGTGATCGACCTCATTGTCGGAGTAAAAGATTTCGAGCATGTCCTGAACTTTACGCCTGCATTGGAAGAAAGCGGATTCTATTTTATCAGCTTTGATTGAAAGAGCCAATGCGTGGAAACAGCAAAAAACCGCCGACGGAGCGTAATGCTCTGTCGGCGGCAATCACTTCCACAAAAAACAAAGCGATGCCGGCTATGCCAAAAATGGCTGAAAGTGCAAAAAGGAAGGTAGACGCTTTTTTAGCATTCATATGTTCTCCTTCGCCCCGAAAGGGGCGTTTTTTATTCTATTCCGAGAAGTTTATCGACGGCTTCCTGCATGGCGGGGTTATTGCGATAAGCGAGGATGAGGGCGGTCTCCTTTTCGGAAAGAGACGAGACGCCCGCATCGTCAGACTTATCAGGGGCAGCGACGATCTCACCGCGAGAAAGCCCGTCAACCGTGATACCGAGGGAGCGGCAGACCTTTATAATGGTTGAAATATTGACATTATTCACGCCGCGCTTCAACATGTTGTCGACCGTTGAGTACGGAAGCCCTATTGAAGATGAAAAACCATGGATACTTTTATATCTCGATAATATAAAATTCTTTAATTGAGTTTCAACAGTTTCATTTTTCATTGTATTTGCTCCGAAATCAATATTAACACAATTATTCACCAAAATCAAGAAGAAATATAAAAAAACAGATTTTTTTCACCAAAATTGGTGAACGAAAGAAGGAGGAATGACATGTATAAAAATCTTGAAGTCGAGCTTGTCAAAAGAGGGATAAGCAAGAGTACGCTCGCAAAGCGTCTCGGAATTGCCCCACCAAAAAGAAGAGAAGAGCTGTTGCCTCTTCTCTTCTTTTTGGTAGTATGTCCGATTGCTTGAGAACAGAAAGAATTGCTGTGCACCGAGGCTTTTTTCAGAAACGCGTTCTATGATAATCGAAAAATGCTTGTAATTGATCTGCCGTAACGATGTCAAGACAATCTTCTATCTGTATAAATTCATTTGTAACAACACCGTTCTTCTTTCTATAAAACCCATATTTTTCTAACTCGTCGGGATTGGCGAGCAATATTGCCGCACTGATTTTTGACGAAATAAATTGATCTACGTTCAATTTTTCGGCACCTTCACTATATACCCACGGATTATAAATCTGATGATTTTCATCCAGGAACTCTTCATCAAGCAGACATTCAAAATTTTCATTTTCAAACAGTAACTCTAATGAGTGTCGCATGATTCTTATGGGGTTTTGGCGCAAGAAATTGCCCGCAAAAGCAAGCTTTTTATTTACTTTGGTAATTTTGCCACTTGAATCATATTTGCATAATATACCATATTCTTTGATCCATTTTTCACAGTCAAAATCATATATATATTCTGCTGTGTTTTCAGAGAGTTCAAAACCACCTTCAGATTTGGACGCCATCAGAACTTTCCTACCGTATGCTCCGCACAGGGGTTGAAATTCATCCGGTGCAACTTTCCAACGCTCGGTAATGAGAGTTTCAAGCTCTTTTATGGTCATTGCGGTATATTTCGCTTCAATAGTTTTTTTCTTTTCTTCTTGTTTCTTTTTTCCGAAGTTAAATAATCCCATAATTTACCTCATCAGTTTCTTCCAAAGCGGCAACTAATAGATTTACCGCATTTCCGGCAAGTACCTCCCCCGGCACTTGTAACTCCGCTACCTACTACAACAGTACCCGTTTGCCTTTCATTTACCCAACCACACTGCGGACATCTAATATGGTATTCCACACGGTTACCGTCATCTTTAATGATAACTGCATTTTCGGCCCAGGCCATTTTCATTTTTTTATCCCTCCACACATAATAGAATTTAAGTCATAAAAGACTTATTTGGACAATATTATAGCAAGTCGAAAAAGACTTGTCAAGTCTTTTTTTACTTATTTTGAATATAATAATGGTATGAATTTTGCTCAGCGTTTAAGAGAATTAAGAGCAGAAAAACAATTAAGCCAGATGGATCTGGCGCACGCAACGGGAATCAGTCAATCCGCTATCGCAAAGTGGGAGCTTTCAAAGACGGAGCCGACCGCGTCCTCACTCATTATTCTGTCTCGCTTTTTCGGGGAATCCGTCGATTTTATTTTAGGTTTGATTGATTGAATATTCTTTTTATATTGGCGTAGACGAACACTTCTTCCGAGTGCTTTGTCTGCGCCTCTTTTTTGCAAAACAAAAATGAGGGGGTGGCCCTCATTTTTGTTTTATGACGGAGCTGTAAAATCAGAAACAGCTTATGTCGGTACATTTGCAGGAGGCGGGCGGCGCGTCGAACCATTCGAAGGACTCAGCCTCGTATTTCCACGAATCGCCTGCGTTCAGATTGGTCATGTTGTCGAGTGCCGTCCCGATATTATACCCCTCCGCGTCGTAGAGCGTAAAGGTGACAGCCACATAGGAGTAGGTCCGCTTCCCCGTATTCTTCAGCGCGCCCGTGATCGTCACATAATATCCAAGCCCTTCGGTGTATTCGCAGTGCATCTCGGGGTCAAGAACGCTTTCGAGTTTGCCGCCCGAATTTATGAGGGAAAAGGGGTTTGCGCAAGCGCAGAGCGAAAGGCTCAGCCCGAAGGCGATCGCAATGATGGGTAAGAGTTTTTTCTTCATAGGGTTCCTTCGCCCATACAAGGGCTTTTTTCCGGTTTTCGAAGTTGCGGGGAGTTTATACTCTGTCGATGAGTGAAAGCGCGGTCTCGCGCTTTTCCGTCATGTAGTCCTGCATGGAGATATTTTCCCAAGTGCTTCCGTAATCCTTCGTTCCGCTTTCGCTGAAAGAAAGACGGGAGGTATCCACTCCATGAAGGCTCAATTTATTCGAGGGCTGCGTGAGGCCGTTGTACGTCTTTTTATAACTCTCATAGAGGGGCTTGAAGTTGGCATAGGTGAACCAATCTCCTTCCAAAACCTTCTTGAGCCAACCCTGATACATCGTCTGATACTTCTTGATGCCGCCCTGCAAGATCGTGCGGGTGTAGAGGGGATTGTTGCATCCGCCGTTGGGGGTGTCCACCGTGTAGGGGTCGGCGCGTACCATGCCGTCCCAAGGGTTCCAATCCATATTGATGCCGAAGCAGCGGTCGTAGTCATAGGGGATGAGGTACGCCTTGCCCGCGGGGGTGAAGTAGAGATAGTAGTTGTTCGCGTTGTTGCGGATGCAGTCGGGATTGCCGACGAGGTAGTTCACCGCCTCGAAGCGGGCGAAGTAGTCCATGTCGATCATGCTCTCGAGCTTTTGCATGAAGGAATTCCGATCGCGGATCTTCAGCATTTCGACGAACGCTTTCAGATCCTTGTGGTTGTTGAAGTCCTCGGGGTCGTCGTTGGTCTTGAGTTCATAGGTGCAGCCGTCGAAGGCACCCGTGTTCATTCCCATACCCGAATCGACTACGCTCGTGAGATCGGCGGGACCCATGCCTAAATAGGAGCATTTATAGAGATCGCCGCCCTTGTTTGCCTTGTCGAAGTTGCGCTTGATGAACGCCTTGTCGATGGTCTCGTAGAGGTTGCCCACGCCGAGGCTCTCCATGTTGCCGTTCTGCTTGACGGAGAGCTGGGTGAGGGTGATGTGCGGGGCGAGGATGCCGTAGGCCTGGAACATGCGGTTCGTGTAGACTTCGCGGATGTAGGTCTGGTCGTAGTTCTTGTTCCACTTATAGTAGAACTTCTCCATGGTGGCGAAGGCGCGGTCCTTTCTTTCCGCCCTGCCGTCGGGGTCGTTTGACCAATCGTGGTAAAGTCCCTGTCCCCATGAACCAGCCGCATACTCGTCGCCGTCGAAGGTCTCGGAGAGGGAGAAACGGAAGTGGACGAAGTTGTAGATGTTGCCGTTTTCGTCGCAGAAATCCGTGCGCGAAGTGTTGCCGCGCATGCGGATGCCCACTTCCTCAAAGTAGTAGTCCTTGCCGTTCACTGTGATGGTGAGGTTGCACTTTCTGTACGTCTCCTGCACCTCGAGCGAGCCTCTCGCCTGATCGTTGAGCTTGAAAAGCTCCTCGGGCGTGATGTCCACCTTGATGCCCACGGAAGTTGTCTCCTTCCAAAGGGTGTAATAGAGTTCCTTGTCCTCCTCCGTGTAGTCCTTATAGAAGGCGTCGTTCTGGTAGCTGATGTCGTCGCCGAACTCGAAGTTGCCCACATCGCCGATGTCGCCGCCTTCATCTCCGCCGCCCTCGTCGGGGTCCTCTTCCTTGGGCGGATTGCCGTAGCCGCACACCGTGCAAACCTCTCCCGAGAAGGAATGCTGCGCCCTATCCTTGGACATGGTATGCCCGCAAGTCGCCGCATGCCAATGATAGGCGGCGTCAAACGACCATTCTTCGGAGAAGGAGTGCGTGTGCAAAGTTCCCTCGCTCTGGCCGACAAAGTCGATCGCAAGGTAGCTCTGCGTGCCGTCCTCGGGATGGGTGTGAAGGGTCACCTTGTATCTTCCCGCATGCCCCGAAAGGAGGACGATGCTCCTGCCCGAGCCGGGCGAAGCCATGAAGTTCATTGCGGCGTCGCCGCCTTTTACAAAGGAGAAGTCGAAGGCCCCGTCGTAATATTCCATGCCGCCGTTATTGACGACCTTGAATTTATCTCCCTCGCGAAGGTCGATGATCTTGGTATAGACGGTGAAGCCGTTTTCGTCCATATCCTCGGCGCGGGCGAATTTGAGGTCGGGCCAAAGCTCCTGCTGCCAATTCATGCCGAAGGCACCGAGCGTGCCGACGAGGTAGTAATTCTTCGCGTCCTGTCCCGCGGAGGCGGGGTAGTCGATGGGGTCTTGAAGGTCCCCGCCTTCGCCTTCTTCACCTTCTTCGCCGCTACCATGTCCGTCATCGGGGTGTATGGTGATGGATTTATGGCAAATATCACAGACGGCGTCTGCATCGGCGTCGATGTGCACGCCGTAGTCTTCCGTCTCGTCGCAGCCCGAGCATTCCTTCCAATGGTGGGTCTCATCGCCCGTCCATGATGAATAGCTGTGGGAATGGTTCTTATCGTCATCCCCCGTGCCGGTGCCGCCCAAACTGCATGCCGCGAGCGGGACGCAGAGCGAAAGGGCGAGCAATATAGATACGGATCTCTTCATAAAATTTCCCCCTATTTTTTTATTATAACATATTGAGATAAATTTTGCAAGAGGGGAGCGCGCTTTGTATGAGATGAAAAGTGCGTGAAAAGGGCGGCACACCGCTATGCCGCCGAAAAAATTTTCTATGCCTCTTTCTTTCTGCTCGCAGCGCGCGTGCGCACCGCCTTTTGTCCCTTCTTCTCGCCGAGGCGGCTGACGCTCGCCTTCAATGCCTCCATGAGATCGAGGGCCTTGCCGACCCGTTCCTCCTTTGCCTCGACGATCTCCCTTCCCGCGATCTTATCCGCGATGAGCTTTTTGAGCTTCTCCTGAAATTCATCCCTGTATTTTTCGGGGGAGAAGGGGGTCTCCATGCTCTCGATGAGGGCCGCCGCCATGTCGAGTTCCGCCTGGGAGGGGGCGGGTTTTTCGTAGTCGACGGGGAGATCTTTCACCTCCTCGAAAAAGAGGAGCGTTTCGATGAGCAGGCCGTCCTGGCGCGGAATGATGAGGAGGAGCTTCTCCGAATTTCCCATCACCGTTTTCCCGAGGGCAGCCTTCTTCTTTTCGAGCATCGCAAGGCGCAGAAGTTCCAACGCCTTCCCGCCGCCCTTCTGCGGGAGAACGTGGTAGGACTTATCGTAATAGACGGGGCTGATCTCGTCGAGGGAGACGAAGCTCTCGATCGCGATCGTGCGGTCCTTCTCCGTCTTGATGCGTTCGATCTCCTCGTCGGTGATGACGACATAGCGGTCCTTCGCATATTCGTAGCCGCGGACGATGTCGCTCGGCCCCACTTCCTTTCCGCAGTGGGCGCACACTTTTTTGTAGCGGATGCGCGATTTATCCGCCTTGTGGAGTTGGTTGAAGGAGATGTCGCTGTCCGTTGTAGCCGTGTGAAGGCTGACGGGGATGTAGACAAGCCCGAATGAGATCGCGCCCTTTTGCATGACTGCCATATTGCATTGATCGACAATTTTTCCGCATTCTATGTGCATGGAAGAGAAAAAATTAAAAAAATATCGCATGAAGCGGGATTTCTCCCTCACGAGGGAACCGCGCGGGAGCATCGGGAAGAGAGATCGGAAGGGGCTGAGGTTTTGCGTCCAGCACCACAGGGCGAGGAGCGACCACTACGATCTTCGCCTCGAGATCGGGGGCGTCGCTGCAAGTTGGGCGATCCCCAAGGGGCCATCCTATAATACAAAGGACAAGCGGCTCGCGATGCACGTCGAGGACCATCCGCTCGATTACATGTTATTCGAGGGGAGCATCCCGAAGGGGGAATACGGCGGCGGGACGGTGATGCTCTGGGACGAGGGAGAATGGCTGCCTAAGACCGATCCCGAAAGAGGTCTTGAGGACGGCTCGCTCAAATTTACCCTTCTCGGGGAGCGGCTCAAGGGAGATTGGGCACTCGTCCGCATGAAGGGGGAAAGGGAGCGGGGAGAGCCGTGGCTGCTCATCAAGGAGAAGGACGCCTTTGCGAGGCCTTATGCGGGGATCGGAAAATTTTCCCGTTCTCTGCACTCGGGAAGAACGTTTGCGGAGATCGGCTCGGCATACAGAAGCAATCCTTTTTCGCAAGCGGAAGTGATGCTCGCGCAGCTTTCCGAATCCCTTCCCTCGGACATGGGGTGGGTGTATGAGTTGAAATACGACGGAGACCGCGTGCTGGCTTTCGTCGAAGGAGAAGAAGCGAGGCTCCTCTCGAGAAGGGGCAGTGACCTTACGAAGATCTATTCCCCTGCGGCGAGGGCAATCGAAAAACTGCTTGGAGGGCGCGCCGCCGTTTTGGACGGGGAGATGATCGTCGCCGGGAAGGACGGCCTTGCCGACTTCGGCGCGTTGCGGCGGTATGCGCGCTCGGGGCGCGGGGAGGGGCTTGTCTATGTACTCTTCGACCTTTTGTCCCTCGACGGGGAGGACCTGCGCTCCCTCCCGCTTCTTCAAAGGAAAGAGATGCTCGAGGGGCTTCTTAAAGGGGTGCCCGAGGGGCTGAAATACAGTGCGCACACCAAAAGGCTGACAAAAAGGGAGCTTGAAGTTCTTAAAGAAAAGGGTGCGGAGGGGATCGTTGCGAAGAGGGCGGACGCCCCCTATACGGCAGGGAAGTGCGGCGATTGGCTGAAGATCAAGTTCAGAAAGTCGCGCGAATTTGTCGTCGGCGGGTACAGCGTTACGAGCGCGGGGACGCTGAAGGCACTGCTCGTGGGATATTTCGAGGGGAAGAAACTTATCTATGCGGGGCGCGTGGGGACGGGATTTTCCGAAGAGGACCGCCGCGAACTTACAGAGGCACTTCATAAAACGGAGCAGGGAGAGATGCCGTTTGTTGAGGTCCCGAAGGGGGCCGCGCGCGAGGCGGTATGGGTGAAGCCCCTGCTTGCCGTACAAGTCAATTTTGCCGAAATGACGGATGCGGGCCTTCTGCGGCAGGCGAGTTATATCGGGATCAGAGCGGATAAAAAGGCAAGGGAGATCGGCGCGGAGAAGCCGATCAAACAAAAAATAAAGAGGGATACTTCGGACATGGTAGGGGCAAATCTTGTCACACACCCCGAAAAGGTGTTGTTCCCGCAGGAGAAGATCACGAAGGGGGAACTTGCAGAGTACTACGCCGCGGCTGCCTCCCGCATGCTGCCCTATGCCTTGAAACGTCCTTTGAGCGTCGTGTGCTGTCCGAACGGGATCGCGGGGGAGAGCTTCTTCCGCCGTCATCTCGAGGGCGATTTTAAGGGGATCGGAAAGTTCGGGAGCGGCGAAGAGGAATACTTCTACCTCAAAGACGCAAACGGGATCTTATCTCTTGCGCAATACAATGCCGTGGAATTCCACGTCTGGGGAGTGAAGATCGCCTCGCCCGAAAAGCCGGACGTCATGGTGTTCGACCTCGACCCCGACGAAGGACTTTCGCTTGCCGCCGTAAGGCGGGGAGCACGGGATGTCAAGGAAATCCTCGACGCGCTCGGCCTTAAAAGCTTCTTAAAGACGAGCGGCGGCAAGGGGTATCACATCGTCGTCCCCTTCCAAAGAGGTACGGACGGGGAAGGCTTTTCCGCCTTTGCAAAGGAGGTCGCCCTCCTCCTCGAAAACGCCTATCCCACGCGTTACACCGCTACCATGTCCAAGACTGCGCGTGTCGGAAAGATCTTTATCGATTGGCGGCGCAACACGGTCGGGTCCACCTTTGTCGCCCCCTACAGCGTCCGCGCGAGGGCGGGCGCACCCGTCTCTGTGCCCATCGCATGGGAGGAGCTTTCCCGCATTTCACCCGCATCTTTCACCTTGAAGAACATCTTCCGCCGCCTCGCCGCTCCCGACCCGTGGGAAGAGTTTTTTCGCGTCAAATCCTCCCAACGCCTCACAAAGAGATCTTTCACGCGCATGCCCGAATGAGTGCTTTATCAATTAAAAACCCGCCCAAGCCAACACGCCTTGGGCGGGTTTGATTTTGCGATCAGTCTTTGTTTCCTTCGTAAAATTCTTTATAGAATTTTGCATTCAGGAGCTTCCACTCATCAGAAAAGAGTTTTCCGTCATCCATCAAATTTTTTGCCTTGATCCTGTAGGGAATTTTTCCCTCCTCCGGCATTGCCGCAAGGGATATGCCGGGATCTTTGCAGACTTTGTAGTAGGGCACGACCATATCGTAATTGGATATTATTCTCTCGCAGCATTCTATGTATTCCTTGTAGGTGACTGTAATACAGCATATGTCGCGCTGGTAGCTGTCGTGTATTTTTTTCAAGTAAAAATAATCCCTGTCGTCTAATTCGTGCAGCGCGTCAAGTACATCAACGACACACGATTCCAATTCCGCAATTAAAAATGTTTCCCTTGATTGCGGATCCGCGATAAGATGTTGTATTTTTTGGGGAGTAAGAAACAACTGCTCATTCCCTTCGCGTTCTTTGCGTTTGTTCTTGTAATACGCCGCCGCGATACCTGCTATGGTACCCAAGAGCGCGAGAACGACACCGATGATACCCACTGTATTGTTGCCGCCGGAGAAACCGCCGATGATCATCCCTATGAACATTGCCTCAAGGATGCAAGTAACAGTTACCATAGATTGCCCTGCTTTTTATCTTCTGTAGGTCATGGAGACAATAAAGGACGCGGCTACGGATTTTTTCATTTTTTATCTCCTTGTAAAATAAAAAAGTGCGCCGATCGGAGTCAGCGCACGAAAAACGCAAACCCCGATTGTCGCCAAACAATTCTTATGCAGAGTACGATCAAATTTCGTATACACCAAACATAAGCGGAATTTGCATTTTTACCACTTTCAATATTTGGTGTATATGAAAAAAGTATACGCTTCTATTTGAACATAAAAAGTCGTACTCCCCGATTTTTAAGAATTGTTTGGCATAATCAGTATACCACAGATTTTTGTTTCATGTCAAGAGTGAAGGGAATTTTCACGATTTCCGATATAAAAACCCCTGCGCCAAACAAGGCAACCGACGGGTTCGCTTCCTAATCGGCACTATAAAAGCCTCGTGCCCAAAATGGCGCGAGGCTCTTGTGGTACTCCCGACGGGAATCGAACCCATAACTAGCCCTTAGGAGGGGCTTGTTATATCCATTTAACTACGGAAGCGTTTGACGGGATCGTCTTATTTCCGGAAGTATTGCTTGATTTTATCTTACATCATTTTCGAGGAAAATGCAAGCAATTCGCGGGCAAAAATTCACGTCCCGAAAAAAGCATTTTCTCTGGCGTGGGAAGCCTTCGGAAGAGGGGCGTCAAACGCTTGAAAAAAATTTGCGATTGTGTTACAATAAACAAAAACACAGAGGCAAAACGAAAGAAATACAGGTTCGCATATGGGAAAGCTGCTTGGGATCGACGTCGGGTCGACCACGGTCAAACTGTGTCTGCTTGACGAAGACGGAAAAATTGCATATTCGAGCTACGTCCGGCATTTTTCACGCGTGAAGGAATGCGTCCTCTCCGAACTCGGGAAGGTGCACAAATTTGCGGATAAATTCCGCGTCAGCGTTACCGGCTCTGCGGGACTGGGGCTTGCCGAGCGGGCTAATATCGGTTTCGTGCAGGAAGTGCAGGCGGCGTATACCGCCATCCGCAAGCTCTATCCCGACGCGGATGCGGCGGTGGAACTCGGCGGCGAGGACGCGAAGATCATCTTCTTAACGGGCGGAACGGAGCAGCGCATGAACGGCAGCTGCGCGGGCGGAACGGGGGCGTTCATCGACCAGATGGCGACCCTTCTCGACATGTCTGTTTCGGACATGGATGCCCTGTCGCTTGCGGCGGAGCGCGTCTATCCCATCGCGTCGCGGTGCGGCGTGTTTGCAAAATCCGACATTCAGCCGCTCCTCAACCAGGGGGCGAAAAAGGCGGATATTGCCGCCTCCATCTTCCGTGCAGTCGTCGATCAGACGGTCTCGGGCCTCGCACAGGGGAGGCGGATCAAGGGGAAAGTCCTCTTTCTCGGCGGTCCGCTCTACTTTTTGAAGGGACTTCGCAAGGCCTTCAAGGAGACTTTGGGGTTGGACGACGAGCATGCCGTTTTCCCCGAGACCGCGCCCTGTTTCATGGCGATCGGGGCAGCCATGTCCGCGATCGGGGAGAAGGAAGAGCCTCTCGACGACATTGTTTCGCGCATCAAAAGCATCTCGGATTCGGGCAACATCACCGTTGGGCGGCCGCTCTTTTCCTCGCGGGAGGAGTACGAGGCGTTCATCCGCCGTCACATGAGAAGCGACCTCGCATTCGAGAACATCATGACCTATGAGGGGGATGCGTACCTCGGCATCGACTCGGGTTCGACGACGACCAAACTCATCCTCATCACCCCCGACAATAAAATTCTGTATTCGCATTATCAGAGCAACAACGGCCAGCCTCTCGAGATCGTCACCTCCCGCCTCAAGGAAATTTACGCGCTCATGGGGGAGAGGATCGTCATCCGCGGTGCGTGTGTGACGGGCTACGGCGAGGACATGATGAAGGCCGCCTTAAAGCTCGATTTCGGCATCGTCGAGACGATGGCGCACTTTAAGGCCGCGCTTTACTTCAACCCCGATGTGGACTTTATCATCGATATCGGCGGGCAGGACATCAAGTGCTTCAAGGTGAAGAACCGCGCGATCGACTCCATCATGCTCAACGAGGCCTGCTCCTCGGGGTGCGGCTCCTTCATCCAGACGTTTGCAAAGGCGATGGGCATGGAGATCGACGAGTTCTCCCGCCTCGGCCTCTTTGCAAAGCATCCCGTGGAACTCGGTTCCCGCTGTACGGTGTTCATGAACAGCTCGGTAAAACAGGCGCAAAAAGAGGGGGCGAGCGTGGAGGACATCTCCGCAGGCCTATCCTCTTCCATCGTGAAGAACGCGATCTACAAGGTCATCCGTGCACGCTCTCCCGAAGAACTCGGCAGCCACATCGTCGTGCAAGGGGGGACTTTTTTGAACGACGCCGTCCTGCGCTCCTTCGAGATCGAGACGGGGAAAGAGGTCGTCCGCCCTGCAATCGCGGGGCTTATGGGGGCGTTCGGCGCGGCCCTGTATGCGAAGGAAAATAGCAAAAATGAAACGCTTGTCTCGGACATGGTATCCCTCTCTGAGTTGGAGAAGTTCTCCTATGACAGCAGATCGACGACCTGCAAGGGTTGCACTTCGCGCTGCAGTATCAACATCCTCACCTTCTCCGACGGCAGAAGGTTCATCTCGGGGAACAAGTGCGAGCGCGGCGCGGGACTAAAAGTCCCCACAAAGCCGCTCGACCTTTACGCCTACAAATATAACTACCTTCTCTCCCTTCCGAACCCCGCAAAGCGTCCGCGGGCGAAGGTGGGGCTTCCCATGCAGCTCGTCATGTTCGAACAGCTCCCGCTTTGGGTGGGTTTCTTCGAGGCATGCGGGTTTGAAGTCGTCCTCTCGGAGAGGAGTTCGCGCGAACTCTACTTCCGCGGCCAGCACACGGTGGCGAGCGACACCGTCTGTTACCCCGCAAAGCTCCTGCACGGGCACATCGAATCCCTCCTCGACAAGGGGGTGGACTTCATCTTCTATCCCTGCGAGAGCTATAATTTCGACGAACACGACAGCGTCAACCACTACAACTGTCCCGTTGTCGCCTACTATCCCGAACTTCTGAAGGCGAACAACGAACGGCTCACAAAGGACAATTTCATCACGCCCTATCTCGACCCCAACAGCGTGCATGCGACGGTGAACGCACTCCACCGCGCCCTCGCAAGGTTCGGCCTCTCCCGCGCCCTCATACGGCGGGCCTATGAGGCGGGGCTTGACAAGTTGTCGGCATACCATGTCGCGGTCAGGACGGAGGGAAAGCGCGTTTTGGCGGAGGCGGAGAGGCTTGGAAAACAGGTCGTCGTGCTTGCGGGAAGGCCGTACCACGCCGACCCCGAGATCAACCACGGCATCAACAAACTGCTCTCCTCGCTTGGCTTTGCCGTCCTTTCGGAGGACGCCGTCTTTGAGGACGCGCCCATCGTCGAAGTGAACGTTCTCAACCAGTGGACCTATCACGCCCGCCTCTACCGCGCGGCGCAGTTCTGTGCCAAAAAGAAAAATGTCAACCTCGTCCAGCTCGTCTCCTTCGGGTGCGGCATCGACGCCATCACGACGGACGAAGTGCGCGCCATCCTCGAGAGATGTGGCAAGTTGTATACGCAGATCAAGATCGACGAGATCAACAATTTGGGCGTCGTGAAGATCCGCCTTCGGTCGATGCTCGCCGCCATCTCGGAGCAGGCGGGGAGGGAGGCTCTATGAAGAATAAAGACACCCGGGAGCGGGTGAGTTTTTGCGACGATTATCCCCGCTTCACAGATGAAATGAAGAGGAACTACACCATCCTCGTGCCCGACATGCTCCCGTGGCATTTCGACCTTCTCACCTACATTTTGGAGAAAGAGGGGTACCATGTCGAGGTCTTGCACAATGAGGGAAGGCAGGTCATCGACGAGGGATTAAAGCATGTGCATAACGATACCTGTTTCCCCGCGCTCTGCGTCATCGGGCAGTATCTCGACGCTCTTAACAGCGGGAAGTATGATGTAGACAAAACGGCCGTCCTCATCACCCAGACGGGCGGTGGCTGCCGTGCGAGCAACTACCTTCCCCTCATTAGGAAGGCCCTCAGGGCGGAATTTCCGCAAGTGCCCGTCCTCTCCCTCAACTTCTCAGGCCTCGAGAAGGGGAGCGGGCTGAAGATGACCCTGCCCCTTATCGTGAAGTTCGCCTATGCCATCTTCTACGGCGACCTCATCATGTCCTGCTTCAACCAAACCAAGCCCTACGAGCGGGAGGAAGAAGCATGCGCAAAGGTGCGTGCTGCCCTCTTCGAAAGCCTCCGCAAAGCCTTCGACGGGAGGGGATATAAGCACTTTAAGAGGAACATCGACGCCATTCTCGCCGCCTTTGCGGCCGTCCCCGTGACGGGAGAGAAAAAGATCAAAGTGGGCATCGTCGGGGAGATCTATGTGAAATATTCCCCCCTCGGGAACTCCCATTTGGAGGAATTTCTTCTCTCCGAGGGGTGCGAACCCGTCGTGCCCGCGCTCATGGATTTCATCCTCTATTGCATCGTCAACAACCTCAATGATGCGAAGTATTATGGGAAAAGGAGCGTTGCGACGCTTGCCTTCCGCATCGCCTACAGGTGGGTGCTGGGCAAGCAAAGAAAGGCGATCGCCCGCATGAAAAAACAGGGGAGGTTCGAGCCGCTGCATGACTTCGAACATCTCCGCACATACGCCGATAAGGTCATCGACCAGGGGGTGAAGATGGGCGAAGGATGGCTCATCCCCGCCGAAATGGCCGCCCTTGCCAAAAGCGGGACAAAGAATATCGTCTGCGCACAGCCCTTCGGGTGCCTGCCCAACCACATTGCGGGCAAGGGCGCGGCGAGACGGGTAAAGACGCTCTGCCCCGACGCAAACATCGTGCCCGTAGATTACGACCCCTCGGCGACGAAAGTCAATCAGGAGAACAGGATAAAACTCATGCTCGCGAATGCGCGCGAGAACACTTAAAAATATAAAAATAACCCCCGTACCGCGGACATGGTACGGGGATTTTTTGTGAATTGCAATTTATTCCTTGTTGAAAGAGGGGAGGTATTCGATGCCCCAATCATACGACTTGCAAAACTCTCCGCTATGCTCCGTCGGGATCCCCTGAAGGAAGTCCCAATAGTCGCATTGGATGCCCTCTTTGTTCAAAAAGAGGCACGCCCGCGCAAAGTCCACGCAGTTGAAATCGATCTGCTGCAGCGTCTTTCTCAGCCGCCACACGGCGTCGCGGTACAAAATTTTGCTCTTGTCAACGTCGAGATCCGGCCAGAGCTGGGAGATGGCGTCCGTCATGGAGAGCGACCGCCCGTTGTAGGCAACAAGGAGCGCGAAGAGTTCCTTGGACTTGTTGGAGGAAAAGCGGACGGGGCTGTCTCCCATGAACACTTCGAAGGAGCCGAACATGTGGACCTGGAGCTTGGGCGCGCCCTTCTCGAGGACGGAGAGGATGGCGTGCAGTTCGTCCGCATCGTACGGCTTATACAAAAAGCCCACCGTGCGTGCGCGTACATCCGCATCGAGGTCGGAGGGCTTCACGCTCTGCCCCGTGACAAAGACGATGCGCGTCTCTTCGTTTGCACGAACGATCTTCTTTGCCAGATCGAACCCGCTGATGTGCGGCATACTGATGTCGAGGAAGGCGGCCGAGACCTTGTTCTTTTGAATATAGTCGAGGATCTCCTGTTCGTCATCCTTGAAAAAGCGGTATTCGGCGTCCGTCTTTCCGATGACGTCGCCGAGGAAGGTATGATGGGCGGTGATCTCGTCGTCAACGATGATGATCTTCATGGCTGTTCCTTACTCAATAATTTGAGAACTGATGGAGGGGGTGCTATTTTTGATAAAAATGCGGACGGTCGTCCCCTTGCCGGGGGAACTTACGATCTCGGGCGTGACGCCCATGAGCATGGAGAGGCGTTCGGAGGAATTTCTGATCCCGCAGGAGGCGGGCTTGACCGCCGCGGGGTCGAAGCCGACGCCGTTGTCCGCGACGACGAGGAGGATGCCCTCTTCCTCTCTCCGGGTGGAGATGAGGATGAAGCCGTCCTCCTTTTCGTTCACCCGCGAGTACTTGATGGCATTTTCGATATACGGCTGAAGGGAGAGGATGGGGACGGCAAAGTCGGTGCAGTCGATGTCATAGATGATGTGGAAGGCATTGCCGAGGCGCATGTTCTCGAGATCGACGAGGACCTGCACGTTGTCGAGTTCCTTCTCAAAGGGGATGAAGTCCACGTCTGTCGCCTCGATGTTGGTGCGAAGATGGCGGGCAAGGAGGGTGACTGCGCGGTCCCCTTCGTCCACGTTGTTGCGGTAGAGCGATTGGATGGCGGCAAGCACGTTGAAGATGAAGTGCGGCTTGATCTGCTCCTTGAGGGCGCGGGCCTTGATGCGCTCGTATTGCAGTTTATATTCGCTCGCCTTGAGCGCGGCGCGGTCCGTCCGCATGGCGAATGCGGCATAGATGGAAAGAAAGACGAGGATGACGGGGATGGCGTGGAAGGCGGATACCCCCGCGGAAGAGCTTCCCTGCACAAGGCACACTTCAAAGGTGAGGGCGGAGCCGACGACCGAATAGAAGAGAGCCTCGGTGGCGATGAAGGTCTTGTCCATCTGCTTTGCAAGCGGCATGCGGCGGTAGGTATATGCGGCCGCAGCGACAACGCCCACAAAGAAGAGCGCGGAGCCGATCATGGGAAGCCCGAAAAAGTAGAGCGAAGAGTACAGTGCGATGCAGACGAGGGACCACAGTCCCGAGATGATGAGAACGCGGCGGGGAATGCCGACGGAGAAGGTGTAGTTCCAGAAGAGGAAGATGGCGAAGGCGGCGACTTCAAAGAAGAAGAAATGCAAAATGTCGCCGATCTCGAAGGACAGTCCGCCCCCGTGGCCGAACATGACGGCGAGAAAGTCCCGTCCCGTCAGGTGGAACCCGAGGAGGGCAACGGCGACAAAGACGGTGTGCCATGTGGAGTCCGAGATGGTGATCGCGGAGACGACCTCGATGACGACAAAGAGGGCAAAAAAGCAAAGCGCGATGATGGCGAGAACTTCCACCGATTGAAGATAAAACTGCCCGAAGTCAAGCCCCGCCGCATGCGCAGCGGCGGCAACGATGCAACCCGTCAAAAGGAGGAGAGCGTCCGCGATCGCGGAAAAGATGCGGACGCGCTTTTTGTTTGCTTCGGCCTTCATATCCAATATTATAGGGAAGGAAAACGTTCCTTGTCAATCAAAGAAAAAAATTTTCGAAGAAATTTTTTCAAAACCCCCGAATTCAAGCACTTTTTTAGCACTTCGGTTGCTATAATCAAATCGTTCCTTCCCCGTGAAGGCTATCATCGGGGAGAGACAAAGACGCCGACAGCGCAAGGATGAGGAGGGCAAATTCGAGAATACGCTCTTCGGCCTCGCCGCCGAGTCGCCGTCGGATGAGAGAATAGTGCCTATAAATCGGGGAAGGCCGCGAAGTTTTTTCGTGGCCTTTCTCACGCCCTCTGCAAGTCGTGCCTTTTATGAAAATCATAAATAAATGGCATTTTTTTGTAAAAAAACGGCAAAAATCTTTTATTTCGATAAAATTCGAAATGATGAACTTTCTCAAAAAATGTTTTCGAGCGCGGGGCTGTAAGTCGCGGGAAGGCAGACCGCGAGGTGCAGAAGGATCTCGATCTTGGGGAGGGCGAGCGCGTACTCCTTCTCGGCGACGAGGCGGACGGTCTCGGACATATAGTCGTCGATGCGCGTGATGTCGCTGTGAGGGATCCAGACGTGCAGCGTCTCCTTTTTCTTCTCCCACGAGACTTGCACCGCCTTTGCGTCCTCCCCGTTCGCCTGCATATTTTCCGTCTTATCGTACAGCGTCTCAAGTTCCTTCCGGAAGCTCGAGAATTCGTTTTTGACCGAGAGCCATTCCCCGACGCCCAGCCCCACGAGGAGGGAGAGGGCAACGGCGATGGCCGTGAGTGACTTTACCATATGTAAAGGGGCTTACCACGTCTTTCCGTCGGGGTACTCGACGCGGAGAGTCTTATATTTGCGCTTTTTCACCTGGAGATAAATTTTGCCCGTGCCGTCGGCGGTGAGGACGAGGACGTTTTTGAGTTTTCCGACCTTCTCATCTTGTAAAATTTTACGGAAGAACTGCTCGTCGAGGCCGATGAGCTGCAAATTCTTCTTGTCGAATTTTCCGTTGTCGATTATGACGAGGGGGAGGGAACATTCCTTTTCCTCGTAGTCCTTTTTGGGCAGGGCGGAGAACTGCCCGTTGGATTCATAGAGGGCGTAGTCGATGCTGTCGAGAGAAAAATAGCCGGCGTTCCGAAGGCTTTCGATGAGGTCGGAGACGTCGAGGTTGTTCTTCTTGAGCTGATAGTCGTCGATGCCGTCCTTGTTGATCACGAGGGAGGGCTTGCCGCTGATGAGGGATTTTAAGGGCTTCACCTTGAGGTCGAGTAGGGTGACGACTTCGTGCAAAACATAGATGGCGACGACGGAGACGAGGCCGTAGAGGAGGGGGATGGAGGCGTCGGACATCGGGATGCAGGCAAGCTCGGCGATGAGGAGGGTGATGACGAGTTCGAAGGGCTGCATCTCGCCGATCTGCCGCTTCCCCATGAGCCGCATGATGATAAGAAGGACGACGAAGATGATCGCGGTGCGGATGATGACGAGTACCATATAACTGCATTTTTTGTGAAAGTCGCGGAAAATATGTAAAATTTGTTTGCGCATTTTTGTGCCGTGTGTTATCATTTTCGGGAAGAGTAGCCAAGGCGCGTCAAGTGCTGCGAAACGGGACGTTGTTCGCAGACGAAAGGGAACTCTCCCTGCGGTGCCTTCGGCGCGTCCGCTCGTCGTCGCTCGTCGTCGCACGCCCCCCTTTCGCGCTTTTCTTTCGAAAAGCTGTATTTGGAGGCGGCTCCTCCTCTTCGCAAAAAAGCTTTCGCGGAAATCTTTTTTGCGAGAAACAGAGGTGGAGCGATCGACTTCCTTTACGTTTCCACATGGGAAAAGCGGCGAAACAACGGACCTCCTCGAAAGGAGGTTTTTTCATGTCCGAGACAAAAAACGAAGGCACCATGTCCGAAGAACGGCCCTCAAAAAGCAAGAAGGGAAAGCTGTGGGAGCGCGTACTTTTCTCCGACCTTCTCGTGGATAAGTCGAAGGGGGTGCGCGTCGCCTACATCGGAGTTCTGGCCGCGCTTTGCATCGCCGTCAACATGTTCGAGATAAAGTTTGCGACCGTGCAGTTCTCCTTCACGCTCTTTGCGTCCGTCCTTTCGGGCATCCTTATCGGTCCCGTCTTTGGCTTTGCCGCCGTATTTTGGGGGGACGGGGTGGGGTATCTTGTGAACAGCGCGGGCTATCCCTACTATTGGTGGGTCGCGCTCTCCTGCGCCCTCATGGCGGCGATCGCGGGCCTCGTCATGAAGCTCCCCTTAAAGTTCCGCGGGAGCATGTATGTGAAACTTGTCATCATCTGCGTTCTCACCCTGCTCCTCTGCTCTGCGGGAGTGAACAGCCTCGGCATGTATTACATCGGCCTCAGGATCTATATGCCGAAGGATGTCCTCGAGGCCGTGGCCTCACGCTTCGGCGGGAAGCTCAACTTCTGGACCTATCTTGTCATCCGCTTCTTCCTCCTCGGGCAGATCTGGAACAGCCTCGTAAACTATGCCCTGCTCTTTATCGTCCTTCCCGTCCTGCGTGCGATAAGGCCTTTGAAACTTGATATCAAATAGAAATTTCCCCATACTATGTGTTGACTTTTCCGCGCACGCGGTATATAATAGACGCAGTATTTGAAATTTATAGGAGCAAGCTATGCAATCGCTTTTGCTTGATAAAAATCCGCTCTTCGGACTGAATCCCGACGGCAAGGGGATCTACTTCTTCACGCTGCCCATCCAGTTCTATGCGATCGTCATCGTCAGCGGCATGATCATCGCGGCCGTTCTTTCCGCCCTTCTCATGAAGCGGAGGAATATGGACAACGGGTTCATCTACATCCTCTTCGTGGTCTGTATCCCGTCGGCGATCATCGGTGCGCGCCTCTTCTCCTGCCTCACCGACCCGGGGCTTGGCATCAAGGCCTTTTTCGACTTCCCGTGGGCGGGGCTTTCGATCACGGGCGGGGTTATCGGCGGCGTCCTTGCGGGATTTATCGTCTGCATGTGCTGCAAGGTGAACTTCCTGCGCGCGGCGGACTGCGTCGTCATCAACATCCTCTTTGCACAGGCTCTCGGCCGCTGGGGGAATTACTTCAACCAGGAAGTGTACGGCGGCCTCATCACCGATCCCGCGCAGCAGTGGTTCCCCTGGGCGGTGTATATCAAGGACACGGGGGAATGGCACCACGCCTTTTTCTTCTATGAAATGGTCCTCAATCTCATCGGCTGGGCGATCCTTTTCACCTTTACATGGTTCAGGAAAAAGAAGCCGAACGGCATCTCCACCTGCCTCTACTTCGTCTGGTACGGCACGGTGCGCGCCGTCATGGAGCCTCTCCGCGATCAAAGCTTTATCCTGAATGCGGGCGGCGTGATGTGGTCGGAGCTTTTCGCCATCATGCTCTCGGGGTTCGGTGTCATCGCCATCCTCGTCTTGCTCCTTGTCAACTATAAGCGGGAGGACGCCTTCATCGGGAGCAGAAAGGGGGATCCTTGCGGCATCACGAAGTATCTCTCCTACAGCAAGAAGGCAAAGCCCTACTATTCCAAGATCAACATGCTCGGCGCGAACTATCCGCCCCGCCCGGAGGAGCCGAAGAAGAAAAAGAAGAGGGGCATGTCCGAGGACGAGGTGCAAAATTCGGCGTCCGAGGGGGAGAAGGACGAGAGGCCCGAGCGGCCGCGCCCCGCTTCCTTGGACATCAAAGATCATGACAGAGAGGAGAAGAAATGAGAAATCTGACGCTCCTCACCGATCTCTATGAGATCACCATGGGACAGGGATATTTCAACGAAGGGCGGCATGAAAAACTTGCCGCATTCGACGTCTTTTTCCGCCCCAACAAACTCATCACCTACTCCGTCGCCGCCGGCATGGAGCAGGTCGCGGAGTATCTTGAAAATTTGCATTTCACCGAGGACGACATTGCCTATCTTCGCTCCCTCGGCATTTTTTCGGAGGACTATCTCGCCTATCTTTCGAAGCTCCGCTTCCACGGGGACGTTCTCTCCGTCGAAGAGGGGGAGATCGTCTTTCCCTATGAGCCGATCCTCACCGTAAAGGCACCCATGATCGAGGCACAGCTCGTCGAGACAGCCATTCTGACCTTCGTCAACCACCAGACGCTCATCGCCACCAAGGCGGCAAAGATCGTCGATGCGGCGGGCGGGGGCGTGATGGAGTTCGGCCTCCGCCGCGCACAGGGGGCGGATGCGGGCATCTACGGCGCACGGGCGGCCATGATCGGCGGCTGTGTGGGGACTTCCAACGTGTATGCGGGGAAGCTCTTTAATGTGCCCGTTTCGGGGACGATGGCGCATAGCTGGGTGATGGACTTCGGAAGCGAGATCGAGGCCTTCCGCGCCTATGCGAGGAGTTTTCCCGACAACTGCCTCCTTCTCGTAGACACCTACGACACCTTGAAAAGCGGCGTCCCGAACGCCATTGAAGTATTCAAAGAGCTGCGTGCCGCGGGGCACGAGGGGAAGGGCATCCGCCTCGATTCGGGCGACCTTGCCTACCTTTCCAAACAGGCGAGGAAGATGCTCGACGATGCGGGGTTCCCCAATGCCATCATCTGTGCATCGGGCGATCTCGACGAATACTCCATCGCCTCCCTGAAGACGCAGGGGGCAAAGATCGATAGCTGGGGGGTGGGGACGAAGCTCATCACGAGCGCGGATCTTCCCGCACTCGGCGGGGTGTATAAGCTCGCCGCCGTCTTTGAGGACGGGGCCGAGATCCCCAAGATCAAGCTCTCCGACACGACGGAGAAGATCACCAATCCCGGCATGAAGGAGCTGTACCGTATCTACGACAGGGGGACAGGCAAGGCGATCGCCGACTACATCGTGCGGGAAAACGAGCGCATCGATGAAGAAAAGCCGCTCGAACTCTTCCACCCCGTCGAGACGTGGAAGCGGATGACGGTGAAAAATTTCACGGCGAGAAATCTTCGCACCCCCCTCGTTCTGGGAGGGAAGTGTGTCCGCAAGGCCTTGCCCCTTGCTGCCTATTCCGAGAGATTCAAGGCGGAGAAGGCGCGCTTTTGGGAGGAGTATACGCGGCGGGATGTGCCGCATATCTATAAGGTGGACCTGTCGCCCGCGCTCTGCAAGCTGAAGGCGGACATGGTATGCCGCGAAAAGGGGAAATGATGTTATATTCCGCAAGACGGGTAAAAAAACTCACTGCGCGGATGCAGCAGGAATATCTTGCCGCGCTCGCGGAAAAGGACGGCGAAATGGCCCGTCTCAAGGAGGAGAACAGGCTCCTCGGCGCACGCGTTCTGAAACTCGAAGAGGAGCGGGCGAGCGTTGCGGACGCCCTCATCTTTGCCGCAAAGGCGCGCGAGAAGCTCTCCGAAGAACAGAGGCGAGAGCGGGAGAATGAGGACCGCGAGCGCGTTCTCCTTGCCGAAAAGTGCCGGGAGCTTGCCAAAAGGCTCATGCAAAAATATCCCGATGAGGAGGCCAAAGCGTTTGCACGGTACACCGAGGCACTACGGGAGGAGCTTGGCATCGCCGCGGAGGAGGAGACGGGCTTCAACATGGACGACGTGATCGCTCCCAAGGAAGAGCTTGACCTCGGAAAACTTTGCCGCGATTTGGGCCTCATGGAGGAGGATGTATGAAATACGAAAAAATCAGACGCATAAAGCGCGTTCTCATCTGTATTTTGGTCGCACTTGTGCTGCTCTTTATCGACCAGATCTCCAAGATCGTCGCACAGCTTCTCCTGGAGGGCAACGCCCCCGTCCGCCTCATCCCAGGGTGGTTCGAACTCACCTATGTTCTCAACGATTCCGTCGCATTCGGCATCGGGAACGGGAACACGACCTTCATCACGGTCATCATGGTGGCAACGCCAATTCTTGTCGCCGGCTTCATCGCGATCGCCCTCACCCTCTTCAAGAAAAACCAGCCCGCCGCGCTCTCCCTCTTCTGCATCGCATCGGGGGCAGTGGGGAACTTTTTGGACAGGCTGTTCGTGACGGACGCCGCGGGCAAGGCGGTCGTGCGCGACTTCATGTATATCCGCTTTTTCAACGTGTGCAACTTTGCCGATTTCTGTATCACCCTCGGCGCGGTCGCGCTCGTTGTCATCCTCCTCTTCATCGGCCCCTCGGCCGCCTTCCCCTTGAGGAAGAAATGGCGTCAGGAGCAGAAGCGGCAGGAGGCGGAGAAGGAAGCGAAAAAACATGCAAAGGCTTGAGTTCACCGCGGAGTGCAGTGCCCGCGCCGACCTCTTTTTGAGTGAGCGGACGCAGCTCACCCGTTCGGCGGTAAAAAAACTCGCCGATGCGGACATGGTATGGCTCAACGGCGTCAACGCCAAGGCGGGAGCCGCCGTAAAGAGCGGGGACAAGGTGGAGATCCTCATCCCCGATCCCGTGCCCATCAAGGCTAAGGCGGAGGATATCCCCATCGACATCCTCTATGAGGACGACGACATCGCCGTCGTCAACAAGCCGCAGGGGATGACGGTGCATGCGGGCGCGGGGAACTTCGAGGGGACGCTCGTCAATGCCCTTCTCTATAGGTTGAGATCGCTCAGCGGCATCAACGGCGAGCTGCGCCCGGGCATCGTCCACCGCATTGACAAGGAGACATCGGGGCTGCTCGTCGTCGCCAAGAACGACGCCGCCCATCTCTCCCTCTCAAAGCAGATCGCCGAAAAGACGGCAAAGCGCGAATATCTCGCCCTGTTGGAGGGGGTCTTAAAGGAGGACAGCGGCACGATCGTCACGCAGATGGGGCGGGATCCCAAAAACAGGCTCCGCCAGGCGGTGCTTCCCGCGGGGGAAGGGCGGCGCGCGGAGACCGAGTTTTTTGTGGAGGAGCGGTTCAAAAACAACACGCTCGCCCGCTTTTCTCTGAGGACGGGCCGCACGCATCAGATCCGCGTGCATGCGAAGTACATCGGCCACCCCGTCGTCGGGGATAAAGTGTATGGATATGCGCGGCAGCGGTTCGCCCTCGAAGGGCAGCTCCTGCACGCCTTCCGCCTCACTCTCACGCACCCCAAGACGGGGGAGAGGATGACATTCGAGGCACCCATGCCCGAAACCTTCCTACATATTTTGGAGATCGTACGGAAGGAAAGTAAGTAAAAATTTTCTCTTTTCGGAGGTTTATCATGGCAAAAAAGATCAAAGAGGAAAAACCCGGGAAGCGGATAAGATTTGCCGATTTTATCGCCTTTCTCGCCCTTCTTCTCTCCGCACTGCTCCTTCTCATCGGTCCCATTCTGCGCAAGTTCGCAGGATCCACGGGCGTCCGCATCGCGGACATCTCCTCGACCGTCGCCGAGGTCCTTCTCGTCCTCGCGGTCGCGCTTCCCGCATGGTATTTTGCGAGAAAGGGCGGCATCTTCGGGAAGGTCGTCTATTTCGTCTGCCTCGTCGTCTTTATCGTAGGGATCGTTCTCGGATACGTCTTATAACTTCTTAAGGAGAGAGCTATGGCTCCCGTCATTGCGATCGTCGGAAGGCCGAATGTGGGGAAGAGTACCTTCTTCAACCGGGTCGCCGGCAGAAAAATTTCCATCACCGAAAACCGGCCGGGCGTCACGCGCGACCGTATCACCGTAGACGCCGAATGGCGGGGAAGGCCGTTCACCCTCATCGATACGGGGGGGATCGAACTCAAGAGCGAGGACACCATGTGGAAACAGATCGCCCTGCAGGCCTCCCTTGCGATCGATACGGCGGACGTCATCCTTTTTCTCACAGACGGGAAGGAGGGGCTGACCTCCTCCGACTACGATGTCGCGGAGCTTCTCCGCCGCTCCCAAAAGCCCGTCCTTCTTGTCGTCAACAAGGTGGACGACTATTCCCCCGACAAGATCTTCGAGTTTTATTCCTTGGGTCTCGGGGAACCTTACCCCATCTCCTCCGAACACGGCACGGGCATCGGCGATGTCCTCGACAGGGCGGTGGAGTTCTTTCCGAAGGGGGAAAGTTCGGACATGGGTGGCCTGAAGATCGCCGTCGTCGGGAAACCCAATGCGGGGAAATCCTCCCTCGTCAATAAGATCTTGGGGCAGGAGCGCGTGATCGTCACCCCCATTGCGGGCACCACGCGCGATGCCATCGATACGAAATTCGAGCGGGACGGGAAGATCTACACCATCATCGACACGGCGGGCATCCGCAGAAAGCGTTCGGTGGAGGACGACGTCGAGTACTATTCCGTCCTGCGGGCCTTCGACGCCGTGCGGCGGGCGGATGTGTGCCTTCTCGTCGTGGATGCGGCGGAGGGCCTCACCGAACAGGACGTGAAGATCATCGGCTATGTTCACGAACAGGGCAAGCCTTCCCTTGTCGTCATGAACAAGTGGGACACCGTCGAAAAGGACACCCATACCATTCAGAAATTCGAGAAACAGCTCGCCGAGGACCTCAAATTCATGAGCTATTTCAAGTCCGTCTACATCTCGGCAAAGACAGGCCAGCGGGTGGAAAAACTTCTCTCCCTCGCCGAAGAGGTGTATGCGCATGCCTGCTTCCGCGTCTCGACGGGGGCACTCAATGACCTTCTCATCGACGCCATGCGCATCAACGAGCCGCCGAGCTATCTCGGCAAACGTCTCAAGCTCTACTATGCCGCGCAGGTCTCCACCTGTCCGCCCCTCTTCGTTCTCAACGTCAACGACGACACCCTTCTGCACTTCTCCTATGAGCGGTACCTCGAAAATGTCATCCGCGAGGCGTATGATTTTTCGGGCACGCCGATCAGGATCAGGGCGCAGAGCAAGAAGGAGGGGGAATGAAGGAGCTGGGCTTTGCACAACTGTGGTATTGGCTGCTCCTCATGGCCGTCCTCTGCTACTTCATCGGGTGCTTCAACTTCGCCGTCATTCTCGCCAAAGCGCGCCATAAGGATGTGAGAAGGATCGGGAGCGGCAACCCCGGCACCATGAACATCAGCCGCGAATTCGGCCTCAAAGTGGGGCTTGCGAACTTCTTGCTTGACGCCTGCAAGGGGGGCGTGCCCGCCCTCGTGTCCTACTTCATTTTCCGGAATTACGCCTTCGAGGGCACCCATGTCGCGATCTCGGACTTCACGCGCTACTTCTGCGGGCTGTTTGTCATCCTCGGTCACATCTATCCCGTGACGATGCGGTTCAAGGGGGGGAAGGGCATCGCCTCCACCTTGGGGCTTTTCACCTTCTGCATCCCCTGCGAGAACGGCTGGTTCGCCTTCGGAACGGTGGGCGCGCTCATCGGGGTACTCATCTACATCGGTCTCACCGAGTGGGGTTCGATGGGGTCGCTCCTCGGCGTGACGGGCCTTTCCGTCTGGCAGGCCGTCATCTTCGTTCTCCGCTATGAAGGGGAGCTTTTGAGCGGGTGGACGGTCGCCATCTTCATGATCCTCCTCGCGCTCAACTTCCTCCCGTGGTTTGCGCACAGAAAGAACATCCTGCGCCTCTTCTCGGGGGAGGAACACCGCACGTCCGTCAAACGCCTCTACAAGGGCAAGCGCGGCATGAAGGATATGTAAAAATTTGAAAACAGAAAGCGGGGGGGCGCAATTCATGCGCCCCGCCGCATGTTATAATGAGAAAAATTTTTTCAAAATAGGTTGTTTTTTAGCTACAATTCGGATATAATAAGTATGAGGTGATATTATGTTGATCAATACGAGCCAAGTTCTTTCGATTTCCGAGGCAAACCAAAACTTTTCGCGTGCGGCGCGGATCGCCGATAGAGAGGGCAGCGTTGTGATCTTTAAGAACAATAAGCCGCGCTATATGCTCGTGAACCTTCAGGACAATCCCGCCTTCGACCTTTCAGACGACGAAAAAATCGATGTGGTCGCCGGGCGCATTTTGGAGAAACACCGCAGAGCCTTCGAGGAGCTTGCAAAATGATAAAGTTCAGCAAAGAAAAAGTGATGCTTCTTCATCGTCTGCTCATTGAACAGACGGGCGGCGAGGGCGGCATCCGTGATGTTGGCTTATTGGAATCCGCACTTGAAGCATGCTATGCGACCTTTGACGGCAGGGAATTGTTTCCCACCAAAGAAGAGAAAGCTGCGCGGCTCTGCGCGGGACTCATTTCCAATCATGCTTTTGTGGACGGGAACAAACGCATTGGGATTTATGTGCTTTTGACTTTTCTTGAAGTCAATGGGATCGCATTGGAAGTGACCGACGAGGAGCTTGTCGAAATCGGCTTATCTCTTGCGAGAGGCGAGATGAAATACGAAGAACTCCTTGCTTGGATCCTGTCACATGAAAATTAAACGCTTTATAAACCCGGCGGGGCGCAATTCGTGCGCCCCGCCGCATTCGTTTAACAGCGGTTATTTTTACGATATTTTTGAGTGTCCTTCTTACTTTTATCTTTCGATCAGAGTTTTTCCCGTCATTTCGGGGGGGATGGGCAGACCCATCACGTCGAGAAGGGTGGGGGCGAGGTCGGCGAGGATGCCGTCCTTGCGGAGGGTCACGTCCCTGTATTTTTCGGAAATGAGTACGACGGGAACGGGGTTCGTGGTGTGTGCGGTGAAGGGGGAACCGTCCTCCGCGAGCATCCTGTCGGCGTTGCCGTGGTCGGCGGTGAGGAGGAGCGACCCGCCCATGGAGAGAATTTTATCCACCACCTTCTGCACGCATTCATCGACGGTATGCACCGCCTTGACGGCCGCGGGAATGACCCCCGTGTGGCCAACCATATCGCAGTTTGCAAAGTTCAAGATCATCACGTCGTATTCGCCCGTGGAAAGCTCTTGAAGAACGCGCTCGGTCACTTCGGGCGCACTCATCTCGGGCTGAAGGTCGTAGGTCGCCACCTTGGGGGAGTTGATGAGAACGCGCACCTCATTCTCGTTGGGTGCCTCCACGCCGCCGTTGAAGAAGAAGGTGACGTGCGCGTATTTCTCCGTCTCGGCGATGCGCAGCTGCTTTTTGCCGAGTTTAGAAAGATATTCGCCGAGGGTGTTGTCCATGCTCTGTTTGGGGAAGGCGATGGAAACATTCCGGAAGGCGGCGTCGTACACCGTAAAACAGACGTAAGTGGGGTGCAAAAAGCCCGTCTTGCGCGCAAAGGCCGTCCCCTTGGGAACGACAAAATTTTCCTCGGTGAAGGCACGGGTGATCTGCCTCGCCCTGTCGGGACGGAAGTTGAAGAAGATGATGCTGTCGCCCTCCTCGACGAGGGCAACGGGCTTGCCGTTTTCACAGATGTTCGTGGGCAGGACAAATTCGTCCGTAACGCCGCTTTTATAGCTCTCTTCAAGGGCATGGATGGGGTCTGCGTCGTGAAGCCCCGTCCCGAGCGTGAGCATGTCGTAGCTCTTTTCGAGGCGGTCCCAGTTGTTGTCGCGGTCCATCGAGTAGTACCTTCCCGAAAGGGAGGCGAGCTTCCCATAGCCGAGTTTCTGCATGAAATCGAGCAGTTCTTTCACATATCCCACGCCCGAAGTGGGGGAAACGTCGCGCCCGTCCATGAAGGCATGCACGAAGGTTTGGGGCACGCCCCGCCTTTTTGCCATCTCCAAAAGGGCGAAAAGATGGGTGATGTGGGAGTGAACGCCGCCGTCGGAGAGCAGCCCCCAGAGGTGCAACTTTTTGCCCGTTTGACGTGCGACGTCCATAGCATGTCCAAGAGCGGGGTTTTCGAAAAAGTCTCCGTCCTCGATGGACTTGGTGATCTTGGTGAGGTCCTGATAGACGATCCTGCCCGCACCGATGTTGAGATGCCCGACTTCCGAGTTGCCCATTTGCCCCGCGGGAAGCCCGACGGATAGCCCGCTCGCGCCCAGCGTTGCCGAGGGGTAATTCTTTCTGAGGGCGGTCACATTCTTGCTGCCGTCCATAAAGATCGCATTGCCTTCGTGTTCGCGGCTCAGCCCGTAGCCGTCCATGATGACGATCGCATAAGGTGTCTTCATATTGATGTCCTCTCTCTGTTTTTTCGCCATACATTATATACAACTTTTCAAAAAATGGCAAGCGCGCAGCGATATTTCGGAATTTTTTTCCTCCCCGAAATAAAATTTCCTCAATTGCTTGCAAGACACCCCTCGATTTGCTATAATGAAAATGCGTCACAACTGCATAACCTATCCATAAAGATACAACGGCACAGGTGTATCCTTTTTCCCATATGGATAGGAAAAGTTGTGACGCAGACAATACGGGATACTCTTTGCGGGCGTCCGATATTGTCGGGCGTCCTTATTTTTTGCCCGCACAATTCATAGGAGGATTTTTATGAAAAAGAAGGCTTTGATTTTTGCGGCAGTTGCAGTTCCGCTCATTGTCGCAATCGTTTTGGTTGTGACGCTTGTCATCGTGCCACATGCCACAAACAAGTTTCGAATCGGCGTCGTAGACGATATTGCCCTCGGCGCAAACAAGGAAGAAGTGCGAGAAGTACTTGGCGACCCTTATCTTGAGGAAAAAACAAGATGGGGATATGGCGACAAAAAACTTTGCTCCTATCTCGATGATGCGCAGGATATTTCCGCGGCAATGGAAGAGGCTCTTTTGCGGGGCGATCTCGAACGTGTGGCGCGGCTCAACCGCCAATATGAGAATTTGATGGACGAGGTCGCCTCGAAGAAATTCTCCTATATCGAGGTCAACTTTGAGGACGACGCTGTCGTCTCCGTTCTCCTCGATAAAGCCTACGCCCTCGAACCGGGCTTTAAGAAATTAGAAGAGGACAAATTAACTTACACGGGCGACGGATCTCGAGTTGTATTACCCTATTATATCGACTATACGCAAAATCCCGAGGGGGAAATGCGACAACTTGACTGCGAGCTGGGAGAGGGGGTAGCCTATTCCGGAAAAGAGCTATCCTGCGCTACAAAATTTACCGACGGCAGTTATTTTCACGCATATGTGAAGTCATATGAGGTCGAAGACGATTCATATATCGTTTGGGCGGATGATTATAGCGATCATAAGGAACGAAAACCATACGGTTTTTCCGCACCCACTTCTCCCCTCGGGACTATCAGCGCAGACGGGACATGGAGTAGTAATATAAAATTTAAGAGTATTACAATTCCCGCGAATGTGACTTCAATCGGAGAGGGTGCGTTCAAGGGTTGCAGTGGACTGACAAGCATTGTGATTCCCGATAGCGTGACCTCGATCGGAAGGGGGGCGTTCGAGGATTGCAACAGGCTGATAAGTGTTATTTGGAATGCGGAAAATTGCACCGAAGCGGGTTCATACAATTATCCGATTTTCCAGAATTGTACAAATCTGAACACTGTGACCTTCGGAGAGAATGTAAAGACAATTCCCGCATATGCGTTCTCTAGTTGTAAAGGCCTTACGAGCGTGACGATCGGGAGCGGCGTGACCTCGATCGGAAGGGGGGCGTTCTATGGTTGTAGCGGGTTGACGGGAGAGTTAAAAATTCCCGACGGCGTGACCTCGATCGGAAGTTGGGCGTTCGATGGTTGCAGCGGGCTCGAAAGCGTCGTTTGGAATGCGGAAAATTGCACCGAAGCTGGTTCATCTAGTTCTCGGATTTTCAGAAATTGCACAAATTTGAGTAAAGCGGTCTTCGGAGAGAATGTAAAGACAATTCCCGCATATGCGTTCTCTAGTTGTAAAGGCCTTACGAGCGTGACGATCGGGAGCGGCGTGACCTCGATCGGAAGGGGGGCGTTCTATGGTTGTAGCGGGTTGACGGGAGAGTTAAAAATTCCCGACGGCGTGACCTCGATTGGAGAGGATGCGTTCTATGATTGTAGCGGGCTGACTTCTGTCACGATCGGGAACGGCGTGACCTCGATCGGCGATTATGCATTCTCGCATTGCACAGGCCTTGAAAGCGTAACGATCGGAAGCGGCGTGACATCGATTGGAGGGTGTGCGTTCTATAATTGCAGCGGGCTGAAAATTTACTATCAAGGGACAGCCGAAACGTGGAAGAAGATTTCTATCAACAGTGACAACTCCAACCTCACTTATGCGACCCGCTATTATTTCACCGAGAACAAACCGACGGCGAATGAGTGGGCGGAATGGGACTATTGGTGGCACTATGACGAAGAGACGGGCGAGCCGACGCCGTGGACAAAATAAAAACAATAAAGCATTCCCGCGAGGAAAAAGGGGCGTACCATGTCCGAACCCGACATAAGCCTTTTTCCCCCCCCATCGGGGGGAAGGTGTCACGGCAAAGCCGTGACGAATGAGGGGCATATCGGTAGTCAACCCTCATCAGTCACCTGCGGTGACAGCTTCCCCCGTGGACGGGGGAAGCCCTACCCCTTTTTAAGGGGGAGGGTGGCGAACGAAAGTGAGACAGGTGGGGGTGTCTCGCTGTCCCCGTAGGGGAAAGTACCCGCGAAGCGGGGGAAAGGGTTAACCCCTCTGCCACTCGCAAGCTCGTGACATCTCCCCTTGCAGGGGCGACAAGTGGCCCTCATCAGTCACCTGCGGTGACAGCTTCCCCCTTATGAAGGGGGAAGCCTTATAATATAGTGATACTTCGACTTCGCTACGCTACGCTCAGTATGACGATTGTAAAAACGCGGCGGGATGCAATGGGCAGCCCGCCGCTTTCTATACGCAATTTATCCGCGTTCTTCTTACTACTTAGCGAAATTGGCGATCGTGTTCGATCGTTCTATTCCTTCTTACTTATCATAATTGACGATCGTGGCGAAGTCGGGGGCTTTCAAAGAGGCACCGCCGATGAGGCCGCCGTCGATCTCGGGCTGGGCCATGAGGCCCTTGCAGTTCTTGGCATTCATGGAGCCGCCGTACTGGATGCGCATCCTGCCCACGTTCTTGCCCGAGTAGACCTTCTTCATGCGCTTCCGGATGAAGCCGATGGTCTCGTTCGCCTGTTCGTCGGTGGCCGTTCTGCCCGTGCCGATCGCCCAGATCGGCTCGTAGGCGACGACGATTTTCGAAAAATCCTCAATGCCCGCGAAGTCCTTCTCGATCTGTGCGGAGAGCACCTTCTCCGTAAGCCCGCCTTCGCGCTCCTCGAGGCTCTCCCCGATGCACACGATGGGGGTGAGGCCCGCGGCAAGGGCGGCGAGGGTGCGTTTATTGACCGTTTCGTCCGTCTCGCCGAAGTACTGCCTGCGTTCGCTGTGCCCGATGATGACGTACTGTACGCCGTACTCTTTGAGCATGCTCGCCGAGATCTCGCCCGTAAAGGCACCTTTTTCGGCAAAATGCACGTTCTGCGCACCCAGCCTGATCTTCGAGCCGTGGATGGCCTTCTTGACGGCGGGGATGTCGATGGCGGGAACGCACACGACGACGTCGCACTTTGCATCCTTCACGAGGGGCTTCAATGCCTTGACAAGTTCCACGCCCTCGCTGGCGGTGTTGTTCATCTTCCAATTTCCTGCAATAATGGGTCTGCGCATAAATTTTCTCCTTGCATAAAATTCCCCTGTATCATACCACGAACGCACGCAAATTGCAAATGTTTTGCACCCTTTTTCATGTCCGGAAAAAAGAAATGCCCCGCAGGACGCAGGGCATTCGCTCAAAACTTTCGGATAGATAATTTCCTCATTCGGATAATTTCCTCATTCCTCGGTCGGAACTTCCTCAGAAGGTTCCTCGGCGGGAACTTCTTCGGGGATTTCTTCGGGAACTTCCTCACGGGCCTTCTCTTCCTTCATGGCGTCGAGGATGAATCTCCTCAAAAGCAGCCAGATGCCGAGGGCGGCGAGGCCGAAGATGATGAAGAGCAGCCCGATCCACCACACGGAGGTTGCGAGGCAGAACACGAGGATGGAGAGGAGGAGGGATAGTCCCGTCACGGTGGGCAGGATGATGGTAAACAGTAATAGGAACAGTTTATAAGTTTCGTAAAGGCTACGGGGTTTCTTCATGGCCATTCTCCTTTCGTCTTGCGAAAATTATTTTTCGTTGAGGCAGGCGATGCCCGGAAGGGTCTTTCCTTCGAAGAGTTCGAGGGAAGCACCGCCGCCCGTCGAGATGTGCGTGACCTTATCCGCAAAGCCGTACTGCGTGCATGCCGCGGCAGAGTCGCCGCCGCCGACGATCGTCGTGGCTCCTTCGGCATCCGCGAGTGCCTGTGCGACCGCGACCGTGCCTGCCGCGAGGGTGGGATTTTCGAACACGCCCATGGGGCCGTTCCAGATGACAGTCTTCGCGCCCTTGATCTTTTGCGCAAAGAGGGCGCGCGTCTTTTCGCCGATGTCGAGGCCCATCATGTCCGCGGGGATGGCGTTCGAGGGGACCGTCCTGACTTCTACGGGAGCGTCGATGGGGTCGGGGAAGGCCTTCGTCACAACGGTGTCAACGGGGAGAAGCAGTTCCTTTCCCGCCGCCTTCGCCTTCTCGATCATCTCCGTGCAGTAGCCGAGCTTTTCGTCGTCCACGAGGGAGGTGCCGATCTCGCAGCCCTGCGCCTTGAGGAAGGTGTACGCCATGCCGCCGCCGATGATGAGGGTATCGCATTTCTCCAAGAGATTGGAGATGACGCCCAGCTTATCCGCGACCTTCGCCCCGCCCAAAATGGCGACGAAGGGGCGCACGGGATGCTCGAGACTGTCCGCCATCACGGTGAGTTCCTTCTCGATGAGGAAGCCGCAGACGGCCGTTTTCACGAGGCCGTATTCGACGATCGCAGCGGTGGAGGCATGGGAGCGGTGGGCCGTTCCGAATGCGTCGTTCACATAGATGTCGCAGTAGGCGGCGAGCTTTTTGCAGAACTCGAGGTCTCTCTTCTCCTCCTCCCAGTGGAAACGGAGATTCTCGAGGAGAACGGCTTCGCCCTCACGGAGCGCGGCGACCTTCGCCTGTGCATCGGGGCCGACGACGTCGTGCGCAAACACGACTTTTCCGCCGAGCAGCTCGTTGAGACGGGCGGCGACGGGGGCAAGGGTGAGCTTCTTCGGCTCATCCTTTTTCGCCTTCTCGATGATGGCCTCGGCAGTCGTTTCGCCCGCTTCCACCTTCGCCTTGTCCTTCTTGTTGAGCTTCACTTCCTCCGAGAAGATGGAGTGGGGTTTGCCCATGTGGGAGCAGAGGACGACCTTCGCGCCGTGACCGAGAAGATATTGAATGGTGGGAAGGGCACCTTGGATCCTGTTCTCGTCGGTGATCTTGCCGTCCTTCATGGGGACGTTGAAATCGCAGCGGACGAGGACGCGCTTGCCCTTCCAATCCTTGATGTCTTTGACAGTGAGCTTGTTCATGATACTTTCGAACCTCCGAAATTGACGATTTTACCCTACTATTTTACCGCTGCAGGAAGCATTTGTCAACATTTTCCATGCGAAATTATGCCCCGCTCCGAAATTAAAAATCAGGAAAAAAATTATGATAAAGGGGGGGAGGTGGTGTGTCATCGCGTCCGTCGATTTTCCTGTCATTCCGAGACCCCGCAGGGGCCGAGAGAATCCCCTCCATGAAAACATGGACTTTGATAAACAGTGCTCCGTTCTAATTATGTCATGTTGAGCTTGTCGAAACATCACCTTATTATTAGGACTTCGTACTTCGGGATTCTTCGGCTTTGCCTCGGAATGACGCCGTCGGCTACTTCGGGGCAAAGCCCCTCGTGCCGTGCTTAGTAAACAATAGTGCGCGCGGGACGCCTTCGGCTCGGTATGACGCGTTTGACACTTGCGCCCTCCCGAGGAGGAGCCATGCCGCTTCTCAATTATGTCATGTTGAGCTTGTCGAAACATCACCTTATTTCTTTTCCTGTTTCCTTTTCGAACCACACGGCGACGGTGGCGCACTGGCCGTTCGGAAACTTCATCGAGATCTCATCTTCCCGAAGGCGGCAGACGGCGACAAAGTTCTCCTTCAAAAGGGGAAGGATCTCGCGCGCGAGCTGCCTCCCTTCGATGTGTTTTTCTCTTCGTGCCTCTTCATGATTTTCTCGTTCGCTGTTCATAATTTTCCTCCTTTTGACAATAGTATAACCCTACAACGCGTATATTGGCAAGGGAAATGTGCGTGTTGGGAGGATAATATTTTGTCGAATAGGGGGAAGTTTATGGAAATCATGTCGAAACTTTCGGAGAGGCTCAAAGAACTCATGTTTGACTGCGGACAGATCAAGTCGGAAGCACTTGCGGCGAGGCTGGATGTTTCGGGGCCGACTGTGCGCAGATGGCTGAATGCGCAGGCGGATATCAACCTTGAAAACGCCGTGAAACTCGCTGACTTTTTTGAATGCTCCATCGATTATCTGGCAGGCATGTCCGAGGTTGACCATAAGGTAACGCCCCGTCCGCTCCCGCCTTTCTATGAGAATTTACGCAAGGTGATGGCAGAGTGCGCCGTGACGCGCTATCGGCTTTCAAAGGACGTCGTTGCGGATGTATTTTTTACAAAATGGGCGCATGGGGTCGAACCTCTTCTTTGCACGGTGTGCAAGATCGCGCAGTATCTGGGCGTCTCCGTCGATTATCTCATCGGCAGGACGGATTACTAAAATTTCCAATTTTCGCTCTATACATTATAAATAAAGAAAAAGTGTCAAAAATTTGCGATATGTGCGCGTAAAACGTTTGACAAAGGCCTGACGGTTTGTTAAAATGTACGGTGTGCCTTGAAGAAGGCGTCTTTTTTCGTGTGCCCGCGAAGGGGAGCGGAAAAAGCAGATCAATCAGCACTTCGGATCGTTTGATTTGAAGATATTCCGAAATAAGAACAAGGAGGTAAAAACAGTAATGCCCACGATCAACCAGCTCATCAAGAAAGGCAGAGAGCGCGAGGCCTTCAAGTCCAAGTGCCCCATTCTCGACCGTTGCCCGCAAAAGCGCGGCGTGTGCCTCTCGGTGACGACGACTTCCCCCAAGAAGCCCAATTCCGCGCTTCGTAAGATCGCGAGAGTCAGGCTGACCAACAAGCAGGAAGGTACCGTTTACATTCCCGGCGAAGGTCACAACCTGCAGGAGCACAGCTCCGTGCTCATCCGCGGCGGAAGAGTCAAGGATCTGCCCGGCGTCCGCTACCACATCATCCGCGGCGCGCTGGATACGGCAGGCGTTGCAAAGCGCAAACAGGCGCGCAGCAAGTACGGCGCAAAACGCCCCAAGTGATGCCATAGGCGTCATCCTGCCCCGCGCGAAGTTTCTATTTGTAGACTAAGCGCGGCACGAGCGCGTAGCGCGATGTAGCGGAGCGTAAAGCTCCGTCCCGTCACGAAAGATCTTCGTGAACACAACTCCCTACTTATTTCGGAATTTCTTTTGAGGGACCCGAGGAAAGTAGGCAGTATTCCCCGCTTGCGGGGGAGAAGGTTCGCTACTTTGCAAAAAAGCAAGCGATAGCTTAATTGAAGGGGAGACCCCCGCGGCATGATGCCGCAAAAAATCAAACAAGGAGGATTGAAAAATGCCGAGAAGAGGCAATATTCCCAAGAGAGACGTCCTTCCCGACCCCCTGTATGGGAGCAAGGTCGTCACCAAGCTCATCAACCAGATCATGCTCGACGGCGAAAAGAGCGTCGCGCAGAAGATCGTCTACGACGCCTTCAAGCTCATGGGCGAAAAGATGAATATGGAACCCATGGAAATTTTCACGCAGGCTCTTGCCAATATCACCCCCATGGTCGAGGTCAAGGCAAGACGTGTCGGCGGTGCGAACTATCAGGTCCCCATCGAGATCAGACCCGAACGCCGTCAGACGCTCGCCATCCGCTGGCTCGTTCTCAACACGAGAAAGCGTTCCGAGCGCGAGACCTATAAAAAGCTCGCGGCCGAACTTATGGACGCCTACAACAACACGGGCGGTTCCGTGAAAAAGAAGGAAGATACGCACAGGATGGCAGAGGCGAACAAGGCGTTCGCGCATTTCCGTTTCTGATCGTCCGAAAATTAGAGGCAAACAATGGCAAGAGAATACGACTTAAACCACACGAGAAATTTCGGGATCATGGCGCACATCGACGCCGGCAAGACGACGACGACCGAGCGTATCTTATTCTATACGGGTAAGACGCACAAGATCGGCGAAGTCCACGAAGGCGCGGCGACCATGGACTGGATGGTGCAGGAACAGGAGCGCGGCATCACCATCACTTCCGCCGCCACGACCTGCATCTGGAAGGGCCATCGCTTCAACATTATCGATACCCCCGGCCACGTTGATTTCACCGTTGAAGTTGAACGCTCCCTCCGCGTTTTGGACGGAGCCGTCGCGACCTTCTGTGCGAAGGGCGGCGTCGAGCCTCAATCCGAGACGGTGTGGCGTCAGGCCGATACCTACAAGGTGCCCCGCATCGCTTATGTCAACAAGATGGACATCAACGGGGCGGACTTCTATCGCGTGGAGCGCATGATCCGCGAACGTCTCGGGGCGAATCCCGTCCCCATCGAACTTCCCATCGGGAAGGAGGCGACCTTCCGCGGCATCATCGACCTCATCCGCATGGAGGCGGAGGTCTACTATGACGACCTCGGGAAGGATTTCCGCAAGGAGCCGATCCCTGCCGACATGCAGGCGCTCGCCGAGGAGTACCACGCAAAGCTCGTGGAGGAGGCGGCTTCCGCCGACGACGGGCTGATGGAGAAGTTCTTCGAGGAGGGGGATCTCCCCGTAGAAGATATCATAAGAGGACTTCGCGCACGCTGCCTTCGCATGGAGGCGGTGCCCATGCTCTGCGGCTCTTCCTATAAGAATAAGGGCGTGCAGTTTTTGCTCGACGCCGTCATCCACTTCCTTCCCAGCCCCCTCGACGTCGACCATGTGAAGGGGATCAATCCCGTCACGGGCAAAGAGGAGGAGAGAAAGACTTCGGACGACGAGCCGTTCGCGGGCCTTGCGTTCAAGATCGCGACCGACCCCTTCGTCGGTTCGCTCGCCTATTTCCGCTGCTACTCGGGCGTGCTTGAGGCGGGTTCCTACGTCTACAACTCCACCAAGGAGAAGAAGGAGCGCGTGGGCCGTCTCGTGCAGATGCACGCAAACGAGCGCAAGGACATCACCGAGATCTATTCGGGCGACATCTGCGCCATCGTCGGCCTCAAGAACACGACGACGGGCGATACGCTCTGCGACGAGAAACATCCCATCGTCCTCGAGAAGATGGAATTCCCCGAACCCGTCATCCAGCTCTCTTTGGAGCCGAAGACCAAGGCGGGACAGGAGAAGATGACGCTCGCCCTCATCAAGCTCGCCGAAGAGGACCCCACCTTCAAGACGTATACCGACAAGGAGACGGGGCAGACCATCATCGCGGGCATGGGAGAGCTGCACCTCGACATCATCGTGGACAGGCTCCTTCGGGAATTCCACGTGGAGGCAAACGTGGGCGCGCCGCAGGTCGCATACCGCGAGACCTTCAGGAATGCCGTCGAGGCGGAGGGCATGTATAAGCGGCAGTCGGGCGGCAAGGGCCAGTACGGTCACTGCAAGATCCGTCTCATCCCGCAAGAGCCGGGTGCGGGCTATGCGTTCGAGGACCTCACCGTGGGCGGCTCCATCCCCAAGGAGTTCATCCCCGCGATCGACAAGGGCATCCAGGAGGCCGCAAAGAACGGTTTCCTCGCAGGCTACGAAGTCGTGGACTTCAAGGTGGAAGTGTACGACGGAAGTTTCCACGAGGTGGACTCCTCCGAAATGGCGTTCAAGATCGCAGGTTCCATGGCGTTCAAGAACGGCATGGAGAAGGCGAAGCCCGTCCTTTTGGAGCCGATCATGAAGGTGCAGATCATCACCCCCGAGGACTATTTCGGCGACCTCATGGGCAACGTCTCCTCCCGCCGCGGCACGATCACCGGAACGGACGACCGCAACGGTGCGAAGATCATCGACGCCCAGATCCCGCTCTCCGAGATGTTCGGCTATGCGACCGAGCTTCGTTCGAGGACGCAGGGGAGAGGTCAGTTCACCATGCAGTTCGACCACTACTTTGAGGTCCCCCGCTCCATCGCGGAGAAGATCATCACGGGCCGCGCTGCGAAGTAACACGCCCGCATACGCGCCGAACAGGAAAAAAATGCAAAAATTTCCCGTATTTTTCTTGCAAAAATTTTCCTGATAGGCTATAATAGGGTTTGACAAGCGAACCAGCTGAATATCGAAATGATAGATAGCTGCGCTTCCGCCCCGGAAAAGGCGGAAAAAGTTATCAAAAAATAAAAATCTTTGGAGGAAAACTCAAAATGGCAAAGGCAAAATTCGACAGAAGCAAGCCCCATGTCAACATCGGCACCATCGGCCACGTTGACCACGGCAAGACCACTTTGACCGCAGCTATCACCATGGTTATGGCTTGCAAGGGTCAGGCAAAGAAGATGCGCTACGACGAGATCGATAAGGCGCCCGAAGAAAAGGCACGCGGTATCACCATCAACACCGCGCACGTCGAGTACGAGACGGACAAGCGCCACTATGCGCACGTCGACTGCCCCGGTCACGCAGACTATGTCAAGAACATGATCACGGGCGCTGCCCAGATGGACGGCGCGATCCTCGTCGTCGCTGCGACCGACGGTCCCATGCCCCAGACCCGTGAGCACATCCTGCTCGCCCGTCAGGTCGGCGTCCCTTATATCATCGTGTTCCTGAACAAGACCGATCAGCTCGACGATCCCGAACTTCTCGAGCTCGTCGAAATGGAAGTCAGGGAACTCCTTTCGAGCTACGACTTCCCCGGCGACGATCTTCCCATCATCAAGGGTTCCGCCCTCAAGGCTCTCGAGAAGGCCACGAGCGGCTGCTCCGATGCGGAGATCCTTGCAGCTCCCGAATGCCAGTGCATTCTCGAACTCATGGACGCTGTCGACAGCTATATCCCCACGCCCGCACGCGACGACCAGAAGCCTTTCCTTCTTCCCGTCGAGGACGTGTTCACCATCTCCGGCCGCGGCACCGTTGCTACGGGCAGAGTTGAGAGGGGTGTCGCCCACGTCGGCGATCCCGCCGAGATCGTCGGCCTCATCGAGAAGCCGAGAACGACGGTTATCACCGGTCTCGAAATGTTCCACAAGCAGCTCGACGAAGCTATGGCCGGCGACAATGTCGGCGCGCTCCTCCGCGGTATCAACCGTACGGACGTCGAGAAGGGACAGGTCATCGCAAAGCCCGGTACCGTTCCCACCGCTATGAAGTTTGAGGCGCAGGTCTACGTCCTTACCAAGGACGAGGGCGGCCGTCACACCGCATTCTTCAATCACTATCGCCCCCAGTTCTTCATCAGAACGACGGACGTCACGGGTGCCATCGAGCTTCCCGCAGGCGTTGAAATGGTCATGCCCGGCGACCACGTCACCATGACCGTCGAACTCATCAAGCCCGTCGCGATCGAGGAAGGTCTCCGTTTCGCTATCCGTGAAGGCGGCAGAACGGTCGGCTCCGGCGCAGTGTCGAAGATCCTCAAGTAAGTTCATCGAAACGCAAAAAGCACACCCGAGGGTGTGTGTCATAGGGAAAAACAAGGGAGACGACGAGCGTCTCCCTTAAGTTTTTTCGAAATAAGGTATATCACACTACGCTTATTTCATAAGCGGTATGCCTATCCCGTAAGTTCTTCTTGCATATCACTCCTTTAATCGAACATATAACTCGGATTTTCGATCTCGTCCCAGATGTCCTTCAAGAGCCGTCCGTCAATGTTTGCCTTTCCCGTAAATTCCTCGCGGGTGTCGTATAACTGATATTCTCCGTCGTGCCCGATGCAAATTTTTCCTTGCGTAAACATGACGCCATACAAAATTCCTTTGTAAATGAAAGACATCTCACTGTAAAAATACAGCCCGTTGACGAAGTCCTCAAAGGTCGCCTTGAAGGGTTTCCCTTGCTTATACTGTTCTCTTGCCCGCCAAACGGGAACGAGCATGGGATAGCTGATCCCCTGCTCTTGTCCCATTTTTTCCTCATCCTTGCACATTTCCCAGCCGCAGTGCGGACATCTTCCGTTTCCGAATTCGTCGAAAAAGGCAGGCTTTCCACAGACAGTGCAAATGCCGGGGATATCTTCTTTGTATGGATTTTTTTTGCTCATAATTTTCCTCTCTCAGTGAAAATTCGGGTCGGGCGGGATATCATGCCCTTCATAACGCTCACCTTTTCCGCTACTCCAGTCCCATGGATGATCATGCGGGAAGGGGATATCACCCTTGGGATTTTGATGAAAATAATCACGGTTGCGAATCGCTTTTCCCTCGTAATCGTACCACCTGCTTTGTTTCTTTTTTCCGCCTACATACAAATCACACCGCGAATTCGGTTTGCCCGTGGGCTTCAAACTTCGTCTTTGCGTTTCGACATACGTTCCGCCGCTTGTCGCTCCTCCGCCGCCCATAAAATCTCCTTTGTTTTTGGAATTCAAATACGCGCCGCATTCTTGATTATATTATATCACAGGTGTTTGCGGGGAGCACGCTATGTGACAAATTTTTGTAAAAAAAAGAACGACCGTTTTGCCCTCGACCACGTATAAGGGCGGTGCACTTATGATTCCATTGCGTTTGCACAAACTTACGATATGAAAAAGGGGAAATTGCGGGAGGGGGTAAGGCGGGCGCATGCGTTCTACGCGACGCTCGCAGAGCATAAGTTCACGACGATCGCGGGCACGCTCGCCTTCTTCTTGGTACTTTCCCTCGTTCCCTTTCTCTTCTGGCTCACCCTGCTCTTTGGCAATTCTCTCCCCGCGGAGGACGTCCTCGAGCTGGAACTTCTCGGCTGGGCGCGCGACGTCCTCCTCTTCCTCAAGGAGAATGCAGAGGGGGCTTTGGGCGGTGTGAGCATCTTTTTTCTTGCGACGACGCTCTGGTCGAGCAGCAGCTTTTTTTATCATCTCCGAAGAAGCGGCGAGATCGTCTATGACGCAAAACGCACCAAGCATGGCTGGAAGGTCCGCCTCGCGGCCATCGGGTTTACTCTCCTTTTACTCCTCTTCTTTGCCGCGGCCGCCGCCGTCCTCCTTGCGGGCGTGTACGCCGTGCGCTTCCTCTCGCCGTGGCTCGCCTATCCCTCCGAATACATCCTCCTCTTTCTTTTGGGCTTCTTCTCCGCATGGATCTTGAATGCCTATGTCAGCCCCTTCGCGCTCTCCGCCTCCGAGACGGTCGCAGGGAGCCTCATCACCGCCGCTCTCTGGCTGGGGGCCTCGGCGATCTTCTTTGTCTATCTTCGCTTTTCGGGCGGGGAAAGGCTGTACGGCGCGCTCTCCCTCGTCGTCGCATGCCTCCTCTTCGTGTATTGGATGATGATCTGTTTCACGGTGGGCATGGTGTTCAACCGCATCCGCATCGGGAGGAAAAAACTTCCCCTGAAACGTCTCTGAAGGATGCTCGATCCCTTAAAAAGGAGGGGAAAACCTTCCTCGACATGCTCCGCATAAATTATATTTTGTACGCGCGGGCGCGCGACATGGGTGGAAGAGCGGGAAAAGTTGGGAAAAATCGGGGGGATTTTTTCGTTCGGGGGTACCATGTTTGCGGTCGAAGGGTGCAAAACGCCGTTTTTTGCAAAAAAAATGTGCTTTTTCATGAAATTTTTTTCGCAAAAATATTTACATTTGCGCGAAGATAGTGTAAAATAGGAAATGAGATAAAATTGCTTCATGAGGAGAGGTGAGTTATGTCCGATATGAACAACAACAACGCACTCATTTTAGAGGGCATCTACAAGGGGCTTACGGCCAAGGTCGACGAGGCGAAAGAGAGCGTTCTCAAGGAATTGCAATTCAATTCCGCACAGAGCGGCTCCGCATCCGACGCGATCCTTAGCGCGATCCGCGAACAGCTGGAGCCTGTCCTTCTCGAGATCCAATATTTAGAGCAGCAGCTCAGCGCGATCAACGAGAAGAACACCGCGGATATCCAGGCTGCGCAGGCCGCAGTCACCGAGACGCTCGGCAAGAAGATCGACGATCTCCGCGAGGAACTTCTCTCCGCGGAAGAGCCTGTCGCCGGGGAAGTGCCCAGTGAGTTCGATTACGACACACTCGCCGAGAAGATCGCAGCGGTGCTTCCGGAAGCCGATGCGGACGCGATCGCAGAGAAAGTTCTCTCCGCCATCCCCGTCCCGGACGAGACCGCCATTGCGGATAAAGTCAACGAAGGGCTTGACTACGAACTCATCGCAAACCGCGTTGTCGAGATCCTCGAACAGCGTTGGACGATCGAAGAGGTCGAGGAGCCGGTCGCCGAAGAGGAGCCTGTCGATGAGGAAGTTGTCGAAGAGGAACCCGTTGAGGAACCTGTCGCCGAAGAGGAGCCTGTCGAGGAGCCTGTCGCCGAAGAGGAACCTGCCGAACCTTTCGATTATGAATTCGTCGCCAATCGCGTGGTCGATCTTCTGAAGGAACAGGGCCTGCTCGTCGCCGTTGTCGACGAAGAACCCGTCGCCGAAGAGGAATCCGAAGAAGAAGTTCCCGCAGAGGAACCTTTCGATTATGACGGGGTCGCGACCCGCGTCGTGGATATGCTGAAGGAAGAGGGCCTCGTCGTGACGCCCGCTCCCGTCGAGGAACCCGTCGAAGAGCCTGTTGAAGAGCCTGTCGTCGAGGAACCCGTTGAAGAACCCGTTGAGGAACCCGTCGAAGAGCCTGTCGTCGAGGAACCTGTTGAGGAACCTGTTGAGGAACCTGTTGAGGAACCGGTCGAAGAGCCTGTCGTCGAGGAACCCGCAGAGCCGGAGCCTGTCGAGGAACCCGTTGAAGAACCCGCCGTCGAGGAGCTTGCGGTCGCAGCCGTCGTCGAGGAAGCCGAGGAACCCGAGCCTGTCGAGGCTGTGGAAGGCCCCGCACCCGAGATGACGACCCGCCTGAAGAGGAGCTTCACCGCGAAGATCATCGAGAGCGAAGAGAGCGTCAAGCAATTCTACAGCGACCTCAAGAACGCACTTCTCTGCTACCCGCAGATGACGTCGCAGGTCAACTGGTCGAACGACCGCTTCGCCTTCAACAACGAGACGGTGGCAAAGATCGGTGTGCGCGGCAAGACGCTCTGCCTGTATCTCGCCCTCGATCCCGAGGAATTCCCCGAATCCGTCTATCATCAGAAATTCGCGGGCAACACCAAGATGTATGAGCGCACCCCGCTCATGATGAAGGTCAAGAGCAACGTCGCGCTCAAGCGTTCCCTCCGCCTCATCGAATTGCTTGCCGAACGGCTGGGCGTCGTGAAGGAAGAGATCGAACCTGTGGATTATGTTTCCCAATATGCGTTCAGGAGCGAGGAAGAACTCCTGCGCGAAGGCCTCATCAAGACGGGGCTTATGGAGAAGTCCGACCTCAATTTCTAACCGATATTGATTAGAAAGTTCGGATTCAGACAAGGAATGCGGGGAGCCGGCTTTCGGCTCTCCGCTTTATCATATCATAAGGAGTATCATTTGAAGGAACAGAGAAAGGGCAACCGGTCAAAAGAGAAGGACGCGAAAGCGATCGAAAGCGCGATTCTCAGCGGTTTGGAAGCATACAGCCGCGAGAATAAGACCAAAAAAAGGAGCCTCGGCGAGGAGCGCACCCGCGAGGCCATGCAGGAGGCGGGGCTGAAGGTCCGCCGCCCCTCCCGTGCAAAGGGGAAGGGCACGCGGATCCTTTTGACGAAGGCACCCGCACCCCAAATGGGATCTCCCGAAAAGAGGGCGCAAAGTCCCGCCAAAGAGGGGAGTGCGAAGCCCTCGCAAAAGACCGTGACGGCAACGTTTGCCACACCCATGTCCGCGAATGGCAGGAAGCTTTCCGCGAAAAAGCAGCCGGGCGGCAAGCCGGAAAAGGGCAAGAAGCCCGTCCGCATCCTCTTCTTCGGCGGCGTCGGCGAGATCGGCAAGAACATGACCGCCATCGAATACGGGAATGACATCATCGTCATCGATGCGGGCATCATCTTCCCCACGGAGGACATGCCGGGGATCGACCTTGTCTTTCCGGAGATTACCTACCTCACGAGCAATAAAAAGAAGATCCGCGGCGTTTTTTTGACGCACGGGCACGAGGACCACATCGGCGGCGTTCCCTATCTCATGAAGGAACTTCTCCCCGATACGCCCGTCTACGGGACGAAGCTCACCCTCGCCCTCGCCGACAATAAGCTCCGCGAGCATCACTTGAATCACGTCAGTCTCATCACGGTCAGGCCGAAGGACCGCATCAAAGCGGGGGCGTTTTTTGTCAATATCGTCAACGTGAACCACTCGATCGCGGGGGCGACCGCCCTCGCCGTGGAGACGCCCTACGGCATCATCTTCCACAGCGGCGATTTCAAGATCGACCTCACGCCCGTTGCGGGCAGTCCCATCGACCTTGCCGAGATCGCCGAGTACGGAAAGCGCGGCGTGCTTCTATACCTCGGGGAGTCCACCAACATCGAGCGGCCGGGCTACACCATGAGCGAAAAGGTGGTGGGGACGACGCTCGAGCATCTCTTTGCCGAGCATTCCGACCGCCGCATCATCATCGCGACGTTCGCATCCAACGTCCACCGTCTGCAACAGATCGTGGACATCGCGGCAAAGTTCCGCCGCAAGGTCGCCCTCTCGGGGCGGAGCATGCTCTCCGTCGTGGAGGCGGCCGCCAAGATCGGGGAGATCACCATTCCCGAGGGCATGCTCGTCGATGTCGAGAAGATCAAAAATTACTACGACCGTGAGATCGTCATCGTCTCCACAGGCTCCCAGGGGGAACCCATGTCCGCGCTCACCCGTATGGCGGCGGGCGAATTCAACAAAGTGACGATCGGGGGGAACGATACGATCATCATCTCGGCAAGCCCCATTCCGGGGAACGAGCGCATGATCTGGGGGGTCATCAACAACCTCACGCGGCTGGGGGCGAAGGTCGTCTATGAGAGCCTCGAGAAGATCCACGTCTCCGGGCACGCCTGCGAGGAGGAACACAAGATCATCCACGCGCTCTTGAAACCCAAGTTCTTCATCCCCATCCACGGCGAATACCGCCACCTCAAGCGGCATGCGGCACTTGCGGAGGAGCTTGGCATGCCGGAGAGCTGCATCTTCATCCCCGCGATCGGAAACAGCGTCGAAGTCACGGACGAGGCCTTGAAGCAGGGGGAGAACTTCCCCGCGGGGGCACGCCTCATCGACGGAAGCGGCTTCGAGGATCTCTCGACGAGCGAAGTTCTCAAGGACCGCGTGCGCATGGCGGAGGAGGGGATCTTCCTCATCGGGCTGACCGTCTCGGGCGGGGCCATCGTGGGCGACGCCGTCGTCGGGAGCCGCGGCTTCGTCTTTGCGGATGAGAAGGAGGAGCGCGAAACGGTGACGGAGCTGAAAAACGTCGCCGAGCGCGCCGTGCAGGGCGTTCCCGTCAGCGCGGGCATCTCCGAGATCGAGAGTGCCGTCCGCCGCGCCGTCAAGAATTATATCTTCAAACGCACCAAACAGTCCCCGCTGATCATTCCCGTCATCAACGAGATCTGAAACAAACGGATAGGAGGAAGTTATGAAAAAGAGCCTTACCGTCGTGTGCGCCCTGCTCGGCGTCTGCACGGTCATCGCGATCGTCGTAGCGATACTCGGATTTGTATACGACATCCTTGCGCTCGGCATCATCGGATGCATCGCGGCGGTCGTCTCGCTGTGGTTCTTCGCGGGCATGCTATACCGCGACGTCGTCTACAACCGCGTCGTGGCGTGCTTTGACGCAAAGGATTTCGCAAAGGCGCGCGAGATCCTCGACAGGGCGGAGCGCAACCAATTTTTCTACCCCATTGTCCGCGTGCTCGTCTTTCAGCTCGGCCTTCGCACCGCGATCGGCCTCGACGACACCACCGACGCCGTCCGCTATATCGAATCTCTCCGCTCGCTCGGGGGAAACGAGGGGGGCGAATGGCGGTACAAGACTGCCTACTTTCTCGTCATGATCAACCTCGATTGGGGAGATATTTCGGCGGCGCGGGCGGAATATTCGGACTTCTCGGACGCCTGCGAAAATTTGGATAACTTTCAGGAACAGCTGGGGATCTTAGACGCCGTATTCGCCCATATCGACGGCGAAGAGGCGGAACTTCCCGAGGCGGCGGAGCGTTCCGAATACCCCGTCGTACACCGCGTCCTTCAAAAGTATTGCTGATGAACGAGGCTTTTTTGCGGCTTCAGGCTCTTCGTGCGGCCGCCCTCGATGTGCGCGACCCCACCGTCTGTGACGAGACGCTCTGCCGGCTTTTGGAGCTTGCAAAGGGGGCGGAGCGCGTCCTCGAGATCGGGGCGGCGGAGTGCCTCACTTCCATCGCCATCCATCTTGCAACGGGCGCGGAGGTGACATCCATCGAGCTGGACGCGCTCAGGGCGCAACGTGCGCGGGAGAACATCGCGGCCTTCGGGGCGGGAAAGGGCGTCCGCCTTTTGGAGGGGGATGCGGGGGAAATTCTTCCCTGCCTCGAGGGGACCTTCGACCTCATCTTTTTGGACGGCCCGAAGGCACAATACAGACGGTATTTTGCGGACTGTAAGCGGCTATTGCGGCGCGGCGGCGTGCTTGTTTCGGACGACGTCCTCTTTCTCGGACGGGAGAAGGAGAAGGTGCCGAAAAAGCGCAGGATGCTCTTCGAACACATTGGGGAGTACCTTGCGATGCTCGGGAACGACCCCGACTTCGAGACGCAGATCTCAGAGATCGGCGAGGGCCTCGCCGTGAGCAGAAAATTATTATAAAAAAGGAATGCCGCCCGCCGCTCTCTCGGCGGGCGAAAAAAGTTGAACGCCATGAGTCTGGAACTTCTCGCCCCTGCGGGGAATTTGAAAAAATTGAAGCTCGCCATCCGCTTCGGTGCGGACGCCGTCTATCTCGGCGGCAAGGATTTTTCCCTTCGCACCTTCGCCGACAATTTCACCGAAAAGGAGCTTGAAGAGGGCATTGCCTATGCCCATGTCCGGGGGAAGCGGGTCTATGTCGCCGTCAACATCTTTGCGCGGAATGCCGATTTTCCTGCGATAGAGCGGTATTTGAAGTTCCTCGAAGAGGCAGGAGCAGACGGCGTTCTCATCTCCGATTTAGGCGTTTTCCGCCTTGCAAGAAGGGTCGCGCCCACCCTTCCCATCCACATCTCGACGCAGGCGAACACCCTGAACGCGGAGGCGGCGGCGATGTGGCAGGAACTCGGGGCGAGACGCGTCGTACTCGGCCGCGAACTCTCCTTAAAAGAGATCGGAGAGATCCACCGCGCCCTCCCCGGGTTGGAGCTGGAGGCGTTCGTCCACGGCGCGATGTGCATCTCTTATAGCGGCAGGTGCTACCTCTCCGACTATCTGGAGGGGAGAAGCTCCAACCGCGGCGCGTGTGCCCAACCCTGCCGCGACGCATACGAAGTAAGACGCGTCAAGGGAGGCGAAGTGCTTTCCCTCGAAGAGGATGGAAAGGGGGTCTATCTTCTCAACAGCAAGGACCTCAATATGGCAAGGCATCTCCGCGAGCTTGCTGCCGCGGGGGTTTGCTCCTTCAAGATCGAGGGCCGCATGAAGAGCGAGAGCTACCTCGCCACCACGGTCAATTCCTACCGCCGCATCTTGGACATGGGGTGGTCGGAATCGCTCGGTGAGGAGCTTGAGAGCATTACACACAGGCAATATACGACCGCCTACGCCTTCGGGCAAAATGCGGATACCGTCTCTTCGGACGGCTCGCAAGTCGCGGGGACGTGCGACTTCATCGCCATCGTCCAAGGCTTTCGAAACGGCAGGGCGGAGGTGGAGATGCGCGGCCGTTTCCGCGAGGGGGACGTCTTGGAAGTACTCTCTCCCGACGAAAATTTCGGGAAACGGGTGACGGTTTCGGATCTTCGGAGTGCGGACGGCGAACTTTGTCCCGACGCCAAGCTCGTTCAGGCGAAATATTCCTTCCGATGCCCGCTTTTGCTGCAGGAGGGGGACATTTTGCGCCGCAGAAACGTGCATGAGATGATGCTGCAGCCCGCTCCCTTTGCCAAGATCAAGGCGGGGAAGAAGAGCTTCGAGATCAGGTTGAACGACGAAAAACGCCGCGCCGTCAAGGTGGGGGACGTCATCGAATTTACCGAGACGGAGAGCGGCGAAAAACTGCGTGTGCGCGTCGGAAGTTTGCAAACATTCACAACATATGGCGAATTATGCCGCGCCCTTCCGTTGGAGCAGTGCGGCTACGAGGCGGGTGAAAAAGCCTCTCCGCACGATATGGACGCCTATTATCCCCCCGAAAAACAGAAAGAATACGGCTTCCTTGCGATCGGGATCAAGCTCATATAGTCATTTTGTAGAGAGAAAAGCGCGACGCTTTGGCGGCGCGCTCTTTGCATATCGTAGAAGCGGCTTCGCATACGATAGGGTATGCGGGTGCGTTTGAAACGCGCGGGAGCGACCTTTCTCGCCGCGCTCCTTCTGTTTGTCATCGTCGTCGGGATCTTTTTAGCCATCTTTCAATGTAAGGGCAGAAAGACGGCCACCGTCTCCCTCGGCCAAAAATATTACTTTCTCGTCCGCGACTGCGATACCCTCACCGCGGGGGTGGTCGCGGGGGACAGCTACCTCGCGGGCGGGGCGGGGTATCTTCTCGAAGAGGAGGACGCCGTCGTCCTCGCTTGCTACTATAAAAAGACGGATGCGACCTTCGTCGAGGGTACCATGTCCGCGAATGGGGTGGAAGTTCGTGTTCTCGAAAAGGAGGCAAAGGACTTCTTTTTAGACGGAAAGAAGGCGGAGGAGAAGGACCTTGTCGAGGCAAATGCAAGGACGCTCGACGAGATCTCCCGCATTCTTTATGACGCCGCCAACGGGCTGGAGCGTTCCTCCGTGACGCAGGAGGGCGCGCGGGCCGCCGTGACGGGGGCGGTAAAATCGCTCGGCGGGCTTTTGACGCAGAACGGGGAGGGCCACTTCGCGCTCTGGAACGTCGCCCTTCGCCGCGCCATGCGAAGGGGAAGAGAGATCGCCGCGGGCATCCTCTTCTCAAAAGATATACGGTATTTGCAGATCGAACTCTGCCTCGACGTCCTCTCGATCAAGCAGTATTTTGCATGATGCGGGCGGGAAATTTCTTTTTGCGTGAAATTTGAAAAAAACTGCGAAAACGCTTGCTTTTTTGCGGAAACTTTTTTATAATGAATGAGCAATGCAAAGCATGCTACTGTGGCTCAGTCGGTAGAGCGATTGATTCGTAATCAATAGGTCGCCGGTTCAAGTCCGGCCAGTAGCTCCAAAAGAAATCGGGCAAAATAGGCGAATAGTAGCCGGTTTTGCCCGATTTCTTCTTTACCTCGAAGGTCGAGGCAAAAGGCGTCGGAAAGGTTTTCCCCAAATTTCCCCAAAACGTGAATACCGATTTTGCAAAGCTCGGTGCCGAACGGTGCCGAGCTTTTCCTTCCGCGAGCGCGGCGGGGGCGACGACGGCGGGCGGCCGCGACGCCTGCGACCGCTCAGCCGGGTGGATGCGCATCTTCGATCGCCGCCAAAGCCGCATAGACGGAAACGCACGAGCGTGCAGAAAGACGGCCCGTCACGGGCGGCCGTGCCGGTGGCTCATTTAATGGAAGTTGCTTGGTTGACGTTCAGTCCGCGCGGCGGTGGAGATGCCGACTGACTGTGGCGGGCGTAGACGCATTGCGGCAAGCCAGACGCAGGCAGGCGGCATACTACCGCCGCGCGGTGTAGTTCGCGACATCCATTTTTCGAAAATTCGCCTGCTTGCATGGCGAATTTTCGCGAGCTTTTAAATTTTCCCACCTTCTTAAATTTAAGTCGTCATTTCTATATGCGACGACTTCCTCATTCTTCCCGAAAATCCACCTGAACGGAGTGAATGGTGAATTTTCGGGCGAGTAAGTTCACACTCGAGTGTAAGCGTCAGGAGCTTCTGATTTCAAGCCGGCCTCAAGGGCGGCTTCCTTCTTGAAGAGCTTCCAATGACGGCGGTGCCTCGGCACCGCGACCTTTTTCTCTCGAGGTGAGTGCCCACGCTGGGCACGAGCCGTGATAAGATCTTCATATAAATGTTCTTATATAGAATTCATATCTACTGTGCTACTTTTCGGACCGCTACCGTATTACATTTCGGACATGCTTTGTGCTATTTCGCGGACGGCGAAAGTCCGAAATTTATTACGGTGAACGGAGCAAAGGAAACAGCCGCCCGGGAGAAGCCCGAGCGGCCGTTTTACTGTACTATTTTAAGAGAGGCGATGCTCCTCTCTCTTACTTTTGGTCGGTATTCAGTTCGCCTTGGGGTTACGTGAAGGGGATCATGGCGACCTCCTTCGGCCTATGCCTGGATAGCAATCGCAGGCCTTTCCCGTGCCGATCATGAAGCCGGTGTCGTGGCACTTCTGGCAGCTGAACACGGGTTTGAGATCTTCCTTCGAGATGCCGAGCTTCCGCATGCGGCGAGAGATCTGGACGGCGAGAGATTTCTTCTTCGCTTCGAGCTTTGCAACTTCTTTGAGATCTCCTTTCACTTCGGCGCGTGCGATCTCGGGATCGAGTTTCGCATGCTGCGCGTGAAGGTCGTGGTACTTTGGATCTCCCTCGAGGAGTTCTTGGAATTGTTCTGCCCGGGCGTTTGCTTTGGCCTGCCGTGCCGCATAGAAGCGTTCTCTCTCGGCGCGTTGGTCGGCGGCGTTCGAGGGATCCTTCCCGGTTTTCCGAGATGCTTCATGCACGGCCTTCTCTTCTTCCTTCTTGTAGGCTTTGTAAGCAGCGCGGAGGAGCTTCTCATTGACTTTATACGAGCTTCTCCAATGCCCGTTGACGCCTTTGCAGTCCTCGGGCCTGAAGATGAGATCCATTGAGAAGAGGAGCTTGATCGCCTTCTGAACGCTTGCCGGGCAAAGATCGACGAGCTTTGCGATTCCTCGGACGGAGCCGTGGAACGCTCCGTCGCCTTTTTCGTTGGTGCAATGCGTGATAAAGAGGCTCAGGACCTTCTTCGCTGCGTCGGTGAGGTATTCCTCGCGCTCAGAGCCTTTTATGTGGAACTTTGTTGTAAGTATGAAGAAATACATGCGGATATAGCCTCTCTCAAAGACGCGATCATTCGTTTTATAGGCGGCCCGGGCGGGATCGCTCTTATCCTGCTCGAAGAGGCCCTCGGCGCGGAGATCTTTCATAGCCGATGCTATTGTTGATTTTACATAGCCGAGTTTATTTCCAAAGCCTTGAAAAGAAAGGTGGACGGCCGCATCTGGATCGTCCTTTGTCCTTGAGAACGAATAAATATAGCCTCTTACCGCTACGAGAGACGTTCTTACGTGCTTTCCGTTTACTTTTTTCCTGAAAAAAGCATACGGAATGCGGATACATCCGCTCTGAGCGCGTTCTACGGGGTCTTTTTGTTCTATGTACTGCTGTTGCATGAGGATCCTCCGCTTGGATCTTATTTGACGAGATAGAGTTTCCCGTGTTCTACGGCCACGAGGCCGAGGGGGATGAGCTTTTTATCGAGGTTATAGCGCACGGTGGATCTTGTGCATCCGACGGTGCGTGCGATGAGGTTATAATCGAGGCGACGCCTTTTGCCGCCCTTGAGGCTTTCTTTCAGAAAGCGATAGATCTTGCTGGCGGTGCTTTCGATGAGGAGCGCGTTCTGATCTGTCATTTTTGCCCTCCTTTCTCCGAGTTCTCTTCAGGAGGCTCGGATTCGAGATAGTATTTATCAAGTTTTTGGAAGTGGTAGGATCCTTCCTGCCTGTGTTCGCTCATCTTGGCATGCGTGGTGGCAAAGCAAGGGACGTCATCTATGCCGGTGGGCGATTTGAGGGTCTTCTCGTTGTAGCTGTCCTGCCATGCGTCGGTCTGGAATACGTTCGCATAGTTCTTTCGGTTGGACATGAACAGGCTGAACTGCTCGAGCGCGACGTCTTTGGTGCCCGCCTGCACGGTCCCTTTGACCTTGTAGCCTCCAAAGACGGAGACGGCGCGCTGATAGTGATCGTAGATCTTTTTCCGGACGACGTTCTGAAGGAACCATAGAAGCAGCGTCTGATCGCCGCGGTTGAATGCTGCCTCATCGAAGAGCTTCCCGAGGAGCTTCTCGGAGAGTAGATAGATCGCTTCTTCGATGGCAAAGAAGGGCAAGAGGATCTTTTGCTTTCCCTTCTCGCGGAGGACGATGATGTCGCCGAGTTCGACGAGATCCGCATTGAGGCTCGAGGCGCGCTGTTCGTCGGCGATGATGCGTAAAAAGGCATTATAGGCGACGGTCGCGCTGTGTCCTCTCATCTTGATGTCGAGGTTGAAGAGATCGTTGAGGATGTTTGCTTCCTCATCCTCGACCTTCTTCCCGGCGCGGTCGAACTGATTCCCGCGCTCCTTGCCGAATTCCGTGAACGCTGCGACGCCGTATTCGAAGGCGTCCTTGTATTTGTCTTGAGGATCCACCTTCTTGCCCGGGCGGAACATGTCGAAGTGAACGATGTGTGCCATGCGCGATCTGTCGATCGGAGAGGGGTCTTTTCGGTAAAAATCATCGTCCCATTGGATCTCGTTTCCGCGGTCCTGCAGATCGTCATCCATTCTGATCGGGAAATTCGAGAGAAGCATCGAGGGCGTGAGCTGCAGCCTGTAGAGCTGCGAGAAGTCATGGATAGCGTCGTAGATTGTTTCTTTTCCGAGGCCGCGGTCGTAGACTGTGGGCCAGCGTTTTGTGTCATATCCGAAAAGGATGTTGTCGAATCGGATCCCGTATTTTCGGGAAAGCATTTTGCGGTGTATTCTGACTTGATATGGATCGTTTTGATAGGCTTTGTGGGCCTCACAGATCTTGTCGGCCCATTTTCGCACGTGTGCGAGATTATAGAGTTCATGCTTCTTTGCGCCGCGCTGTATGACCTTTTCGAGCGTGATCCAAGGGAAATTCGGGAACTTGAGCTGTATCTCGCGCATCGCCTTTTTGCACATGTTTCTGAAGAGTTTATCGTAGGTGATCGCGGTAGACGCGAGAAAGGTCGTTTTTCCGGAGCGCATCGGGGCTGTGACAATGAAGAAGATCGGCCGCTCCTCGAGGAATTTTCGGAACGATTTCTCCTGCTTCTCGAGGCGGCTGAAACCGATGCTCTTTCGCCAGCGTGTGAAGATCCAGAGGCCAAAGGGGATCCAGATCCAAATGGGGAGGAATCTCACGGCGACGGTGACGTCGTAGACAAGCTTGATGAGCTGTACGCCGATAGACGTGACGTCGGCATGAGACGCATAGTGGAAGAGCCAAGCGACGAATTCAAGCCCCACCGTAAAGCCGTTGAAAAAGAATACGGCGATAAGGATGAGGGCCTTTTTATAGGCATGTTCTCCAAAGAAGCGGAAAAAGCGTTTGACAAACCTTTTTGCCGGCATGTAGGCTCTGTCGTAGAACCTCATGAAGCATCTGAGCGGTTTCGATTGTCCGGCATAGCGGTTATTTTGCGCCTTCACTTGCGAGCTGATCGCCAGCCCCACCGGGACGGCGACAAGTCCTCCGAGCAGGATGATCGCTACGCTCGAATAGAGCAGGATCCTGCCGATGAGCCTCAGATACGCCAGCATGTTGGCGGGCGATATGAGTGTGAGGCCGATATTTTTGAATACGTTGACGAATTCGCTCCATACCTGCGGGATCTCCGTCGTCATGGCGGAAGAAAATTGCGACGACGTGGAAGTTGTCGCGCCTGCGATGGATCCTATTTCATGGAATACATCGCGGAGGGATTCGAAGAAACGTATGTAGATCTGAGGGACCCGGACGGATCCAAGGACGATGATTTCTGCGAGGATCGCGAGTGCCATGGCGTGGAATACCTTCGGCCGCCACGCCGGATAAAATGGCATTGCATGCGCTGCATGTTGTTCTTTTTTTCGTGACTTGAGATGCTTCATGCGCCCACTGCTCCTTGGCACGAAAAGACGATATATCCGATGAGGATGATGAGGCCGAGCGTGCCGAGGATCTTGAGCGCGAGCTTCATTTTTTCTCCTTTAGGCAAAAAATTCTTCGCAGAACTCTTTGAACTGCTTTATCGTTCGACAAGCTTTCTGACAGACGGCTTGTCCGTTATATGCGGTGAACTGATAGTAGTTTTCGCTCGAGCGGATGAGGGCGATGAAGGCTTCGAGCTTCGAGTTTTGCTTTGGGATCCTTACGATCTGTGTCAGTGCCTTTGGATCCGTTCGGCTGTAGGATGGCTCGAAGATCTTCACGCCGTCATCTTTCATGTTCATTTTGATGAATATCACGCCGCCCTTCACGGTGCGCCTCTCGAAGCCCGGCGGCGTATAATAGCTTTGGATCTTCATCTCAAAAATAGATACGGTCTTGGGAAAGTTCCAGCCCGGTGAGCTGATGGGGCGTCACGCGGATCTGAATGCTGTATTTGATCGCTTCGTTGTAAGACGTTACGGTTAGGATATAGAGAGGGACCTCCGGATCGGGAGGATCGCTCAAAAGGTTTATCTCTTCGTCCGGATAGAGCATGGAAAGGATCTCCTCGATCGTGTTATCCGCGCTGAATAATGTCTTGAGCGTAAAGCTGCTTTCAGATTTTTGGATCTCAAAGAGAGATTCGACGCCCTTCTCACCGCTCCAGCGTTTGATCGCCGTCCCGACGGTATATTCGAGATCTACTTCCGGATTCGGAGTGATCGCGACGGTATAGTCGCGTTTCTTCGTCTCGAATGGATACTTTACCTTGAATGTCTCTTCTGTATCTTCTTCGACTTTGACTTCTGCCTCGGACCCCATGATCGATTCACCGTCATAGACGATGTAGAATGTCTTAAAATCTTCGTTGAAGTGATCGGTGAAGTGCCAGATGAAGAGGACGGCTGCCGTTACGACGAGCAGCGTTGCAAGCACTGCAAAAAATTTCTTCATATCGGTCTCCTGTGGCTTTTATGCAGGTTTGTCGGTGTCCCATACCGCTCTGAGCGTCCCGCTTCCATAGATGGTGATGCTTGTCCCGGCGGCGTAAGTCTTTTCCCCTGATGCCCAATGAAGGAAAGTGTGACCGCTCCATTGCGGCGCGTTCGGGAGAGTGATTTTTTGGCCTTCCTTTGCGGACATGGGTGCCACTTTTTCGCTCCCAGTATAGCTTCCGAGGTCAAAGGTCACGGTGTAAGTGGCAAGAGGGATCGGATCGAGCGATTTGATCTTCTGTATCTGGATCCCGTTTTTGTATGTCGTGTCCGGGGTCTTGAAGATCTTCAGCGAGATCCTGTAGATGCCGTCATATTTCTCCTTGAGGGAGATCTCTTTTTCTGCCGCTTCGAAGGCGGTGTTGCTTCCGAGAAGCTCGGTATAACCGAGAGAGCCTTCTTCGGATCTTCCTTTTTCGATGTGGAATTTGTCGCCGGCATAGAGTTCGAGGTCAACTTGATAGACACTATAGTCGGAGGTCGAAGCTGCAAGATCCTGCTCGAGCAGAAAGACGCCCGGCGCATTCTGGATCTCCTCGAGCGTGCCTTTTCCTTCTCCTACGATGTACCATAGATTCGGATCGTCGTAGACGGTGCGGCCGTAAAGTGTAAGGTCCTTTTTGAGCTTTGTCGTGAACTTATAAGGCGTCGTATAGCCTTTGTCTGTGTACCACCCGTCGACGGCGGTATCCTCGGTTAGCTCTGGTTCGAAGGGATCCTCGATCCTCTCCCCATAGAGGTAAGCCTTTTCCTCTGTCTTTGTCTTTTTGCCGTCGAGGACCCATGTTACACTCACGCGCTCCGGAAGCGATGTGTTGCGCTTCACGAGCCTTACGATCAGGGCGGTGATGAGCGAGAGTAGGATGACGGCGATAAGTACGATCAAAACGATGCGGATCGCTTTACTTTTCTTCTCACTCTTGGACATGGATACCTCCGATGACGTCAACGTTTGCTTTTTCTGCTATTTCGGCCGTCAGGGCCGCGGCATCTTCAGCTTTCTCTTTCGGCTTGAACTTTGAAAGATCCGTGCCGCCTTTCGTGATGAAGCTGAAGGCGAGCGCGAGGGCGAGAAGGACGGCGATGACGATCGCCGTGATCCCGACCCAGCGTGGGAAAGTTTTGCTTTTTTTCGCTGCCATTTCGTGACCTCTTTTTTATTTTTCACACCGGGAATGGTGTTCGGCTCTGTCAGCCGAGCGGAGTTTTCCCTCCGCTCGACCTTCGAGATGTCGCTCCCCGGCCGTGATGGGCGGCCAATGCGGAGTAGGGAGCATATTTTTTATTTTTGCCTGCGCTTCGATGTCGGAAAGTTGCATCCGGCCGGCGGCAATCTTAGGGCATAATAAGTGCATGATTTTTTGTGAGAGATCTGTCCGGGTGAGGCGTTGACCCCGCCTGCAGAAAGGAGCATGTAGGCATCCGTTTCGGCGTCGTGTCTCAAGATCGGAAAGCCTGTCGGAAGGCATTTGATCTCGTCTGCCGTGAGGGCGTATAAAAGTATGGATACGGGTTTCATACGGCTTCGCCCTCCGCCTTCAACACTTTCTCGATCTCCGCTTTGGTGCAGTCATTCAGCTGTGCTAAGATCTTGATCTGTTTTTTCTTGTCGGCCGATGTTCGATAGCGTCGTGCGATCTCTTGCCCGGACATGCGGTCGCTTTGTTCGGCCGCCGGGCACTTTTTGACGATCTCGCTGTATGTCAAAAGGTGTTTTTTCGTCTTATCGGAAAGCTCGAGCGTGAACGGTTCTTCTCCGTCGATCGCTTTCTCGATCTCCTTCTTAAGCGACACACATTTCTTTTTCATGCTGTTCTGCATGACTATGAGCGCGGCGGCGAAATCTTTCATCTGAAGCGTGAGCTTTGATTCTTCTCGTACGAGTTCTTCGTAAAAGAGAGCATCATCAAGCTCTTCTTTTGCGATCTCCCCGAGCGCGGCGGCATAGCCTTCCACGCGCTCGAGGATCCTTTGCACTCGTATGATACGGTTGATCCTTTCTTCATCCATCATTTTTGACATCTCCTTGTTATATGTTATTTTTTGAGCTTCCCGGCCGCGAGACGCTTGAAGAGCGCGTCAAAGAGCCTGTATAGGAGGTAAACGCCGACGACGACCGCGATGATGATGAGCAGGACGGCCCACCAAGGGAGGCCGGCTTTCGGCTGTTGATAAGTGGGGAAGGACGCATCCTGAAAGACGTCGATGGGGCTTTGCGCTACGGGGATCACTGTTTTTTGCATCCCTCTCGTGAAGGTGAGATCGATCACTCTGAAGTCGAGGTTGACGGTCTCTTGGAAAAAGTAGGCGTTATAATCGTCCCAATAGAGGAAGTGATTGCTTGCGCCCCACCGGCCGACATGTGCCTCGAGCGCGTCCTGTGCGATGTAGTCGCTTACTTGATAGCGGAAAAGATAGACGCTGCAGCCTTCGGGGTTCTCGAGGGTGACCTTCGTCGCATCGTCATAGAACTTTTTGAGACCTTCCACATCCCCTTGATCGACGTAGAGCGTCTCTGAGATGGCTTCTGTTTCGCCTTTCAGATCCGTCTCTTCCACTTTGTGGATCGCGTTCACCGCGGGGAACGCGCTTTCTGAGATCTTCTTCTTATCTTTTTTCGGGAACTTCAGGCCGATAAAATCTTTGTATGCTTCTTCGAGCGTGACGTTCGCAAGGTTCCATGATTTATCGATGCCCCATGTGACTTCGGTGTACTCATCGTCTACTTGTGAGAACAGCACGCTGCTATATTTGTCCTGAACGAGCTTGCCGCCGAGCCTTGCCGTTCTCGCGAGAAGTTCGGTTTGGATCTCCTCCGCGGTGACGGTGTAATTGTGAGCGGTCTCCTCGCCGGCTCCGGCATAAAAGAGGAGCTGCAGATCGTCGATCTCGACGCCATAGCTGTTTTTATGGACGCCACCCGCGTTCCAGACATCAGTGTCGATGCTTGAATGTGCGTTCTCGCCGAGATAGCTATAGCCGCATCCGACGCCTCCGCCGAATGCCATGCTCTCCATATTTGAGTTGAAATTTCCGAGTATGACATATTTGAGTTCATCAACATGTTCGGACATCTTGACGCCGAGATAGGGCTTGATCGCCTCATAGATCTCATAGTTTCCCGTCACGAGAGCCGGTGCGGTCACGGCGTTCAGCCAGCGGGCATGAACGGCACTCATATCGCCGTATATGCGCATATATTGGTTGGGCACAGCAAAGTAGACGCTGTGCAGGCTGTCCTTCATGAAGTCGTTTTTGCCGTTATAGCCTTTCGGCCTGAACTGCGTGGGCGTCACGTTTAAGGTGATGACTTCTTTCTCCTCGGTATAGCTTTGGAGAGTACTCTTTTCGGCGTCGTCGTAGCCGGCCGCATAACCGGAAAAGTAGAAGCTCTTTCCCACCGGAACGGTTGTCGCATTCAGATTCCCGCGCATGAGAAGGTTGAGATCGCCGACATAGTACTCTCGTTCCGCTTTTCTATAGACGGCCTCGATGACGTCATCGCGCTCCTTTTTTGTGAAGCGGATCTTATACTTGAGAAGAAGGCCCTCATATCCCGCCTGCGTCGTTTCGCTCAAGAATTCGAGCTGGTAGATCTCGAAAGCTTTCTCCTTGTTGGATCCGGCGCGCATGCTGATCGTGTTGCGGATGTCATCACGCTGGATGGCGAGGGCCTGCGGATTGTAGACGTAGATATAGAGGCCGTAGTCGTCTTGCTCGTTTGAATATCTGCTATGGCCGAATTCTACGAGCGTGAGAAGGGAGAGCTGTCCGTCTTGGTCGTAGGGATAGTCGTCGAGCGAAAATGGTACGCCGCCGATCGTAGCCCCCTTGAGGTCGTCCACGATTTCCGTCTCGTCATACATCGAAGCGACGGAGCCTGTAGCCGCATATGCCGTGTATTGAAGCCCTGTAAGGGCGGAAATCGCCAAAATCAGCGTAACAAATAGCAATGAAAGGCTTATTTTGATTATTTTCGAAATACGCTCGGTCATGTGTTTACCTCTGCAGGCCTTCAATTAAAAGGCTTGTGAATCTGTGGAAATTGAGAAATCTGTTGCGGCGATCTCAAGTCCTGTAGTCAAAAAGTCGACATTGCTATTTGTTGCGGTTACGAGTTGAACGACATTCCCTTTGTAGACATAGTGAAGCTTCATGACCATCTCTCCATCTTTAGACGTAGATTCAACCGCATTTATAAATAGGCGCAGGAATTTACCTTTGAACGTGTCATCATACTGCTCGGGATATAGTTTCCCGGTTGATTCCGGAGCATTATTTTTGTCCCAGAGAAAGTATTCTGTCGGCGTTCCTATTTGGAGCGCGATTTGGTTGCCAGTCAGTGGCAAATCGAGTCCTTCGTGCAGTTTTGAAATGTAATACCCGAGCTGAAACTGATCTTTCGAATATTGTCCTTCAAGCTGTGCCTGTAATGTCTTCTGCAAGTTGACGTCCATCCTTATTGAATAGCCGTTGAGGTAATACTCTCCCCGGACTGTGCCGACGCCGTAGGTCGTCTGTATAGAAAAGTTTAATTGCTTCTTGAATGTGATCTCAATGTTTTCGCGCGCGTCACCTGTCGATTTGACGTGCCTGATATTTATCGTGGAAGGGCGTGCGATATAATCTAATTTGCACGTCTTTGCGAGCTTCGGGTTCGATTCCGGCGTTGCAGTCAGGACGATTTGCTCGCCGAATGCCTCGTTGCATGTGACGACGACCTGCTTTTCCGACTCTTGGAGGGAGATGTATGTTTCCACGTTCTTGCCTGTCGCCCACTCGGAAGAGGGATTCGCAAATGAAAGGCTCCATGAAATCCTTGGATTTGTTACGAATTCCGGGGTTATCGTCGCCGTGATCGTCACCGCCGATTCAATGGATGCGGTGTCGAGGCCATAGTCGCCGAAGTCCTCACGCGCGATGGGAGTGATCCGCAAAGCCATCTTTCTCACAGGCTCCGCCTCGTCCTCCGCTTCATCCTCCTCTTCAGGCGTAACGACCAAATTGCCCATGTCCTCCTCGGTCTGCTCGTTCTTTGAGAACCAATTCGAGGGCTTTGCTTTGTCCTTTGCAAAGAGCTGCAGCGATCCGAGGACAAGTGCGGCCGCCATGAGGACGATGACGATCCATACGATCGTCCACTTTATCGTGTCGGCGCGTTTATGTTTTTGGAATGAATCTTGTCTTTTTTTCATCTTTCACCTTACCTTATAAGATTTTTTTGGTTTCGATTTGATGCCGCGTCAGGGGCGACCTCCCCATTCTTCGAAGGGAGCGATGCCTGTCTCTTTTTCCAAGCTGTCGAGGCGTGAGAGGATCTTCGAGATCTTGCGCTGCGTGATGAAGCTATGCACGGCGAGGAGGAGGGCCGCGACGCCGGCTACGATGAACAGGATGAGTTCCGTCATGTGTCTGCCTCCCAGCTCTCTGACTTGTGCTGCTCAAAGTACCGCAGGGCCGCTCGGACCGTGTAAGGTTCCCGGCGGCGTGCAATGCTCATCGCGATAGCGCATGCAGCCACTACGATCGCGGCTGCAAAGAGAATGAATGCTACGATCGTTAGGATCAACGCTGTATTCATTCATATACCTCCTTCCTTTTCGCCTGCTCGAGCGTGACATCGCGGAGCTTCAGAAGCTCTGCCGCTGCGATCGCGCTCGGCCCATCATCGCCCTGATCTCCCGCATACGGGGAGATGGATCTCACCTTGGTAATGTCGAGGTGCGACGTTTCACCACCCAACGTCATGAAGGTGTAGAGCTTGATCTTATAGACGCCGTCCTGGCCGGACTTCAACACGATGTTGTGGTCGTTGCCGTCATCGTCCTCGAAATAGTCCCAGCCGCTCCAGAGGTCGTTTCGGCCAAATGCGACCGTCCAATCGGTGTTGTATGTTATCTTGAACTGATCGCCCGCATAGAGCGTCAGCTCTATGGTGAAGAGGTTGTCCGCATCTTCAGTGTTATCTCTCTTCATGAGGAGCTTGTTATGCGTCCACGCGTTGCTCCTGAGCGTTCCGTTGCCTGCACCCAGCACATACCATGTCCGGTTGTCGAGTAGGCTGTTTTTCGTCCATTTTGCGGTGTATTTGACGCTGGCCGTAACGGCGATATGTTCGCCCGCCTGCTTATAGACGCTGCCGACCTTCCATCCGTGGAAGGTATAGCCCGTCCATGTGGGCGGAGTGGGAAGGTCTACGCCCTCGCCCTGCCGCACCGTTATGGGCGCGACCGTTTCCCGGCCCGTGTACTCACCGAGATCGAAGGTGACCGTGTACTTGATGATCTCCGTCCACTCAGCAGTGGCCGTCACCGTCTCGGTGGGGGTGAACCGCTCGTGAGGTTGCTTGAGATCCCCGGCGATACGCCAGCCGTCGAAGGTGTGATCTTCCCATTCGGGAGCCTCGGGGAGTTCGAAGTCTGAACCTTGCTGAACCGTGACGGCTGCGACGGTCTCTTCGCCGTCATAGTCGCCGAGGTCGAAGGTGACCGTGTATTTGACGATCTCTGTCCACTCGGCGGTGGCCGTCACCGTCTCGGTGGGGGTGAACCGCTCGTGAGGTTGCTTGAGATCCCCGGCGATACGCCAGCCGTCGAAGGTGTGATCTTCCCATTCGGGAGCCTCGGGGAGTTCGAAGTCTGAACCTTGCTGAACCGTGACGGCTGCGACGGTCTCTTCGCCGTCATAGTCGCCGAGGTCGAAGGTGACCGTGTATTTGACGATCTCTGTCCACTCGGCGGTAGCCGTCACCGTCTCGGTGGGGGTGAACCGCTCGTGAGGTTGCTTGAGATCTTCGCCGATGCGCCAGCCGTCGAAGGTGTGATCTTTCCATTCTGGGGCCTCCGGGAGTTCGAAGTCAGAACCTTGCTGAACCGTGACGGCTTCGACGGGTTCCCCGCCGTCATAATCACCGAGGTCGAAGGTGACGGTGAAGTTCACGACCGGAAGGACACCCTCCCATACGGCTAACGCCGTGACGTCTTTCGTCACGGTGTAGTTATCCCCGGCATCGGCCATGTCGCCGCCGATGCGCCAACATGTGAAGGTGTGATCTTTCCATTCTGGAGCCTCCGGGAGTTCGATCTCCTCGCCTTCTTTGACTTTGATAGGATCGATGCTTTCATCTCCGTCATACTCGGCGAGGTCGAAGTTCACCGTGCATGTCTTGTTTGAGAGCTTTTTGAAGAGGCCCGTGCAGAGGCCTGCGATCAAAAGGGCGACTGCGATGAGGACGATCACCATGATCACCACGCCGACCTTGCTCTTGGAATGCGATCTGCTCATTTTTTCCTCTTTGAGAATCAAATAAAATCTATATCACCGGTCCCGATATTTACGCTGCTTGCAAAAGTGCCGAAAGAACTGTCGTTGAGAAATATGCTTACTTCTTTTTCTTGTTTCTTTCCATTGACTGTTGTCTCGATCTTATATCTCCATGCACCTTGTATCGGGCAAATCTGCCTGAAGTTTTGCTTAAAGGCTGCCCAATCTGTGGGGGGTACTGTGAGGATGAAAAGCTTCGTGAAGTCAAAGCCGTTAAGTGTGGCGATTTTACCAGATCCTTCATCGGTATGAACATTGTCATAGATCACTGATCCAGTATAGACTGCTCCGCCGCCTTCAAATAGATTGTTACTCATTGCTTTGAAACTAACTTTTACATCTGTTACCGTTGCCTCTTTGGTATACGTTTGCGTGAGCGGCGTGGTCACTGTGAACACATAGTTGCCTTTCTTGCTGCCGTCGGGCGTATAATAATCCAATAACTCTTGGTATGTCTTTGTATACCCGGGGAAGTTTACGCGTGACTGTTTATCTCTTCCGTTTCCATTCAGCTCCCACGTGAGATTTGCGTCTGGATATGAGGAATTCGTGTAGACGATCTTTGCCGTCGGATAGGATTCTTCATCATACCGTTGCACATAGTTCACGGTGCGAGGGGCACTCTTCACGGAGGCATTTGTCTTGATCTGCGCCGTAAGCTGAAGCTGCTCGCCGAATGCTTGCAAGCAGGAGAGTGTCGCCGAGAGGGTATCCTCGCCCACTTGAATTGTTACATATTCGGAAACTTCTTTGCCTGACGCCCATTCACTTTGAGGATCCTTCCAAACGAGCTGCCAATCGAGCTTGCCATCTTCCGCAGGTTTGCCGTCGTCGGTTCCGACTGTCGCCGTGACCTGCATCGCTGTCTCTGCTATGGACATGATGCCGTATTGAGCGTAAAGCTTTCGAGGAATGATGCTCGTGGTGAGTTGGATCTTGGCATTGTCTTTTTCGGGTGCTTCGATCTCGAGGCCGCCTTCTGCTTCGCCGGTGGGCGTCTGATCGCCCCAGTTCGAGGGTTTCGCCTTGCCCTTTGCAAAAAGCTGAAGCAAGCCGAGAGTGAGCGCAAAGACCATAAGGAAGAGAATGACGTAAATGGTGATCCGCATTATGCGATTCGCTTTTGCGTCTCTGTTCGAGCTGTTTTTCATGTATAATCTCCTGCGTTTAATGACCGCCGTCTATTTTTTCTTTGAATTCTCCCGCTCCCTTTGGGGCCGCCTGCGCGGCCCCTCCGGGAAATAAGGAGGAATTTATGGATGCCGAGGTGGAACTTCTCGGCGCGGAGGCTATGATACATGCTATCTCTTCTCGAGGGGGATCACCTCATCGTTGAAAAGGATCTCCGTACTCGTGAGATGCACGTTGTCGTTCAGGATCAAGTAGATCGTCTCGATGACGTTCCCGATCTCCTGCACGGTGGATGAAGGGCAGCCGATCGCAGCTTTGATAATGTTGCGGTGGGAGATCTCAATATCGCCAAGGCGGTGATATAGTTTCTTCAAGGGGAGCAGCAGTTTTTGCAGCTCCTCTTTTTCGCTGTCTTCAAGGATGAGATCCTTCTTCCATTGTTTGACCCGTCTTTCCTTTATCACTCTCTGAGGATACATGTTGAATTCTCCCTTTCCTTTATCATTCTCTGAGGTGTCATCGACGAATTACCTCATCCGTCTTTGTGATATCGCCTTTTACAAGAAGTTCGAGTAGCGCAAGCAAAGCGTGTTTATTTTGATAGCAACCTTTCTTTATTCTGACGTAAAGCTCTTCTCGCGTCTGCCTGAGTTCCCCGTCGGTAACACTCCATTTTGCTTTTATATTTTCCTGCATTTCTCTCCTCCTCTTTGAAGCGATATGTGGATCTCAGCGACAGTGAATTTTTGCTCTATTTGCAACTGCAAACAGTATATCATAAACTGTTTGCAACTGTCAATAGATTTTGTAAATTTATTTTTTGTGTGGGTAAAAATTATTGCTAAAATTTAATTAAGTAGAGGTGTTTACAATGGTTAACGAGAAATTGAACGCTTTGATTAAATTAGCGCAAGGAGATCGAAGTCAAAATCAATTCGCCTTGCACTGTGGCGTGAACTCTTCGACTATAACGCAAGTTCTTCATGGTAGACATAATCCCTCACCCGAGTTTTTGAAAAAAATCGCGGATAGGGCATATAATGGTGTCACTTTTGAGATGCTTCTTGAAGCATCATTTTCCGCTTTTTCAGACGAACCATTTTCCCTAAGGCCAAACGGAGTTGTAGAGTCACCCGATCTCTCCTTAGATGAGCGTGAACTCATAGATGCTTTTCGTTTGATGCGTCCCGCGCAACAAGCCCTTCTATTAAAGACCGCTCAAATGTGGAGTACAACTTCATTTGGATTCGAAGAGCAACCATATCGTAAAAATGATAGCTAATTGGAGGGGAGCAGATGGCAAAATTATCTTCTATCACCGATGACGTTTTGAACGTTATTGATTCGATTAAGAATTCTATTGCAAAAAATAATTCCGATGATTCATTACTCCCAATTCGATTGGATGCGTATTTTTCATGGAAAAAATCTTGTTGCGACGAATGCCATTTTGTTGATGTTGATATTGAGAATGAGTATGGATATCCTCCTTTCCATGCCAAAGGCAATTTATTGATCCAGGATACCCTTTATTATTTTCGCAACGACACTGTTTTATCGCGTAAATTTAATCCTTTCAAAATGAGAATTAGATTTAATTATTTTAATCCACCCAAAAATGCAGCCCCTGAACTTGTTGGAATTTGGTATCGATATTTAGACGAAATGGGGTACTTCAATTCTTTCAAGTATTTCTTAGAAAATATTTATCTGACAAAGTATGTGGATTAATGCTATAAAAAGGAAATCTCCCGCCGTGTGAGGCGGGAGAAAAAAGTTTTCAAATTCGGTCGAGAAGTTCTTCTGGTTTAATCGCGGGGACCTTGCTTCCGACGAAATCTTTGATATTCCGCGTAACAATGAATTCGGCGCGGATGCGTTTTGCGGTCACGCTTTGCAAGGCGTCCTCGTAGTCTTTGAGGGGAAGGAGCGTCGCTTTTTTGAGATCGTCTTCTTTGAGATCTGCAACGTCGAAGATAAGGGTGAGTTGAGATAAGATCTCCCGGACGCGATCCGCATCAAGCTCCTTTCGCATGATATAGACGATATTGGGAATTGATAAGGCGGAGATACTGCCAAGCAGCTTTTTTACTTCGCAGAGCTTGAAGATCTTCGTGGCAGACTCCACATATGGCTGTCTGTTCATAAGGACGTCGAGCAAAACGTTCGTATCAATCAATATTCGCATGTTTTTTCGCCCTCTCCTCACGCATGGCGCGTTCATCGTAATTTCCCTTTACAACGCCAACGAGCGAGTCGGTGAGGAAAGAGACGGTTTTTTCATGCGAAATAAGCCGTGCCACCTCTTTGCCATTGCGTAGGATCACGACGTCGCCCCCTGTTTGAACATATTGCAGATATTTCCCGAAATTGTTCTGCATTTCGGTCGCAGTTACCGTGGTCATAGTATAGTACCTCCAAACATATTACCTAACTATAGTATATCCTATTTTAGGGAAAGTGTCAACATATTAGCCAATTTTTGTCGTCAAAAATTGACTAAATTTTGGAGTCTAATTCTGTTTTATACTTTTTCCAAGAAAATTTTCTCAAGGAGAATGTATATGGCAAAAGAAGAAATATTTAGAGAAAAAGTGATTGAGCTTTACATGAAGGCGGCCGAACTAATTGCATTGTTGGATCCGCCAACTGAGTTTCAGAGGCTCATGCTCTACCAAGATGGTGCCGATGAGCCGACGGTGAGCGGAGAAATTGGGACGCATGAAGTACAAATGCTAAAAAAAAGATATTTGAACGAACAAAGATTTCTGGGCGTTTTGGATCCACTTCTACAAAAGTCATGGAGAACTCAGTGGAAGAGAAAATATTCCCGGGCATGAAAGAAGAGGCGGATAATGAGGCAAAATCGGTATTTTTGGAATTTTCAAATAAGGAGTTATCAAAAATGCCGAAATTTTTTAGATCGGAATTCAGACTGCAGGGAGGCGAGGTCGCACACGCAAGAAAAAAGAAAAATGGAACATTTGAGATCAGATACCGAAGAAATGGGATCAATCTCTCAGTAAGTGCGAAATCTTTGGAGCTTGCCAAAGAGCGTTTTATTAAAAAGCTTTGTGAGCTGCAAGATGAAGGAGGGCTCGGCGACGTCACCTTTAAGGACTATGCCGAGCAATGGCTGGAGATCGTTAAGAAACCGCAAATAAAGGATGATACGCTTCACAACTACCGACGGATGCTTTGCCTTTACGTCTACGACCGCATGGGGGAGAAGCTTCTGAAGGAGATCCGGCCACTTGACGTTCAGAAGCTCTTGAATGAGATCCTGGAGTGTGGGCTTGAACGCACGGCGGCCAACGTCTATGTCATCATCAAAGCGATCTTCGAATTTGCTGTGGCCGATGACATCATCGCAAAGTCCCCGATGCGGCTCATCAAGAAGCCGAGGCATGAGATGAAGCACGGCGTCGCGCTGTCTGTCGAAGAGGAGCGCGCCTTCGTGCGGGCATGTGCCGAGGGAAGTTCACCGTGCAGGTATGCGTATTTGCTGTTGCTCTTTACGGGGATTCGCCGCTCAGAGCTTGCCTCGGCGGAGATCTCGCCGGATTGGGTCACGGTGGTAACATCCAAAACGCGCAAGGGTGCGGGCGTGAAAAAGCGAAAGATCCCCGTGTCACCGATGTTGCGCCCCTTCATGCCATACATGACGAAAGAGAACCTCAGCGTAAGCCCCGATCTCTTGACGAGGGGGATCGCTGCGTTTCTTCCCGGCCACCACCTTCACGATCTGCGGCATACGTTCATAACGCGTTGTCAGGAGTGTGGGATCTCGCGTGAACTCGCGTCTCTTTGGGCAGGACATCGTCCCGATAATACCGTTACGAGCAATGTCTATACGCATTTAGGTGAGAGATTTCAGCTTGAGGAGATCAAGAAATTAAAATATTGATTTCCCCAAATTTCCCCAAAACGGGGTGATTTCTTCGATACACAAAGCAAATTCGTGCATAAAACAGATCTATTTTGCTGTATAAAATGGAAGCTCCTGCATAAACGGATCTTTAATCGGGTTCGTAATCAATAGGTCGCCGGTTCAAGTCCGGCCAGTAGCTCCAAAAAATGAGGCGGGTTTTGACCCGCTTCGTTTTTTGTATACAGTTGCTACTTGAACCGTCCGGACCTATTGATTTTGCAAGACGGGGTCCCCGAAAAATGATCGGGAAAAAGTGATGCTCGTAATGAAAACGCACGGCGATCATTTTTTGGGGAGGGAAGAGGTCGCCGGTTCAAGTCCGGCCATTCTATTTGTGCCTCCGGTTCCCCAATCGATTGACTTAAATGTCGAAAAAAAGTATAATATTTTACGATAGGGAAAAAACCACGGATTTTAATATATCAAATGAAAAGGAGTAGAACTATATGGGAAACACGGAGAATAGGAATGAGAAAGTAAAAAAATTTTTGGAAGCACTATATCAAAAAGCCATAAGCCCAGATTTCCAACCAGATGAGAAGCATTATGAACAATCAATGGATAAACTTTTTGAGACAACCGCTTGGGGGTTCCGGGAAATACTTTTAGTAGTTGTAGTTGGGATGAAGCTGGAATCTTCATTTCGAGCATCCACAGGACTATACAGTTGCAATCCCAGGGCAATTTATGAAGGACCGATTAAGGAGTTTCTCATTGAAAAAGATATTCCACATCGGAAATCCGGTCCGCTTAATGTAGCTAAGGCCACTGTCGGGCTGGATTCGACCTGGGCAGCGCAACGACGACCTTCCGATGTAGCAGAAGCAGTAGTTAGTCTTGTTAAATTTTTGGAATCTGCCAGTGATACAATAATAGCTATTGAGAATGTTGGTGTTTCGCTTTTACGACGCTTGATTGCTCAAGCACAGTATCTTGCAGAACTTGCTGTGGATATTAATCCATGTGAGGACCCGGTTCATCTCTACGATCTTTGTCACGAATTGATAATAAAAGCACCGGATGCCGGAAATACCCCGCAAAAAATCGCTGCTTTATTATTAAAATGCTATCATGACTCTTTTCATACGGGGATTAACGTAACAGGCAGTGAAGACCGCGCATCAGTGACAAGTACCACAAGCAAAAAGCCTGGAGATATCAATGAAGAATGTGTGGGGGAAATTTATAAGGTTTATGAAGTGACAGTTAAGCCTTTTGACCTGGCGCGCATCAGAGACTCTTTTGATTGTATTTCGATATACAATGATAATAATGCTTCAGATATCCATGAGATAACCGTGATTTGCCGATACGAAGATTGTCCGTCGGGCATGGTGGGAAGCGGATTGCATACTTATCTTGGTCGGTATGATTATCAGAATATCGTGTATTACTTCTGGGATATATACGAGTGGATAGCAATTATTCTTCAACATATGACACCGGAAGGAAGAGGAGCCTTCTATGTACTTCTAAATGATTATGTCAATGAGACAAATACGGCGACAACGGTCAAACGGCTTTGGAGAGAACTTCATATGTAACAAAAGAGCCATCAAAAGATGGTTCTTTTTATTAATAATTTTTATATAAGTATTTTATCGTGGCTCTTGCAACGACTTCCGCCAATTTGCTTGGTACGGCATTGCCTATCTGGGTGTATATTTTACCTTTATTTCCGCAGAAAATATAATCGTCCGGGAAGGTTTGAATTCTCGCAGCTTCTCTGATCGTTATTCGTCTGAGACGCTTGGGTGCTTCTTTGAATTCTGGGATCATTGTCCCATTCATTAAACCCTTGTGATAGTCAGATACCCAGTCGCTCGTTGCATCACCGTATAAGTAATCTTCATCAAGGAAGGGGGTTTTATTTCCGCCCATTGAAGCCGGAAGAGTATTCGCATAGCCATCTATATCAATAGGTCTACCTTGTCCATTGAAATACATGCCCGCATAGGGGGATTTGCGCATAATCGGATGGGTTGCAAATGTGATTTTTGCCGTGCAGGTGTTTGGATTTGTTTTAGTGCCGGCTCTTCCAAGGGAAAAGAGCAAATCGCGTATAATCGGGGCTTTTTTGCGCTGACACTCTATGAGATAACTCATGTGGTATTTGAAAAAAGGATCGGTATTTTCTTTTATTCCGATGAAGAAAACGCGCTCGCGCTTTTGCGACACGCCATATTCAGTGGAATCCAATATAAACGGAACGCAGTCATATCCCATTTCTCTTGCTCTTTCCAAATATTTTTTTCGAACAGATCCCCATTTTTCCAACACACCGAGTGCTTTTACATTTTCCATTACGAAAGCGCGTGGTCTTACACGTTCGACTACATCAAGGAATGTAAAAATTAATTTACTACGGGCATCATTGGGATCCATTTTCCCCGCGACAGAGAATCCTTGACAAGGGGGGCCGCCGAAAACCATGTCGGCACCTTGATAGGCATCGACTTGATCAATAACCTTGCAAATGTCATCATTTATCATAACTCCAGCTTGGTGATTTGCGTTGTATGTGGCTGCGGCTTCAGGCATTAGTTCGTTTGCAAATAATATCCGAAAACCGGCTCTTTCAAATCCGATATCCATCCCGCCGGCACCCGAAAAAAGTGAAACCGCGGTTAGCTCTTTAGTCATTTTTGTTCTCCCTCATCATGATGAATATGCAGTATTAATGAGCTGTTTTCGGAATCAAGATAAATATCAAACTTTGTCTCACCTTTTTTGGCATCCATGTTTGATAGCACGGCTTTTGGAAGCCTAATTCGCATATCTTGTTGTAATAAATATGTGTCAAGATAAATCTTTGTATCCTTCATTTGTCAACCTCTTCTTAAATATTTGTCTCTATCTTACTCTAATTTTAGTCCAAAGTCAAGCTAATTTTAGACTAAAATAAGATTCTACTTTACCGAAGAGCTTAATATTCATGCGTATCGATTATGAACTTTTTTTGCGTTATTTGTTGTCGCTTGAACCGTCCAGACCTATTGATTTTGCAAGACGGGGGTCCCCGAAAAATGATTGGGAAAAAGTGATGATCGTAATGAAACGCGCAGCAATCATTTTTTGGGGAGGGAAGAGGTCGCCGGTTCAAGTCCGGCCGGTAGCTCCAAAAGAAATCGCGAGGAAACATCCCCGCGTTTTTTTTACAATTTTCGCATTTGCTATTGCAGGCAGAGCTTATATTCCTCGCCCCAGGTAGACATGGCGTCGAGAATGGGGCGGAGCGAGCTTCCGATGGGGGAGAGGGAATACTCCACGCGGGGCGGGACCTCGGCAAAGACTTCCCGCTCGATCAGCCCGTCCTCCTCGAGTGCGCGCAAGTTGTCCGTCAGCACCTTTTTGCTGATCGCGGGGATCGTCCTCAAAAAGTCCGTGAACCGTTGTCTCCCGTTATACATCAGATTTCGGATAATGAGAAGTTTCCACTTGTTGCCGATGAGCCGCACCGTGGTCGCAACAGGGCAATCGGGCAGTTCCTCTCTTGTCAGCATGCTCTTGTCCTCCCGTATTTTCTGATAAAAGTATAGCACAAGCGTGCTACGTTGTCAATGGTTCAAAAAAGAAACTTTGTCTCAAAATTATTATCTGATAATCAAATTGTAACACTCTTGCATTTCTTCCTCGCATCTGCTAAGATGTTCTTACGATCGAAATCATAAATTATTTTGGAGGAACAATTATGGCAAATTTTGAAAGAGTTAATGTGAAAGAGGGGGCACGGACGGAGCTGCACGACGCATTGCATCTCACGGGTGCGGAAGTGAGCATCAACACCCTTCCTGCGGGGGCGAGCGTGCCCTTTGTGCATGCACACAGGCAGAATGAGGAGATCTACGGCGTTCTCGCGGGTGCGGGAAAGGCGGAGATCGACGGGGAGTGCGTCGCACTCGGCGCGGGCGATTGGCTGCGTATCTCTCCTGCAGCGAAGCGGAGATTTTTTGCGGCGGAAAACAGTCCCGTCACCTATGTCTGCATCCAGGTGAAAGAGGGATCGCTCGGAGCCTATACGGCTGAGGACGCCGTCATCGAATAGGTAAAAAACGCAACTTGACGCAAAACGACGGGGGCATGTCCGAGATATGCCCCTGAAATTCATATAAACTTGCATGTTCGGAGAAAGTATGAAGCAAGAGGAAAGACGCAAATTTCTCATCGAATATCTGCTCCGCGAACGCGGCGAAGAGCAAGAAGTACCGCAGGGGGAAGTTTCCGAAAAACGCCTCTTGCGCGCGCTTTTCAACGTGCGGGAGCCTCAAGAGGCGAGCGAGGGATTTTTGCGGGTGCAGGACGAATATCTCTCGGAAGAACTGCGGCGAAAAGGTATCACGGATCTTGCCGACCTTGTGCCCATTCAGCCCGACATCTATCTATGGAAGGGGGACATCACGACGCTCAGATGCGACGGGATCGTCAATGCCGCCAATTCGGGGATGCTCGGCTGTTTTTGCCCCAACCACGGCTGTATCGACAACGCTATCCATACCTTTGCGGGCGTCGAACTTCGGCAAGCGTGCGCGGATATTATGAGGGCGCAGGGACACGCCGAATCCACGGGCGGGGCTAAAATAACCAAAGCCTACAATTTGCCCTGCAAATATATTCTTCACACCGTCGGTCCCATTGTCTATGGGAATCTCACCGAAAAGCACGAGCGGCTGCTCGAAAGTTGTTACCGCTCCTGCCTAGCTCTTGCCGATAAAAACGGGCTTGAAAGCCTTGCGTTTTGCTGTATTTCAACGGGCGAATTTCACTTTCCGAACGAGCGCGCCGCAGCGATCGCCGTTCGTTCGGTGCGGGAGTACAAGCAGGAAACGGCAAGCAAGATCAAGGTAATTTTCAATGTGTTCAAGGAGCAGGATCATGAAATTTACGCAAGACTTCTCGGCGCAAACGAGTAGATTGAGAGAAGCACTGCAAAATGCCGACGCGGTCGTCATCGGTGCGGGCGCAGGGCTTTCAGCCTCGGCGGGATTCACCTATTCGGGGGAACGTTTTGAGCAGTATTTTTTGGACTTCGAAGAAAAATACGGCTTTCACGATATGTATTCGGGCGGGTTTTATCCCTATCAAACGCCCGAAGAACATTGGGCATATTGGTCGAGATACATCCTCATCAACCGATATACGGATCCGCCCAAACCCGTCTATCAAAATCTTTTTGAGCTTGTAAAAGAAAAGGACTATTTTGTCATTACCACCAACGTGGATCATTGCTTTCAAAAGGCGGGTTTCGATAAGAAGCGGCTCTTTTACACGCAGGGGGACTACGGGCTGTTCCAATGCTCTACGCCTTGCCATAATAAGACGTATGACAATGAGGAACTTATCCGCCGCATGGTAGCTGAGCAGCGGGATATGCGCATCCCCACCGAACTCATTCCGCATTGTCCCATTTGCGGAAAGCCTATGACGATGAACTTGCGCGCCGACGACAAGTTTGTGCAGGACGATGGTTGGGACACCGCTTGCGAGCGTTACGAGAAATTTATCCGCTCCCACAGACGTGGGAAAGTTCTCTATCTCGAACTCGGCGTAGGATACAATACGCCCGTTATCATCAAGTATCCCTTTTGGAAATTTACGGCGGAAAACAAAAATGCGACATATGCCTGCATCAATATGGGAGGGCTTTTCTGCCCGGGAGAGCTTGAGAAGCGGGCGATCCCGATCGGGGAGGACATCGGCACAGCTCTTGACATGCTTTATTAAATTCTCAAATTATTTTGCAGGTCGGATCTTTGGAAAGCCTCGGCTCAGGAGGATTGAACAAGGAAATTTCATAAAAAATACTCTCAAAAAAGTTGCAATCGCGGGGGAGGGGTGCTATAATATTAGCCGAAATTTGTAGGATTTAAGGAGGCAATTTTATGTTAAACAAGAAGATCGCGGAGCTTCTGAACGATCAGGTCAACAAGGAACTCTATTCGGCCTATCTCTATCTCGACTTCGCCAATTACTATGCCGATGAGGGGCTTGACGGCTTCGCCCATTGGTACGAAGTGCAGGCGCAGGAGGAGCGCGACCACGCCTTCATGATCAGAAGGTATCTTCTCAATAGCGGCGAAAAGGTGACATTTTCCGCCATTGCAAAGCCCGACAAGACATTTGCGAATCACATGTCGCCCCTTGAGGCTGGCCTCGAGCATGAGCGGTATGTCACATCTCTTATCACCGCCATCTACCATGAGGCATTCGCACAGAAGGACTACAAGACGATGCAGTTCCTTGATTGGTTTATAAAGGAACAGGGCGAAGAGGAGACGAATGCGGACGATCTCATCAAAAAGATGAAGCTCTTCGGGTGTGATGCGAAGGGCCTTTACGCGCTCAACCAGGAGCTTCTCGGCCGCGTATACGCGCCCTCGACGACCGGCCCCGCCATGTAACAAAATTCGTCCTTAGATGCAAAACGGGCATACCATGTCCGGAACAGAAAGAGCGCGGCACCGAAAGGTGCCGCGCTTTTACGCTATCTTTTCTTCTTACAGAATGAAATAACCCGAGCCTGCGAGGTCGTCGCCGATGCCGAGAAATTTTTTGCCCTTCTCGGCTGCGGTGTATTTTTGCGCTTCGGCAAAATTTTCTTCATCATTTACAAGGAGGGTGAGCGTGTTGTTGAGGGTGACGTTGTTCTCCATATACTCGCCCGATACGGGGTTGTATTTGATCTCCGTCTCGAGCTGCATGGAGACGAGCGTATCGCCCTTCATGACGATCTTGTAAGACGCATTTTCGACGGTAAAGTCACTGCCCATGAGGTTGTCCACAAAGATGACGCCCTCGGCAGGGCAACTGTTGATGAGACCGACGATCCCCTTGGAGAGAGCGGCGACCGCGCTGTCCTTGAGATAGACAGAGTAGGTCGTCACGCCGCCTTCCGTCACCTTGCGGATGCAATCTGTCTGCGCATCTTTGACCTCAAAGATCGAGGTGAGGAAGGCAAAGCGGCTTGCAAGCGTCTCCTGTGAGGTCTCTTGCAAGGCTGTGGCGGTGTTATTGCCCTTCCTGTCGATGAGGTAGACTTCAGCGTCATCGTTGGTGACGTTGCCGATCGTATACTTGTAAGTCTCCTTGCCGTCCTCGTCGGTGTGGGTCTTGTATTTGAAAGAATTGTTGAAATGGGTGAAGTCTTTTTCGTCGGTGTGCTTGTAGAGGCGGGAGAAATAGCTGTCCGTTGTCGCCATGACATTCCAGCCGGGGTCCATCTCGTTGACTGCGGTAAGGTCGAGGGAGTAGGTTGGCATGTTCTCAACGGCAGAGAGGGCGTCATTGATTTTCGTGATCTCGGATGTGAGGCCGCTTCTGTCCAAAATGAGGCCCGAGACCCGGGGAGGGGTGACCGCGGTGCTGCTCGCCTTGTGCGAATAGGTGAGGGTGATGGCGGTCGTCGCAGAAGCGACGGGGACGGAGAGGTCAGCCTTCAGGCTGAAGCTCGAAAGGGTACTTCCCGAGAGAGCGAACTCAAAACCAAGCCCGTTCGCGAGATTGGAGAAGCTCACTCCCTTGAAGTTGAGCGTGGTGTCCATGCCGACGAGATAGCCTAAAACAGCATTGAGGGCCGTGTTGTTTGCGGAGAGGGTGAGGGTCGCCTTGTAGCCCGTGCCCGACTTTTGGATGGAGCCGATCTCGCTTGCGGAGAGCGATTTCATGAGGGCGACGAAGGGAAGGTTGATGAGGTGGAGTTCGCCTTCTGCATCCTGTCCGCCCTCGACGGCGACCTTCTTCAGCGTTCCCTTATCATCGTATTTTACGGTGACGCGGTTTTCGCCCGAGGAGTAGATGTATTCGGTGGCGTCGTAGAGGAGTGCCCCGCTCGTCACGCGCTTGAATTTGAGATCCTTCGAAGTGCTGTTATAGCGGTAATTGCAGGTGTAAGTCGCATGCGCGTCGGGGGTGGTGATGGCACCGAGGGTGACATTCCCCGCAAGGTCTAAAGTGAAGTCATAGTTCTGCTCGGCCGCATTGAATGTGGCCTGAATGGCGGAGACGACATCCGCAGCCGTGGGCGTGGTGTCTGCGGGCGGATTTTTGTTTCCGCCGTCATCGCCGCCGGAAGGCTCTTTTGTGTCATCGTCGCCGCCATTGACGATGGGAGGGTCGTCGTCCCCGAGATCGTCATTCTTCCCGCCTCCGCATGCGCAGAGGGAGAGCGCGAGAATGCCGCCGAGAAGCAGAGAAGCGAATTTTGCAAATTTGTTTTTCATGCCGAAACTCCTTGATTATGATGAAATCATTATAGCGTGGGGATGGCGGAAAATCAATGCGAACAACTATCTTTCGAGCGGTTTCAACCAAGAGTTGTATATTCGGTCCCGAGAAACAGGTGAAACGTTTGCGAGAGGTTGCAAATTGCGGAAAAGTGTGCTATAGTGCTGTTAGTTTTACCAAAAGGAGAAAGAGATGGAGCGCGTGGAAGTGGTGGCGGCACTCATATGGCGGGGAGAGAAATTCCTCATCTGCCAGCGGCCGAAGGAAAAGGCGCGGGGCCTTCTGTGGGAATTTGTCGGCGGCAAGGTGGAGGCGGGCGAGACGAAAGAGGAGGCTCTCACACGCGAGTGCCGCGAGGAACTCGGCATTTGCGTCAAGGCCCGAAAGCCTTTCTTCGAGGTGACGCACGCCTATCCCGACCTCACGGTCCACCTCACCCTCTTTGAGGCTGTCATCGAGGAGGGAGAACCGCAGCTTCTGGAACACAACGACATGAAGTGGATCGCACCCTCGGAGATCGACGACTTTGCCTTCTGCCCCGCGGACGAGGTCATCCTCGAAAAGCTCAAGCGGGATGCGGGCGCAGAGGGTTGACGGCAGGGGGGAAATCATCTATAATAAAGTTATGGAACATGCTTTTTCGAGAGAGGAACTTCTCATCGGCAAAGAGGGCGTAGAGAAGCTGAAAAAAAGCCGCGTTCTCCTCTTCGGTCTCGGCGGCGTGGGAGGATACTGCGCGGAGGCCCTCGCCCGCGCGGGCGTGGGGGAGATCGGCCTTGTCGATCACGACGTATTCACCCTCACCAACCTCAACCGCCAGCTGCATGCGACTATGAAGACGCTCGGACGGTATAAGGTGGATGTTGTAAGAGAACGTATCCTCGAGATCGCCCCCGGCTGCGTCGTGCGGATATATCGGAAGTTCTGCCTTCCCGAGACGGCGGAGGAGTTCGACTTTCAGAATTATGACTATATCGTGGACGCGATCGACACGGTCGCGGGCAAGCTCGCCATCGCCAAAAATGCGGAAAAGGCGGGGGTGTCCGCCATCAGCTGTATGGGGGCGGGGAACAAATTGGACCCCACCATGTTCGAGGTCGCAGACATTTTTTCGACTTCCGTCTGTCCGCTCGCCCGCACGATGCGCCATGAACTGAAAAAGCTCGGCGTAAAAAAATTGAAGGTCGTTTATTCCAAAGAGGAGCCGATGTGCCCTCTTCCCTCCGAAGAGGAGAGCGGAAAGCGGCAGACCCCGGGGAGCGTCTCCTTCGTCCCCTCCGTCGCGGGACTGATTCTTGCAGGCGAGGTCATAAAGGACCTCATCGGGAGGGGACAATGATGGAAAATGAAGCCTTGACCTCGGACATGGGTATAAGGGAAGAGGTCGAAGAGGGCATCCGTACCACCTTTTCACGGAGACTGTTCAAACCGTTTGCAAAGGCAGTCGCAAGCTATAACTTGGTCGAGCCGAACGATCAGATCGCGGTGTGCATCTCGGGCGGGAAGGACAGCTTCCTCATGGCAAAGCTCTTTCAGGAGCTGAAACGCCATAATAAGTTCCCCTTTGAGCTGAAATTCCTCGTGATGGACCCCGGTTACGCACCCGAGAACCGCGCCCTCATCGAGCAAAACGCCGCACTTCTCGGCATTCCCGTCACGATCTTCGAGACGGACATCTTTGAGAATGTCGTCCATATCGAAAATTCTCCCTGCTACCTCTGCGCGCGCATGCGGCGGGGACACCTCTATAACATGGCGAAAAAGCTCGGCTGCAACAAGATCGCCCTCGGCCACCACTTCGACGACGTCATCGAGACCATCCTCATGGGGATGCTCTATGCGGGGCAGGTGCAGACAATGCTGCCCAAGCTCGACAGTGCGAATTTCGAGGGGATGCGGCTCATCCGCCCCATGTATCTCGTGCGGGAGAGGGACATCATCGCCTGGAAAAATCAATACGGGTTGAATTTCTTGCGGTGTGCGTGCAAGTTCACCGCGGACGCGGCGGAGGGGGAGAAGGACTCCAAACGCCAACGGGTGAAGGAACTCATCCGCACCCTGAAAAAAGAACTCCCGCAGGTGGAGAAAAACATCTTCAAGAGCGTGGAGAACGTGAACCTTTCCGCCGTCATCGCCTATAAGGACAAGGCCGGTGTGAAGCATTATTTTAATGAAGAAACAGGAGAGGAATAGGCAAATCCCATATCTGCGATCCGATAATGCGTCGGGTAATCGCGTCATCCTGAGCCGATCAAGACGTTACGAAGTCCTCGTGAGAATGTCCCCGAAGGATCCCGAGGGTGAAAACACGGACTTTGATAAACAGTGCCCCATTCTAAATCACGTCATGTTGCCCCGACCGCGGCTTCTATTATTTATCGAAGGTCGGCACGAGCCGTAGGCGAAGTAGCGTAGTCGAAACATCACCGCATTATAAAAATAAGGTGATGCTTCGACAGGCTCAGCATGACGATTCAGAAGCATTCGGACTTACGTTTTAGGGGATACACTCGCCTGCGGCTCGGTATGACGCGGTTGCTTGTCGCCTACTTCGCGCTAATGCGCTCGTGCCGCGCTTAGTCAAGAATAGTGCGCGCGGGGCAGAATGACGCGCTTTTATTACAAATACTTTGCAAGTTCTTTAAGCTGGCGGTTTTGCAGTTCGATGAGGCGGCGGCAAAGGTCCTTTGCGCGTTCGTCCGCGGCGGCGTAGTCATTGAGATACTTGTTCAACGATTTGACCCCCATGTTGCAGCCGTCCGTGAGAAGGGCGGCGATCTCTTCATCCGTCTCCTTCACAGCCATCATGAAGTTGGTCTTGAGCCAGGCCATGCCCTGTGCGAGGGGGCTGGGGTCCTTGCCCTCGTCGCGGTAAGAATGCAGAATGCCCTGGATCTCGTTCTGCAAGAGGGCGTATTCGCGCTGATAATCGTCGAGCATGGCGGAAAAATCGGCGTCCTTTGCATGGCTCTTGACCTCGTCGATCGCGGAAATGCCCATCTGGATGCCCGCGTCGCATTCGCGTAAGAGTTCTATTGTATCGTGTTCGATCATGTCTTTCCTCCGCCTTTAGCATGTGCGGGAGGGGAAAATCAATACAAAAAAGGCAACCGCAACGGTTGCCTTTTTCGGACTGCGTATGAGGGGATTCTTCGGAGAGGGGCTTTCACAGACATGGTATGCCTCTTTCGGCTCAGAATGACGCGGAGAGCTACCAAATGAAGTTGGACTTGGCGTGTTCGCCGTTGTCGATGAGGAGGTCCTGCGCGGTCATCGAGCGGTTGACGGCGGTCACAAAATACGCCCATTCGGCGATCTCCTCAGGCTCCGCCCACTTGGGGAGAAGGGTCTCCGCCATGATCTGCGCCCAGAGATGTTCGTCGTTCATGACATGGTCGTTGAGATGCGTCCTCACCCCGCCGGGGGAGAGGCTGTTCGCCGTCGCGCCGAAGGCCGAAATGCGCAGGGCGACGTTCTTCATATAGGCGACGAGGCCCCCCTTGCTCGCGGCATATTCGGGAAATTCCGCCCCCGTGCGCGCACTCGACGAGGCGATGAAGAGTACGCTCTTGATCTTGCTTTGAAAGGCATACTTTTCGGTGACGCGCATCGCCCCCTTGAGGTTGACGTCGATGTCCCGCCCCGAGTTCTGTACGCCCGCATTGTTTATGAGGATCTCCACCCCTGAAATGTCGGGAAGTTCCCCCGAAAAGACGTCCGTCTGCACGGGATAAAAATGCGGTGAGACGATGGACGAGGGTACCATGTCCAAACCAACGACCTCATTTCCGCAGGATAAGAACTTCTCCGCGATCGCCTTTCCGATGCCGTTACTCGTTCCCGTGATCAAGACTTTCATGTTCTTCCTCCCTGAATTTGAGATATTCTTCTCCCACGCCCTCCCTTTTCCAACGCCTTGTGATGGCAAAGCCGGGATAGAGGAAGATGAATTCGCACAAAAGCTCCGCGACCATGCCCGTGAGCGCGCAGGTGACGCACTGCACCATGCTCCAGCCGAAGAAGAAGTGGCTGACGAGGAGGGCGAAGGTGAAGTTATCCACGAACTGCCCGATGGCCGTCGAGACGTAGGTGCGAAGGATGTAGGCCGCCCAGCCGTCGGGGTTCTTTTTGAAGAGTTTCCCGATCGCAAAGTTGGAAAAGTTGTTGACGACGGCGGAGAGGACAAATGCCGCCGTGCTGCCGAGGACGACGTACCAAGTCCCCCCGAATGTCCTGTTCAAGGCGTGGTTGATGACGTTTTCGCTCCCCTCCACAAAGCTCTCCCCCCAAACGCCGGGGATGAGGCTCCCGAGGAAGAGAAGGAGACAGAAGAAGAGGTTGACGAGGGCCGCGAGGATGGAAAGCTCGGTCGCGGCCTTGGGACCGAAGCGTTTCGTCACGATGTCCATCGTGAAGAAGGCAAACCACGAGACGATGATGCCGCAGTCGAGAGCGAGCCAATCCCACGGAAGGGAGATGCTCTTGTTCGCGAGCAGGTTCATCGAGAATACGGACAGGATGAAGAGGACGGTGACGAGTGCGGGAATGCTCCGAAGAAGAAGGCGAAATTCTTTCCATTCCCTTTTCAGACGGCGTAGAAACATGATATTTTCTCCATTTCGGCGGCAAACAAAAAGGGCGCGATGCGCCCATCCTTTCCATAGTTTTGTTTTAAGACAGGATGGTTGCGAACTGTCTGCACGTCTGTTTTTTTGTTATCTTAACATATTTTTCAAATGAGGTCAACTATTTTTCGGCCGTCTCTTCCATCTGTATTTTTTCGGCCGAAGCCTTCTCCGCCGTCTTTTTCACATAGGCCTCCGCATTGAGGGCGATGACGATGAAGGCGATCTCCAAGATGGCGATGCCCACAAAGACGCCGACGATGACATTCACGAGGAAAACGACGGCCGCGACCAGCACCGCGGACAGAAGGAAGATGATGAGGTTGGTCGCAAACAGCTTGAAGATGTTCTTGAAATTGACGATGCTTTTGATGGTCACCTTTTTCCTGCCGTGGATGAGGTATGCCTCGAGCAGGGAGACGGCACCGAAGAAGATGACGGAAAAGAGGGTGGAAAGGAGGATGCTCGGCCGCCAGAGGGTCGCCAGCCATGCGCAAATGCCCGTGAGGAGGACGGCGAGGACGGAATCGACGAGAGCCTGCAGGAGAAATGCGGAGAGCGTCCTTCTCGCCATGTTGCGGCGGATGAGCCACCGCGTCAGAAAGTACCCCGCGAGCATGCCGGCTGCGGTAAAGGAGAGGAGGGCGGTGAGGTTCACCTTGAGACTGTGGGTAAAGGCGTGGACGGCGGCAGAGAACTGCGCCGGGTTCTCCGTGCCCGCGAGGCCGCTAAGCGTGGCCTTCAGCCAATCCGCGCTCAACATCGTGCGGATCGCGCCGATCGGGTCTCCCCAATCCAGGGCCTTGACCGCCGCGATGACGCCCTCCTTCAAGGTGGGAAAGTCAACTGCACTTGCCGCAAGCACCTCTTTGACGTCTTTGACAAGTTTCGAAGTCGCGTCGATCATCCCGGGGATGAGGATGGACAGCCCGAACACGACGCCGAGCGCGATCGTCCCGAGCGGCGTGAAAAAGTACTTTAAGTTTTTGAAGAAATTGACGATGCCCTGTCTGATCATTGCGGTCGCGTCCTATTTATTTTCTCATTTATTTTTGGAATGCTCTTTTTTCCACGCCTTGATCTCCTCGAGGCGGGTCTTGAAGCGGATCTCCGATCCCTCCTCAGTGGGGGTGTAGTATTCCTTCCCCGCAAGGGAATCGGGCAGGCACTGCATGGTGGTGAGCTTGTCCTCGAAGTCATGCGCGTACTCGTAACCCTTGCCGTAGCCCAGCTCCTTCATGAGCTTTGTGGGGGCGTTGCGGATGACGAGGGGGACGGGTTCGGCGAGCATCTTGAGGGCGTCCTCCTTTGCCCGCATGTAGGCGACGTCGCACGCATTCGACTTTGGGGTCACGGACATGTATATGACCGCTTCCGTGAGATGCACGCTGCACTCGGGCATGCCGATGAGGCGGCAGGCCTCGAAGGCGGCGACGGCGATTTCCAATGCGCGCGGGTCTGCAAGGCCTATATCCTCGGAGGCGAACCGCGTGACCCGCCTTGCGATGTAGATGGGGTCCTCGCCCGCCTCGAGCATGCGCGCCAGCCAATAGACGGCGGCGTCGGGGTCGGAGTTGCGCATGGATTTATGCAGGGCGGAGATGAGGTTGTAGTGTTCCTCGCCCGTCTTGTCGTAGAGAAGGGATTTCTTGGAGGTGATCTGCTCGATGGTCTCCTTGGTGACGACGGTGGCGTTGCCCTCGAGGTCGCCGTTCAGAATGGCCATTTCGAGGGTGGAGAGCGCGCTCCTCGCGTCCCCGTTCGCAAAGTTCGCGATGGTGGAAAGGAGGTCGTCGGAGATCTGCACGTTCTGTCCCCCGAATCCGCGCTCGTCCTCGACGGCGTGGCGCAGAAGCTCGGTAAGCTCCTCCGTCTTGAGGGCCTGCAGGACGAACACTTTGCAGCGGGAGAGAAGTGCCCCGTTCACCTCGAAGGAGGGGTTCTCCGTCGTCGCGCCGATGAGGATGATGCTCCCCCGCTCCACATAGGGAAGAAAAGCGTCCTGCTGGGCCTTGTTGAAGCGGTGGATCTCGTCTACGAAGAGGATGGTCTTTTCGCCGAAGCGGCGGTTCTTCTCCGCCTCCTCCATCACCTGTTTGATCTCCTTGATGCCGCTCGTGACGGCGGAAAAGTCGATGAATTTCGCCTTGGTGCGGTTTGCGATGATGCGGGCGAGCGTCGTCTTTCCCACGCCGGGAGGCCCCCAGAAGATCATGGAGCTTACCTTGTCCTCTTCGATGAGGCGGCGCAAGACCTTCCCCTCGCCGAGGAGATGCTTCTGCCCGTAAAATTCCTCGAGGTTGCGGGGGCGAAGGCGCGCCGCAAGCGGTTCGGAATCGTTTTTTTCGAAGATCGTACCCTGTTCCAACATACTTTTTTCCTTTATTTACCGCCGTTCGACGGTGATGACGGGGACATAGTCCCCCGCCTCTTCTACGATTTCTTTCAGCTTTTCCGCAATCTCCCCGTCCTTGAGGGGGCAGGAGAAGGGGACGTCCGCATCGAAGATGACCTTTGGCTTTATCCCGCGCACAAGGCGGAGGTCGTGGATGTTCAGCCCGTCGAAGAGTTCCTTCGAGCGGGATAGTATTTTCTCCCCGAGAGAGAGTGCCTCGCCATCCTGAAGGTCGACGGGATCGAGGTGGGCGGTGAGGCTTGTGCCGTGCTTTTCCTTGACCGCATGTTCGATGCCGTCAATGATTTCGTGAGCCTCGATCGCGGACATGGTGGCGTCCATTTCGATGTGGACGGTCGCAAAGAGCGCGCCGCTCCCATAGGAAAAGACGTGCAGATCGTGCATGCCGAGGACCTCTTTCCGGGATAAAATTTCCGCGCGGATGCCCTCGACGAGGGCAGCGTCGGGGGCCTGCCCCAGAAGCTGGGAGCTTGCCTTTTGCAAAATTTTCACCCCCTGCCATATGATGAAGAGGGCGACGAGGATGCCGAAGATCCCGTCCACGGGGAAGGAAGTGAACTGCATGATCGCAAGCCCCGCGATGACGGCGATGGTCGCGGCGCAGTCGCAGAGGCTGTCCGTCGCCGTTGCTCTGAGGACGTCCGAGGAGAGTTTCTTCCCCTCGATGCGGAAGAAGATATACATGCCCGCCTTCACCGCGACGGAGGCGGCGAGGACGGCAAAGACCACCCATGTCCGTTCTGCGGCTCCGCCCGAGACGAGCTTTTCGATGCTCTCGCGCAAGGTCTCAACGGCGAGAAAGAGGACGAATGCCCCCGCCCCGAGTGCGGCGATGTATTCGGCGCGGCGGTGGCCGTAGGGATGTTCGCTGTCGGCGGGCTTAGCCGAAATGCGGAAGGAGATGAGGGAGAGGATGCCGCTCCCGCAGTCGCTCACATTGTTGAATCCGTCGGCGATGACCGATACGAGGCCGAATACAGCCCCCACGGTGAGCTTTGCCGCCGCGAGCAGGAGATTCGCCGCGATCGCAAGGATGCTCGCAAAAACTCCTCTTTTCATGCGAGAACGCTCTTCCATAGCTTTATTATATGACAAAGCGCGGGCGTTGTCAATCCCGAAAGGGCGGCAAGTACATGGCCGACGGGAAAAATATTCGCGCTCCGATCGGAAGAACATTTCCTTAAAATACTTTACAACGCGCAAAGTTTGTTATATAATAGCGTTATAAGCGAAAGAGGGGACTATGCGCACAGCATTTGGACATTGGAAATACATCGCCAAAAATCTTTGGTTCGTTCTGCCGTTTGCAGTGCTTCCGGCAGTCTTTCTCGCGCTCTCTCTCGACTATACGAGCGTGGGCGCGACGGTGCGCACCTTCTTCACCGTCTCCCCGCGGGAGGGGTTTGTAGAATACTTCCGCACATGGAGCCTCATCCGCATCGACGGCGTCCTCGGCGGGATCTATTCCGCCCTCGCGTTTGTCGCCACGGTTCTCTGCGCCGTGCCCATGCTCGTGCTTGTCGAAAAGCACATGCGCATCGGAAAGCGCACGCTCTCGGGTCTGATGTCGGGATCTCTATCGCTCTTTTGTTCCGTCCTCGCCATCGTTCTTTGCTATCTCGCCCTCTATGAGATCTGGGCGGTCATCCTCTCCGCGCTCCTCTTCATGGTGGCGCAGATCAAGATCACGGCCCTCGCCTATGTCTTTTATGTCATCATCTTTTTGATGATCACCTTCGCGCTTCTATATGTTGCGACCATCTTCTATCTCTGGCTGCCCTGCAGGCAGGCGACGGGCTTCCGTCCGTACGAAGCCTTCCTCTATTCCTACCGCCTCATGACGGGGGTGCGCTGGAAGCTTATCGCGGCGTACTGTGTCTCTTTCTTTGCGTGCATGGTATGCACCGCGGGCTTCTCGCTCCTTCCCGAAGCGGCCTTCCGCGCCCTCCTCGTTCTCGTCTATGCGGCACTCTTTTTGAGCTTTCTCATCCGCATGGAGACCGTCTATTTCGAGACGGACAAACTCGACCGGGAAGACGTCTTACGAAGCTACAGGGGGTATTAAATGCGATTCCGCCATTCCGTACGCATCACCGTCGATAATTTTTCGAGCGTCTTTAAGCTCCTCTTGTATCGCCTCATCTCGGCGGTCGTCTTTTTCAGCCTCACCTATGTCATCCTTTCGCTCGGGCTGTCCATCATTACAAAGAGCAGCGAAATGGCCGCCCTCAAGGAGACGGTCGGGAGCTTTTTGAAGGCACTCTTCGGCGGCAACTACGAAGTGTTGCAGACCTTCCCGCACGATTTCCATGCGGCGGCGTCCGATTTCATCGCCCTGCTCGGGCACCACATCGGCTCCATCGTCGGCTCGATCATCGGCGTTTGCATCATGTATATCCTGAGCCGCTACTTCAACGGCCTCGCGCACTTTGCCCTCGGCGGCACCGTCAACGACCGTATGAGCATGAATGCAAAAACCAGCTTTGCCGCATCCTATTTCCGCAGGATCGGGAAGGCTTCCTTGTATCAGCTCGTCTACGTTCCCATCACGTTCGTCTACGATGTGGTCTCCGTCGGGCTGTGCGTCTTTTTGTTCTTCTATATCCCGTCCCTTCTGACGGTGTGGAACCTTCTCACGGTTCTCCTGTCCCTCTGTCTCTCCCTCGCCCTCATTCTTTCGATGCAGGCACTCAAGATGACCTTCGTCTCCGCATGGATGCCCGCCATGATCGCGGGCGGGAAGGGGGTCGGAAGTGCCCTCAGGGAGACGGCGCGCTGCAGGAGATCCTTCGGGAGGAGGTTCGCCGCCTATCTTCTGGCGGTGTATCTCATCGTCGTCGTCAACGTCAGTTTCGCGATCTGCACCCTCGGAAGCGGGCTGCTCATCTCCATCCCGCTCTCCTATTTCTTCCTGCTCGTGATGCAGTTCGTCAACTACTATACCGATTCGGGCAAAAAGTATTTCGTCTCCCGCGACAAGGTCGTCGAGAGCGAGGAATGAGAAAAAGCCCGATCGGCGCATTCGCAACCGGTAAACGCTATGGACTATTTGCAATTATATGAAAAATGGATGTCGGATGCACGGCTCACGGAAGAGGCCCGCCGTGAGATGATTTCGCTTACCGAGGCGGAGAAGGAGTACCGCTTCGGCGCGGAACTCGAATTCGGCACTGCGGGTATGCGCGGGATCATCGGCTACGGCATCAACATGATGAACGTCTACACCGTCCGCCGCGCCACGCAGGGGCTTGCGGAGTACATCGGGGCCATGCCGGAGGGCGCGAAGGAGCGGGGGGTCGTCATCTCCTATGATACGAGGAGGTGTTCCCGCCTCTTTGCCGAGGCGTCGGCCGCCGTTCTCGCCAAAAACGGGATAAAAGTATATCTCTTCGGCAGGGTACATCCCGTGCCCATGCTCTCCTTTGCGGTGCGCCGCCTTCATGCGGCGGCGGGCATCATGATCACCGCATCTCACAACCCCAAGGAGTACAACGGCTACAAGGTCTACGGCGAGGACGGGGCACAGCTTTCCCCCGAATGTTCCGCCGTCATCTCCCGCTATATCCGTAAAATCGACGACTTTCTCTCCGTCGAAGGGGAGGAGAACAGCCCACTCATCCAGCCCGTTCCCGAGGAGGTGGACGAGGCGTATTTTGCCGAGATCGCATCGCTCTCCCTCTCGCCCGAGGCGGTGAGGGCTTGCGGGAAGGACTTGAAGCTCGTCTACACCCCCGTGCATGGTTCGGGCTATGTACCCGTCACCACCATTCTCAAAAGACTCGGCATCAACGCCACAGTCGTGGATGAGCAGGTCGCCGAGGATCCCGAATTTTCCACGGTGGAAATTCCCAACCCCGAGTTCAGGGAGACCCTTTCCCTCGGCATCGACCTCGCGAACAGGATCTGTGCGGACGTCGTATTCGGCACAGACCCCGACAGCGACCGCCTCGGCGTCGCCGTCAAAAACGACCTCGGGGAATTTGTCGCCCTCTCGGGCAATCAGGTGGGCATCTTGCTCCTCGACTATATCCTGACCCGCTTAAAAGAGCGGGGGGAACTTCCCGAAAACGCCGCCGTCGTCTCCTCTTTCGTCTCGACGGGGATGGCGCAGGCCGTCTGCGAAAGTTTTGGCGTCGCCCATATCGTGACGCCCGTCGGATTCAAGTTCATCGGCGAGAAGATCAAGGAGTGGGAAGAGAATAAAAAATATACATTCGTCTTTGGATTCGAGGAGTCCTGCGGATACCTTCGCGGCACCCATGCCCGCGATAAGGATGCCGTCGTCGCGAGCATGGTATGCGCCGAAATGGTCTGTTACTATGCGTATATCGGCAAGACGGTCTATGCAAGACTGCGTGAAATTTATGCAAAATACGGCTTTACGCTGGATAAAAATATCTCGATAAAGTACGGCGGCCTCCATGCAATGGAGGAGATGAACGCCGTCGTCGGGAACTTAAGAGGGGTCATTGCCGAGGAGATCGGCGGCATGCGCGTCCTCGCCGTGCGCGACTATTCTATAGGAGAAAGACGCGCCATAGACGGCTCGCGGGAGAGGATCGACATCCCGAAATGCAACTGCATCTACTACGAACTCGAAGGGGGGAGCTTTGTGTGTGTGCGCCCCTCGGGCACCGAGCCGAAGCTCAAGATCTACTACTCCATCCGTGCAAAGGACGAGGCCGCGGCAGAAGCTCTCTTCTCCTCCGCCCAAACGAGTTTCTCCCATCTCCTCGAAACAGCAAAGAACATGAAATCAGAATGAAAAAAAGAGAGGCTAAAACCTCTCTTTTCTCTTTGGTGGAGACAACAGGACTTGCGCCTTTGGCGGCGCGCCCCGGTGAACAGCACACTGTGCTGTTCAGTTTGCGGCATACGTTTTTTGTAATCAAGGAGTTCGCCCGCAAACCGATTGCTCGCGCAATCGCCTCCACCCTCAAGTCCTGTTGTGTATTCGCTGATTACCAAACAAAAAGGAAAGGCATTCACCTTTCCTTTTTGTTTGGTGGAGACAACAGGACTTGAACCTGTGACCTCGCGCATGTGAAGCGCGCGCTCTAACCAACTGAGACTATGCCTCCTTAGCGATGTTATTGTAACATTTCCCTGCCCCGCTGTCAAGCAAAATGAGAGGGGATTTTTTCTTTTTCGGGAAAAGAAGAATGCGGGGCGAACGCAGTGCGCAGTCCGTGCCTCCTCCCGAGGAGGGGGGTAGGGGGGTGGGTACGAATTCTTAAATCGTCATTCCGCCCCGCGCGTCATCCTGAGCTTGTCGAAGGATCCCCTCATACGCAGTCCGAATGATTTTAATAACGTCATTCCGAGCTTGTCGAGGAATCACCTTATTATAATGTAGTGATACTTCGACACGCCTCGTTCCTCGGCGGCTCAGCATGACGTAATGAAGCCCAACCCATCTCAGTCACGCTCTGCGTGACAGCTCCTCCCACGGAGGAGCCTTCTGTTCCCCCTCCCCAAGAAGGGGGTCTTGTCGCCCCTGAAAGGGGAGGGTCGCCTGTGCTACGCGTCATTCTGAGCGAAGCGAAGAATCCCGAAATACGAAGTCCAAGGCTTTTGAATTGTCATGCTGAGCCTGTCGAAGCATCACCGTAGAAAAAGAATAATGTGATTCCTCGACAAGCTCGGAATGACGTTATTTGGAAGCACAGTATTGTTAATCAAAGTCCATGTTTTCATCATCGGGATCCTTCGGTCGCTACGCTTCCTCAGGATGACGCAAGTCGGGGCGAACACGACGTATTCTTCCTTTCTGCTATCTCCACATGAGAAAAGGACGGCTGTGCCGTCCTCTCATGGTGGAGATAGCGTGAGTCGAACACGTGACCTCTTGAATGCCATTCAAGCGCTCTACCAACTGAGCTATACCCCCGCGACGATGTTATTGTAACATTTCCCTGCCCCGCTGTCAAGCAAAATCAGAGGAGATTTTTTTCTTTTCGGGGAAAGGGGGATGCGGGGCGAACGCAGTGTGAAGTCCGTGCCCCCTCCCGAGGAGGGGGGGTAGGGGGGTGGGTACGAATTCAAAATGACGCCCCACCTCAGTCACGCTCACGCGCGACAGCTCCTCCCACGGAGGAGCCATCAGTTGCCCCCTCCCGAGGAGGGGGGTAGGGGGGTGGGTACGAGTTCAAAATGACGCCCCACCTCAGTCACGCTCACGCGCGACAGCTCCTCCACACGGAGGAGCCTTCAGTCGCCCCCTCCCGAGGAGGGGGGTAGGGGGGTGGGTACGAATTCAAAATGTCGCCCCACCTCAGTCACGCTCACGCGCGACAGCTCCTCCCACGGAGGAGCCTTCTGTTCCCCCTCCCCGAGGAGGGGGGGTAGGGGGGTGGGTATGAGTTCAAAATGTCGCCCCACCACAGTCGCGCTCTCGCGCGACAGCTCCTCCCACGGAGGAGCCATCAGTTGCCCCCTCCCGAGGAGGGGGGTAGGGGGGTGGGTACGAATTCAAAATGTCGCCCCACCTCAGTCACG
>CANREM010000006.1 GCA_947629675.1 uncultured Clostridia bacterium
AAAACAAAGGAGCCGTCGTTTACGATAACGGCGAAGGTGTGGATTGAAAAAACGTCTGCACAGGGAATCGTTTCAAAACAAGGGAAAGGCGGAGGGACATTTGCCCATCATGAGATCGCGATCGATTTCATTACCTGGCTGTTTCCTGAGAAGAGATACCAACTCTCCAAGATGCTCATAAATCGGATCTTGGATTTGAAATAGAGTAAACAAGTTTTGCGGCAAAACGAAAAGAGACTTGTGAATAGACTTAGATCATTCTCGAAGCAAAGTTGCATCAACAAAAATCCGCTATATTTCGCCCCTTGTGATAATCTCTTTTGTTGAACAATCTTTTGGGTACGATGCCTAAAACAATCGGCGCACAATGTGTGCGCCGAAAGAGATTACAGGAACATCGCCATATAGAGAGGGAGATAGACGATCCCGTCATCCACTTTCAGATCGGAGGAATGAAGCACATAGGGCTCAAAGAGCTGTTCCCCGAATTTCGCGATGAATTTCTTGATTGAGGAGAGGGTATAGTTCTTGCCCGATTTTACCTCGACCGGCGAGATGTTGTGACGGGCAGTCGTCTTGCTCTTTGCGATGAGGAAATCGATCTCCATTCTTGATGCGGGGTCGGTATCCGTCGGACAGGAATAGAAGTACAGTTTATGCCCGTTTGCAACAAGCATCTGCGCGACGATATTTTCCACGAGCATCCCTTCGTTGACTTCCAATTTGTCGAAGAGAAGTTTTTTGTAGAGTTCCTCGGAGACGATGGAATTTTCGTCGAAGGCGTGGCTTATGAGAAGTCCCGTGTCCGCCATATAACACTTTAAGGTCATGCGGTTCATGTTGAGTTTGAGACCGATGTTGGGTGCGGTCGTGTTGTAGCAGGGATTCACGATCATGGCGTCTGTCAGCCAAAAGAAAGCGTCCTCGTAGTCACGAAAGCGAGCTTCTTTCTTCAAAGAGGACAGTTTGAATTTCTTTTCATGCTTTTGAAGTTGCGCGGGGATCTCGTCGAAGATGCTCTCCACCTTCATCTCATAGCCTGCAGCGTGTTTGACGATATCGGCACGGTAAAGCTCCAAAATATCCCGTTTTACGGCATCAACCCTTCCAAAGTCTTTCGTGGCGACATATTCCGAAACGGCTTGGGGCATCCCGCCGACGATGAGATATTGGCGGAAGCAGTCCATGACCTTACGGTGAAGTGCCTGTCCGAGCGGCAAACGCTTCTCAAAGCAGGTGCGTAAAAACTCAATTGTAATATCGCTTCCGATCGCCCACAGAAATTCTTCAAAGTCCATCGGGACCATGCGCACATGTCGCTCTTCGGAGGGGATCAGAATATCCTTTGCATTCTTTTTGATGGACATGAGCGAACCCGTCTCGATATAATCGTATCTTCCGTCGGCAACAAGATATTTGAGTGCTGCCCGCGCACGGGGGAAGAGCTGCACTTCATCGAAGATGATGAGAGACTTCCGCTCGACGAGCTTCACGCCGTAATACTGGGAAAGAAAGAGAAAGAAGGTGTCGAGATCGTCGAGATAGGCGTCGAAGAGGTCGAGGACGGACTTTGCCGCGCGGTTGAAGTCCAACAGGATATAGGACGCATACTCGTTCTTTGCAAATTCCTCGGCAATGTAGCTCTTTCCGACCCGCCGTGCGCCGTCGATGAGAAGAACGGTCTTGCCCGCAGAGGAATTTTTCCACTCGGAAAGCGTATCGTAAATTTTACGTTTTAACATAGAAAAACCACCAAATCGAGAATTTTATATTTCGATTGTAACACGTAACCGAGATTTTTGCAAGCAAAATCTTACACATAATCAAATATTTGATAAATTTGAACAACTTAATCTATGTGCACAGATTTAACAAGATAAACGCAACATTGAAGAAAACATCTTAAATAAATTTGTCTATGTTTTCTTAAAATATTAGACGAAGATGAGTATGGTGATAGCGTCAAATTATGTGAATATATTTTTGATAAAACATGCAGTTCAGTATTGCTTTTAATAAAAATTTGTGATATTATTAAATAAAGGAGTTGATTTAATTTCAATCAAATCATGAGTAAAATGAGGTTTATAAGAAAAACAGAAGAAAAAAGAAGGTATTTATTATCGGCTTTTAAGGATTTGATTATTGACAAAGAGCTTAACTGGGCTAAGACTCAAATCGAGGAACAAATAAAATTATTTATTAAATATTTGATAGAAAATTTAGGGCCAAAACAAAGAATCTTCGAGAATCCAGAATCTCGAATTAAAAGTTATGATTCTTTTTCTGAAAAAATTTGCCGGAAAGGATACATCCAAACTTGGCGGGTTACCGATGATAAAGATACAAACAAGGAACTTATCATGCGGCAATTGCCAGATTTAATAGGATTCAGAATAACGTGTTTCTTTTTGGACGCTGAATGGAATATCTATAATTTATTGAAAGAATATAATGACAATGGCAAATTTGAAGAAATTACGATTAACTTTAATGAAAATCATGAGCAAAAAAACGGTCACACACTTTATAAGGTCACAGGAAAGTATAATAATAAGTACAGTTTTGAATTACAGATAAAATCGATCATGCATAATATTTGGGGGGAAGTTGATCACAAAACTATTTACAAAAGTAGAGACTTTGATCCGAATATAGAAACCAAAAGAAACATATCAGAAGAACTATTTAATATATTAAAAGCTTCCGATAAACAATTACAAATATTGTTTGAAGAAACAAATACCGAAGAAAAATTATTGCAATCGCTGTTTTTTGTAAAAACAAAGAAAGAAACCTCTAAACAGATTGGAACGGATATATTGGCAGAGCATTATGACCGATTTTTTAAGATTTTTTCAGAAAAAATTGATCGCGATCGAATAAAAGACTATATCATAGTTGCATTACAGGAGAAAAAATATAAAAGAAAAAAGGACAATTTACGCACGGTAGAAACGTTAGAGAAGGAATTGATAAAAGAAATACAAAATAAATTTTACGAATATGATTTAAAATCTATATTTTTTATCGCAAAAGTAATCTATTCGTTTAATAGTTATAATGAGTTCCTAAATTATTTATCGCATCGTTTGCTAAGTCCATACGCACACGACGAAACAGATGAATTTGATACTGGCCATGATGAATTTGACGATTTTGTTGCACAAGAGGATCCACAGGCGCAGAAAATAAAAGATATAATTACATTATTGAGTAACAAAATAGGGAGAGTAAAAGAATGATTCAGGTAAATCAAAAAAAGGATATAAACTTGTATGTCACGAAAAAGACCGTTGATTGGCTTATCAAAAATACAGAAGTGAGTGTATTTGATCCCGTTAGTTTTGAGGGGTATCAACGCCAAATCAACGAGGAACACTGTCAAAAGATAGTTGATTTTTTATGTGTTGATTTTTTCTTGCCGACTGCAATTATTTGTGCCACAAATGAAAAATTTAATGAGAATGTGCGGCTGAGAATTGTTGACGGACAACACCGTGTTTACGCTTTTCGTATGTTAAGGGAAGGCCATAAAGATAGATACGATGAAATTAAAGATAAAGAAGTTCCGGTTGTCGTAATGGAGCAAGTTGACGAAAAAGTGGAGATTGATACCTTCATTACTATTAATAAGACGTCAAAGAAAGTTGACACGTCATTGGCTATAGTATTGAAAAATAAGATAAATAAGTATGCGGATAGTAAAGATTTAAGTATGCCGAGAGCGGAATATCTAGCAGTGGAGGTTGCTCTTAAATTGCTTTCCGATCCAAATTGCGAATTATGGTTCAATAAAATCCTTTTGGAGGGTACTACAAAGAATACGCCACAGCTTATCACGTTAAATTCTTTTGTAAGATCCACTCGTACGCTGATAAACAATATGGTAAAAAAGAAATTGCTCGTGTTAGATTGGCGAACGAAAGAAGAAATCAATGGTTATGTTACAATTTGTCAAGAAGTCATTATGGCAATATGGAGTTCGGTGGCTGTTAGATGGAGCGGTTTATTCAATGACGATTTGGAAAAGAGACGTATCATTCAAGGTCCAATTGGGTATGCATCAATTAATAGATTAGTAAATATCTTGCTGAATGAGTACGACACTATTTCTTTGAAAGATTTCAAACAAGTAATTGAAAGAAAGATAAGACAAATTTCGATAGATGACAATTACTGGTTACCCGGAGGTTTTTTCTCTGGATTTTCGTCTGAATCTGGCTATAGTATTGTTGCGAATGAGCTTCTCAATTCCATTAAATGAGAAGTTTCGTCGCTAAACACAAAAGATATTTTAAAAACATAATTTTGCCTGTAAACCTGTACGATTGGTAGAGCACGCGGCTGTTAACCGCGGTGTCGTCAGTTCGAGTCTGACAGGAGCAGCCACGTCGCGGCAGGCACGGTTCAAAGAAACGGCTTTTAGCCGTTTCTTTCCTTTTATGCCTGCCAATCCTCTTCGCAAAAAATCTTTCTATGAAATCTTTTTTGCGAGGAGAAAGATGCTATTCATTTTACGTCTAATTCGGTCAGCCCAAAAAACCTGTGCACCCGCAAGGTGCGCAGGCTTTTTGCGTACGCAGCGTACGCCCTTTATAGGCCGTTTTTTGCTGTTGGAGAGGCAGAGAAGCGTGAAAAGTCCACTTGCCAGATCTCATGTGAAAATAAATTGTAACATTTTTTCACGTTCAACTCGTCCTATCCAATAAAGGAAAATATAATTCAAAGGAAGGATATGTGAAATGTCAGAAAAGTTCATGCCGCTGATAGTTGTTCTTGCTGCGAATGTGTTTGACCATGCCGGGTATTCCTATCAAAGCGGTGATTTGGGTACTCTTAAACAACATATTGATGATGGTGCGATCGGAGAATTGATCATCAGCGACGCTGTGGCAAAGGCTTGTAAACAGCAGCTGAAAGAGAGTGCCGATCTGTTGGCCGAGGATTTCAAAAAGGTATTTGACACACACCAGTGGAAACTTGCAGAAGGGATAGGTTGTCTGTCCGATGTGCCGGCCGTGTTCGATAAGCAAAATTTAGAAGAAGGGTTACTCAAGAACTTCGGGCAATACCTGACGGATACGCACGCGAAAATTCTTACAGATTTGACAAAATTAAAGCAGATCCCGAATGGCTACAATGAAATATACGTCGTGAGCGACGATTCGGATGGCGGGATAGTTCCCCGCGGAATAGAGAAAATAAAGATCTTTCACACGCTCAAAGAGCTGTTTCATGCGATCGGCTCGCCCCGGGGCGATGTTGTCCGGGCGATGAGATATTTCAAAGATACGCAAGCGGATCTCAACAGTTACATTGAAAATATTCTCTGGACCAAACCGGTGATCGTCGAAGGGCAGACATGGGATAGACATGGGGTTTGCGAGGGAGAAGAATATGATGACTTTGAGATACTGAACATTGTCGTCCATTCGGATGTTCACAGCATAGAGTGTCTCAACGGAAAGGCCTTTCTGTCGTTGAGCGTAAAGGCCGAGATAGAAGTCGAATGTTCATATCTTGACGAGGGCAACTCCGTTTGGGATCCCGAAGAAAAAGATTATCTCTACAAGGCGCGCGGGGATATCATAGAAAACCATGAAATTGCATTTCCGGCAGAAGTGGTCTGTGAGATCGCAAACAAGCAGATCAAGCGGAAAACAGTGAAGCCGCTTTTGCAACGTCGGCTCCTTCTCGATCGGAACACTCTGACAGACCGTTGTAATACGGACGCATCCGAGCCGGGCAAATTTTATGAGCATTTGGCTTGCAAATGCGGGCACTATATTACCGTAAACCTGATCGACCACAAGGAAGAAACGGGCACTGCGTCCGCAGGGGAAACGGGAAATGAAACGGCGCATCATATTGCCTGTGAGGACCGCTGTCCCAATTGCGGAAGAAAGTTCAGGATCGGCGGAGTTATTTATGAATATCCTTCCGGCTCATTTAATTATAAGGATATCAACACGGAATGGGACGGGGAAAATGATATGGAAGAGCGTTGACTTTAGGGCCGTATCGCAAAGAGGGATTTGCGGTATTTTTCTGAAGAGATTTGTGCCGATTTGCCGAAGGAATCTGCGGTGGACGTGGCGGTTCCTTCCACAAAAAAACCGCGCTTTTGCAGCGCGGTTTTGGAACAATTGGTGGGGGCATTAATTCTCGGTCGCGTGGACGATCGCCTGCACGCTGTCGAGGAAGGTATGGCCATCGAGGATAAGTTCGTCGTACTGCGTAATATAAACACAATCGATAGTTCCTTTGATTTCCGCCTTGCAGGTGATTGTTTCAAACCCATACTGCGGATGGATCGTAGATTCTAATTGATATGTAATGGCATAGTGTGTCAGGGTTTCGAAAATGGGCGTCAATGAAAAGGTAAAGTTCGGATATTCATAATGCTCATTGCAAGTGATGTAAAATTCGCCGTAAAGCGAATTATCAGAGCGATTGATTGTCAATTGATAATACAATGCTTCGCCGCTGACACTATCGTATGTTCTCGTAATAGCGATTTGACAGGCGGTTTCATCGAAGGTAAGCAAAAAATCATGCAGTTCCGCGTTCATCTTTTCGACCGTGCTGTCTTCGGTGACGAAGTTCTCTTCCAAATACTTCTCCTCCTGCGCATTGAAGGGGTAGAGCGTAAAGACGCACGTGAGCACAACGGCGAGGGAGGCGGCGAGACTCGCCGCCCCCGCGATCCATGCGGCGCGGTGGGGCTTTTTTTTGGGAGGCTCTATCCCCAAAGCGCGAAGCGTCTCCCCGCCGTCCGCCTCCATGATCGCCAGCCGGTCTTGCTTTGCCTGTTTTTTCAGATACCTTTTTACATTCATGCTCAATAGATGTTGACGGCCAGGGCGTCGATGATCCTTGTCTTGAAATTGATGTTATACAGTCCTGCGGAATCGATGGCGGCCCCCGAGGCCACGTTGAAGTAGTAGTCGGTCACATTGCCCGCCGTTGTGACATAGTTGTATATGTAATATCCGAAGCCGACCATGACGTGGTTGGCAGTCGAGAGCGAGTAGCCAATGGAATCAAAGGTGTCTCTTTCAGCCATGAAACCGACGTTATACCCACTCACAAAGAACACGATGGGCTGGTTGGCCTCTATGTATGTCTTTGCCTTGGAGAAGCTGAAGGAGCCGGAGGACATGCAGGAGGCGGTGGAAACGGACATGCCCTTCTCCTTGCAGAACTTCTTTATGCCGTCTACGAACTGCGCCTCCGTCGTACCCGTCTCATCCGTCCCCATGTAGTCATAGAGCGTATGTGCCAATGCAAAGGTCGCTTCATCCTGTGACGAATAGGAGTATGCCACTCCTGCGATCAAAGAGCCGGATTTGTGGTTGGGGATGAGATCTTCGTTATAGCGGTCGTAGAATCCTATGAGATTGCTGCCCGCGACCGCCGCGCAAGAGGAGACGGCGGGGGAATAAGTATACCGCGGGGGAATGATCGCGAGATCATAGACGCTTTTCTCTCTGGAGATAAAATCTCTCCTTACGATCTCCGTCGAATGCGTGTCGTCATTGGTCCCGTTGTAGACGATCGTCTCGCAAAAACGCAGGCCGTCATCGCCATTTTTGAGGGAGGCGCAGGGTGCCGCGCCGAGTGTGCCGAGCATCAAAAGGCTCAAGCCGATGGTTGTGAGATGTAACATTTTTTCCTCCTATGTGGTATTTTTATACCTTAATAAGTAGGTCGCGGCGGGGAACAAAAAAGTTACAAAAATTTCTCGAGGATCTTATATGCACGGCTGACCTTCTGGCGAACGTTTCCGCAGGTCATATTCAATTCGGCGGCGATCTCTTTGTGGGTGTATCCTTCCCAGAAATGCATGTGGAGAATTTTTTGGGACAGCGGATCGATATGCTGGAAGGCGAGATGGATCGCGATGCTCTGGGTGGGGATCTCGCAATTGTGCGGGACCTTCAGATCGTCTGTGAGGGAGATCTCTTCGTGATGCCTCCTTAAAAGATCGATGGCCTTGTTGTCCGCCACGGAGAAGAGCCATTGCTGCGGCGCGTTGATGTATTCGATATGTTCCATGATCAAGAGTGTCTCAAAAACTTCCTGCGCAATATCTTCCGGACAAATGCTTTTTCCAAAACGAAATCGGAGATGCAGAATGATCCTTGCATAAAATTCCTGATATATCGGAGTGAGTGCCCGCTTATCGGTTTTGATTTTTTGGAGCAATTTGTTAAACTTTTGTGATTCCATCGTGCTTTTGGGGCCATTCGGTTTGTCAAGCAAGTCCCGGGGCGGGTATAGCAGCCCGCTTCGGGAGCTTTTATCTCACACAACAAACGTAAAAAATTTTGAAATAATTATACCATAAAGATAAAATGCGGTCAAGAATTTATGGGGCCTAAATGATGCAAATTTCTATCAGATATAGAGCTTTTTGTCAGATTACTTTGTTTTATTTTTTCGGCTAATATTAAAATAAATTAAATTTTAGCCGAAATTTTGTCTTGACAGAAAGTTCATTATCTGCTACAATAACGTCAGCGGAGGCGTGCAATGGCTTATATTCAACGGCACATGGAAAGCAAGATCGAGGAGCTGAGCAAGATATGGCCGGCAATTTTATTGACGGGGCCGAGGCAGTCGGGAAAGACGACGATGCTTCGCCAACTTGCCGAAAAAGAGAATATCGGGAGAAAGTACGTATCATTGGACGATCTCTCCACGAGAGAGTTGGCAAGAACAGACCCCAAAATGTTCTTGCAGATCTATTCTCCGCCGGTTTTGATCGATGAGGTGCAATATGCCCCCGCGCTCTTCACGTATATTAAAATTTACATCGATGAACACCATAATCCGGGGGATTTTTGGTTGACGGGTTCGCAAATTTTCCGTCTCATGAAAGGGGTACAGGAATCGCTTGCGGGCAGGGTTGCCCTTTTGCATATGTCCCCGCTTTCGCAGAGGGAGATCATAGGTGCCCCGCCTCGGCCGTTTACAACAAATTTTCAAGAACTTCTTCAAAGTGCTCAGCGCGTAAAAGCAATGACGACGCCGATGCTGTTCGAACGCATATGGAAGGGGAGCATGCCCGGGGTCTGCGGCAATATTTACGAGGATAGAAATATCTACTATTCTTCCTATCTTTCAACGTATATCGAGCGGGATGTGCGGGAACTTTCGGGAGCAATCGACGCCTTAAAGTTTTCCAAATTCATCACCGCGGTCGCGGCGAGGTGTGCACAACTTCTCAACTATAAAGCACTCGCAGAAGATGCGGATATCAATCAAGTGCAGGCGAAAGCGTGGCTGAATATCCTCGAAACATTGGGGATCGTCTTTCTTCTTCACCCTTATTCAAATAATGTGCTGAAACGCACGATCAAGACGCCCAAACTCTATTTCTATGATACGGGACTTGTATGCTATCTCACGAAATGGTCCTCTCCCGAAGTAGCGGAGATGGGAGCGATGAGCGGTGCGCTTTTGGAAAATTTTGCCGTCTCCGAAATCATAAAAAGCTATCAGAACGTTGGGAAAGAACCCTTTATCTATTATTATCGGGACCATGACGCCAAAGAGATCGATGTGATCTTGGAGGGGGACGGAAAGCTCTGTCCGATCGAAATCAAAAAGACGGCGGATCCCGACAAGAGGATCACAAAAGCGTTTTCTCTGATCGAAAAATCGCCGCTAACACGCGGAACGTCCGCAGTTTTATGTATGACGGATTCCCTTGGGGCATTCGACCGTGAGAATTTGATCGTTCCGATTTGGCTCATTTGATGACGGAACACTTATTATGAAAAAAGCGGCATTTAGAAAGTTTTCATTTGAGGAATTGAGGTTTTGTTCTAATTTGCGGGATTTTTTATACATTTCAATACATTCAAAAAATACATTTCGAAAGTCCGCTTTGGGGGAGAAGAATGTGTGAAAAGAGGCGAGAAATGTGATAAAAACAATCAAAAAGTGAAAATTACAATCAAAAGCATTGGCGAACGGTGGAGGAAAAAGAAGGAAATTGCTTTTTTATGGGTAGTATGATAAAATTTGATTGCTTTGCGCACAGCGCACGGCGTAAAACTCGCCGAAATGTTGCAAAATAGGAGTGCATATGACAAACGACCCACGCTTTTCGCAGCCGTCCGTTGTGGCGGTAGTGCAATTCCCCCAGCCTCAGCCGCAGCCTCAGCCGCGGATCGTCATGCAGCAGCCCCCGCAGCCCGCTTCCCAGCCGAGCCATAAACGGCTCCCGGATGCGCAGGAAGTGGTCTCCGTCAAGGGGCTGTGCAAACGCTATTCCCGCAAGGCACCCTGGGCGGTGACGGATGTCTCCTTCACCTGCCGTGAGGGGGAGATCGTCGGCATTCTCGGCCATAACGGCGCGGGGAAATCGACGACGCTCAAATGTCTCGAAGGCATGCTTCCCTTTGAGAAGGGGGAGATCAAGATCGCCGGCTACGACATCCGCAAACAGGCGGAGAAGGCGAAGTCGATGATGGGGTTCGTCACCGACAATCATGCGACCTTTGTCAAAATGACGGGCCTTCAATATCTCAATTTCATGGCGGACGTATACGAAGTCCCCACCAATTTGCGCCTGAAAAGGCTCAAGGAACTCGACGCCGTCTTTCAGCTCGGCAAGCCCATCGGGAACCTCATTTCCTCCTATTCGCACGGCATGCGGCAGAAGATCTGTATGATGGGGTCTCTCATTCACCATCCGAAGCTCTGGATCCTCGACGAACCAATGACGGGGCTTGATCCCCGCACCATGCGTGCGGTGCAGGACTTCATGCACGCCTACGTCGCGGAGGGGAACACCATCCTCTTCTCCTCGCACGCACTCAACACCGTGGCAAAGCTGTGCGACCGTGTCGTCCTCATCAGGAAGGGCAAGCAGGTGAACGAGCTTGACATGATAAATATTTACGCCCAGAATCCCAATTTCGATTTCGAGGAGTATTTCTTACGCAATGAAGGACAGGAAGAATAAGGCGGCCGTCGGCCGCAAGAGGACCGCTCGAAAGACGGGGGGCGTCAACTTTCGCATGGTGGGCGCGCTCCTTCGCAAGGGGAGAGAGGAGCGGCGTTCGATGTTCAAAGCGGGGCAATTCGATCTCCTCGGTTTTTTGCTGCGCGTCTTGCTCGCAGGGGCGATCGTCGCCCTCTTTGTGGTTTTCTTCGGCCGCTTTGTCGGCGTATATGCCGCCATAAAGACCGCCGGGAAGCCGGACCTTGTGTCGCGCTCCAATGAGCTTTTGACCATCCTTTATTCGGCAATTTTCCTCGGCATGGTGGTCGGCGGCGTGGGACAGCTCGGCAGGGAACTCTTTACCGCCGACGATATGAAGCTCTATTCGGCGATGCCCATCAACGCGCGCACCCTCTTCGTCGCGCGGCTCCTCTCCATCTACCGCGGGCAACTCGTTATCGCGCTCGTTGCCTTCACGACGGTGAATGCGACGTTTGCATGGCGGGTGAACGTCACGGCCACCTTCTGGCTTCTCTCTTTCGGGAGCTGCTTCCTCATCCCGCTCATCACGATCGGGATCGCGGCCGTCATCGTGCCCCTCTTCCAAGTGGTCAAAAGGTTCCTCAAAGAGCGGTATATCCTCATGTTCATCGTGCTGACCGCCCTCCTCGGGGTGGCGATCTGGCTGTATTCCATCATTTTGAGCGGCGTAAAGCAGCTCCTCCTCGGCGACAGCCTCAAATATTTCTTCAACGAGAAGATCATGAGGGGGATCGGAAAGGCGTGTTCCTTCCTCTATCCCGCCCGCTTCCTTGCGGACATCATGACGGGTGTAAGGCCGCTTCAAAGCTGGCTGGGGCTTATCGGCGTCGCTGTCGCCGGCATCGCGCTCTCCATGATCATCATCAGGAGCATTCTGACGCGCTCTCTGCAGGCCCGCAACCAAGGCTCTTCCGCGGCCGCCTTCCGCAACAGCGTCATAAAGGGGAAGGGGTCGAAATTCGCCGCCCTCCTCAAGAAGGAATTTCTGCACATCTTCAGGACGCCTTCTTACATGTTCTCCTATTTCTCGGTGGCACTCATCATGCCCCTCATGGTCTACTTCTGCATGGACGTCGGGGCCTCTCTCGTCGTCAATCTCGTGGGGCTTGACTGCGAACTCGAACTTGCGATCTTCCTCACCATCCTCTTCGGGGCACTCACGAACGTATTCTGTGCAACAAACATCAGCCGTGACGGCGAAATGTTTTATGCGGTGAAGGCCATGCCGATCGGCTACAAGACGGTGTTCCTCTCGAAGATCGTTCTCTGCCTCATCGTCACGGCAATTTCGCAGGTCGCCTCCGCGGTCACTCTGTGCGCTGCAGGCATGGTGGGCATCGCGGACGCCGCATTTATCGGCCTTGTCGGGCTGCTCTTCAGTTTTGCGAATATCGCGGTCGCGACGCGGTATGACTTCAACCATGCAAAATTCTCGACGGAGGACGACGGCGAGATCAAGGAATCCTCGGGGACGGTCTCCATCGTCATCGTGGTAGGCTTGCTCTTTTCCTTCCTCGTCGGCGGGCTTGTGTTCGTACTTAAAATACTCGGCCAGCTCCGCTCCTTCGAGATCGGCTATCTCACCTATGTGCTTGCGGGAGGGATCGCGCTCCTTGCCGTGGCACTTGCGAACTTCTATCTCTTCTTCCGCTTGAGGAAGAAATATTATGAATTTTCGGGGGGCGGCATCTGATGAGAAAAACATTGCTTGCACTCATATTGGTCATTCCGATGGTGTTCGTCATCGTCATCTTTACCTCGGTGAACATCATTAGTCTCGTCATGCCGCCCCCCGTGAGCGGCATCGAGCTCCGTTCTGAGGACGTGGGTGAAGACGGTTCCATCTATATCGATATGGCGGAGGACCGCCACGCGACCGTCGTCGCCGAGGTCCAGCCGAGCAATGCGGCGGAGAAGGGCTTCACGCTCTCCTCAAGCGATACAAACGTCGCCGAAGTCACGGAGGACGGGCTTATCATTCCCACGGGGGAGGGCAAGGCGAAGATCGTCGCGACGAGCAACGACAAGGGATTTACGGACAGCCTTCCCGTCGTCGTGGTGTCTTCCAAGCCATATGCCTTCGACTTTGACCTCAAGGACGCCGAGGGGAATGCCGTCACGCTCAACGAGACGCAGTCGGGATATAGCGGCACGATCCCCACGGGAAGTTACACCTATGACGTGGCCGTCCATCCCGTGCAATTCAACGCCTACACCATCAGCGACATCAGCGGCGTCTTTTCGCAGCTCGAGCGCAGCACGCGGACGATCTTCTTTCCGTTTTCGGGGAAGGCAGAGTTTACCATCCTCGTCGATGGCGGGATAGCCGGTGCGATCGAAAAGAAGGTCAGCCTCGATATCTCGAAGCCTTCCTCCTCTTCCGTCATCATCAACGGCCAAGTGGTGGAGGACGAGAATGCATTCGGCGGGTTGCAGGTGACGGAGGGGACGACGGAGACGACGCTCTATGTGGAATGTATGGGCGGCCGTCCCACCTTCAGCTCCGAAAAGGCGCGCGCGGAAATCAATGGAAGAGATGGGAAGTACACCCTCGACATCACCTTTGACGAAGATGCGGGCAGCGAGATCGAAGCGACGCTCATTGCGGGAAGGAAGGAGTACCATTTCCTCATCTCCTTCACGGAATTTGCATTCTCCGTCTTTTCGGACAATACCCTTCTCCCCATGGAGGACGGCTCGCGGCAGACGACTGTATTGACGGGCACATCCGTCTCCTTCTATGCCGTTGCATCGGGCGGTGCGAAGGGAGTGGAATACAGCTGGGTCTACACGGGTCCCCAAGAGGACATCACGGTGGACGGGGGGACGCTCACTCTGAATGCGGCAGCGGGGGGAGATTATACTCTCTCCGTCGAAGCGGTCTATCACGAGACGAGAAAAGAGGCACTCATCCACGTCTCCATCATCAACAACGTGAGCGTCGTCCAGATCAACAACGACGTCAAGTGCGACCTCGCGGAACGCTATACGATCGCAGGCATGGTATACACATCCGCGCTCAAGACGGCGGAAAACGTCTATCCGCTCCTCGTCTACACCTACAGCACATCGGGCATCGGGCTTGCGGGGGAGGACATTGTCTATACCGTCTCGGACGAGAGCGTCGCCAAGGTGGAGATGCGCGGCGGTGCGCCCGTCCTTATCCCCAAGGGAACGGGAGCGATCACGGTGAATGCCGCATGGAAGGGGAACGCCGCCTTCGGAAGGAATGTGCAGGGCACCCTGAATGTCAACGTCGTCAAGGAGGCGGTGGCGGTGAAGAATGCCCCCGAACTCGTTGCGGCGACGGACGCTTCTCTTCCCGTCGTTCTCACGGCGGACATCAAGCTCGGAACGAATTCTGCGGGCGAAGTTCTCTCCGTTTCCGAACGGGAAAAAGTTCTTCAGAGTCACCGCATGAAGTCTACCTATAACATTGAATGGTACAAAAAGTCGCAGGATGCCGATGAGAAGGATGCCCTCGTCACCTATGTCATGGAGTTCAAAGCGGATGTCTATGGCAACGGAAAATACATCGACGCGGGCAACTACACCCATGCCGTTGACGGCAGAGATCAGCCTCAGTTCTCTATCTACAGGGATCCGCTGTATTTCGTCAACTATAAGCAAATGGCGAGCGTGGCGGGACAGGACAACTGCGCCTTCCTCGTCCGAACGGACGGCGTAAAACTCTACGGCGTCAACCTGCTCGGGTGCAGTGACGAATTGCTCGCCGACGAGAAAGGCGCGTATGACCTCACCCAGCTCAACCACACGGGCACTACGCTCGAGGTGAATGCTTCCGCCGAGATCGTCAACTGCCGCATCCGCAACGGGCGAAACGTCATCCGTGCTTACGGCGGCAACCGAGACGGAAGTAAGTATTTCATCAATAGCCTTTCCGAAAATACCGCCGGGGTGGACAGCGAGCGCATCCATGTCACGATCGACGGCTGTATCCTTGCACAGGGGAGGGAGTTTATCCTCAAGATCGGCGCGAACAAGGCTCTTCATGCGAACCTTACAAACGGCCAACAGCCCGCTCTTACGGATGAGAGAGGCATGCCGTACAACGACGCCGGGGGGAACAACCTCTACGGCGGCGGGAAGCTCCACGAGGACGCATGGTTCTATCAGCAATATGTGATGACGGACGTCACCCTCAAAAATTCCGTCCTCGAGACGAGCGGTCTCTTCACCGTCGGCATCGAGAGCAACTTTGCGGGCGAATATCTCTATCCGGGCGGGGAGAATTATAACGGCTTTACCACCGACTGGGAGTGGTCGGGCGGCACTTCGTTTGCGAGCGTCCTGCGCCTTCATGGGGATGTGCGCCTGTATGACTGGAAGGACATCACCCTCATCAATTCCTCCACCCTCATCGAGTCGCCCACCGGCGTTCTGTCTGGCTGGCTCAATCTGAACATCGCGAGCATGATCGAATACGTTACGAAGCTGGATCCGGATCTCTATGGCTCTCTCATCGAGCCGACCTCGGACGGGAAGAAATTCGTACACGGCGGCATCGCCTATTACGGCGGCGGCAGAAATTATGCCTGCCTCGACACGGCGGGACTCAACGAGTCGCTCGGCGATTTTACGCACCTGGGCGTCAATATCGGGATACTTGCCGGGGGCGACACGGCCGAGATGCAGCGGCAGGGTGAACTTCTTCCCAAGGCGGCGGGCACGCACGACTTCAACTTCTATATGTATGGGAAGGACAGTGCGAACAACTATGTCAAGCAGAGGAGCGACGAACAGCGCGGGCTGAAATACAAGGGCGTCGCAGCCGTTCCGCTCTTTGAAAAATAAGATATTTTTCGGCGGGTCCGCTAAGTGGGCGGACCCGTATTTTTTTGCAAAAAAGGTGGGAATATACGCTCTCCCGAGTTGACATTTTTGCGGGCGGCGGATATAATAGAAGAAAAAGTACAAGGAGGCAGGCCGTGAAAGGGCGAAGTACCAAAGTCGCAGACCGAATGCAAAAGCCGTGGTTCGCGGTCCGTCATCCCGCGTAATTTTTTTCACGGCTTCTTTCCTCTGCGCACATCGCTTTTCAAATTATTTTGCGAGGTGAAGATATGGAAGAAGAGATCAGGAAATTATTGGAACAAAAAAACTACGATGACGCTGCCGAGTCGGTGAGGAAGTATTCTCCCGAAGCGGTGGCGCATCTTTTTTCGGAGGTGGAAGAGGGGGATCTCGTCCCGCTCGCCCGCGCCCTCGAGCCTGAACAGCTCGCCGACGTCCTCGTCCTCTTGGATGCGGCCCTCAAGGAGAAGATCATCGAGGGCCTGCGCGACGACGAACTGCAGGAAGTCATGGAGGATGTCTCCGTCGACGACACGGTGGACATCATCGAGGAACTTCCCAAAGTCGCCCGCCTCATCGCCGAAGAGGATGAGATTTTAGCCCTTCTCGAGGAGCGCAACTTTGCTGTCTTAAAGCCCCTTCTTGCGGGCATGAACGAGATCGACCTTGCGGAGGTATTCGAGAGCGCGAAGGAGGAGGATCTGCCCGTCCTCTTCCGCATTTTGCCCAAGGACCTCGCGGCGCAGATGTTCGTCGAGATCGACACGGACACCCAGCAAAAGCTCATCAAAAAGCTGAGCGATAAAGAGCTCAAAGAGGTCATGGACGAACTCTTCCTCGACGATACCGTCGACCTCGTCGAGGAGATGCCCTCCAGCGTCGTAAGGAGGCTTCTCGCCCTCTCCGACAGCGAGACGCGCGCCTACATCAACGAACTTCTCAAGTACCCGAAGGACAGCGCGGGTTCCATCATGACCATCGAGTTCGTGCGTTTCCTGCCCACCATGTCCGTGGAGAGGGCGTTCGACATCATCCGTGAGACAGCGATCGACAAGGAGACCATCTACACCTGCTACGTCACCGACCCCGAGAATAAGCTCCTCGGGCTTGTCACGGCAAAAGATCTGATGCTCGCAAAGAAGGGCGCGCTCATCTCGGACATCATGGAGGAGAACGTCATCTATGTGAACACCAAGGACGACAGGGAGGAGGTCGCGCGCAAGATCTCGGACTACGGCTTCCTCGCCATTCCCGTCGTGGATGACGAGAGAAGGCTGGTGGGCATCGTCACCGTCGACGACGCCATCGACGTCATCGAAGAGGAGACCACCGAGGACATCGAGGCCATGGCCGGCGTCTTGCACGACAACAGGCCGTACTTGAAGACGAGTGCCGTCTCCATCTGGAAAAAGCGCGTCCCCTGGCTTCTGATCCTCATGATCAGTGCGACGTTCACGGGACTCATCATCAACTCCTTCGAGGGAAGGCTGAATGCCATCAGCCCCGTCCTCTTTGCGTGCATCCCCATGCTCATGGACACGGGCGGAAATTCGGGTTCACAGGCTTCGGTCACCATCATTCGCGCCCTCGCCCTCGGAGAACTGACGACAAAGGACACGGGACGGGTGCTTCTCAAAGAGATCCTCGCGGGGCTTCTGCTTGCGGCCACCCTTGCCGTCGCCTGCTTTGCAAAGCTCATGCTCATCGACAATCTTCTCTTCGGGACGTTCATGCCGGGGAACAGGGCGTACACCTGGGATAAATGCGCGATCGTCTCGCTGTCCCTCTTTTGCACCGTCCTCGTTGCGAAGATCGTCGGGTGCCTTCTGCCTCTCCTCGTGAAGAAGTGCAAGCTCGACCCCGCCGCCGTCGCCTCGCCCTTCATCACGACGATCGTGGACGCCGTTTCGCTCATGATCTTCTGCGGGCTATCCGTTCTCATCTTAGGTTAATTTTGACCCCGACAAAAGGTGCCATTTTGGCACCTTTTCTTATAAAAAAAGTGCCAAAATGGCACTTTTTTGCATAATCGTGTTTTGTGACTTTGATACGATTTTCAACCGACAAAGCGGGCGGTGAGGGTGCCGTCAAAGAGGTAGAGCGTGCCGTTTTCCACAAAGGCGCGCGCATTTTTCGCGCTGCAGGAGATCGGGATGCGGGCGATCTCCGAAATGTCCCCGCCGCTGCAGCCGAGGAGAAGATAGCACTTCGCGCTGTCCGCAGAGCCGATCGCGGCAAAGCCGATGAGAGCTTGTTCCCGATCGATATAATATGCCCTGCAGCTCTCCGCATTTCCCATGAGTTCCTTCGCCCTGTAGGAGGCGGCAAGGGTAGCAGGCGCGTGATACAGTTCCACTTTGACCCCTACGGATGCCGTCGCCTTCCCGATGCCGAGGAGAAGGCCGCCCGAGAACTTTGTCAGATATAGCGAGAGGGTGGGGGTATTTTCGTCGCGCGTGCATGTGAGATCGTCGGGACTCAGGCCGAAGGCGAACACGGGGGAGGAAAGGTCCTCCGAGGTGCCCGCATATCCCTTTTTCCCGTCGAAACGGACGATGCGAACGCCCTCTCCCGCGGGGGCAAAGGCCTCCTTGCTTGCAAGAAGCTCGAGTGTCCGTGCATCCAAAATATAGAGGGAGGCGTTCATCTCTTTGAGAACAAGATGTGCGCGATCATTGTTTTCGTACATCTTCGTCGTCGCAAAGATGCGCAAATTTCCCTCCCATTCGTCCATCGAGGCACTGCCCCCGATCATTCCCCCGACGGTCGCCTTCGCGCTGAGGGCGAGGTTGCCCTCCCCGTCATAGGCGATGCGGACGACATTCGTCCTGTATTCATAGCGTCCCTCTTCTTGGGTACTTGCAAGGTAGTTGTTCGTCGCATAGACCGCACTTTTCGAGAAGGAAGCCTCGCCCGCGAAGGAGAGGAGCGCGCGCGTCGCAAGAAGCTTTCCCGTCTTTGAAAGGGTCGTCACCACGGTATAGACGGGCGTATGCGCCTCGTCGGGAAGGAAAATGGCCGAGGCGGGGATGGGGGCAAGTTTGCCAAAGACACCCGTATGCGGGAGATAATCCTCCGCCCTTGTAAGGTCGGAGTTTTGCGGCACCGTGAAGCGGGATACCGTCAGAAAAATGTCTCCGATAAGGCGGGAGGCCGAATGCTTTCCCGAGATAAACTGCATCCCTGTCACAGACATGGTGGCGGGGTTTTTCGTCTCCACCTCGATCACGGCGGTGTAGGGGAGCCATGTTGCGGGGTCACAGACCGTGGCAAACAGGACGGCGGAGGAGAGATCATCGCAAAGATACATCTCCCGATCGTCCCCCATGAAGAAGTACCCGCCCTCGGGCGCGATCGCGATTTCGCCGATGAGGGAAGCGGAGGAAAGGGAGTAGGCCTGCAGATGAAAATCGGCGGTGAGATAGAAGGCCGTCCCATTGCCGATCTGAAGGATGTCTCCCTCCTCGGCACCCTCTGCCTGCGCGCGGCCGATCTCGCGGTACTCGTTCACGGTAGAGGTCCCTTCGCTGCCGGGAAGATTTCCCTCGCTCCCGGGCGAATCCGTCCAATATTCGTCGTCCCAAGAAGGCTCGCTGCGCATGGAGGAGAGCCTTTCCTGTATTTCGAGGTAGCTCTCCGCCGTCCCCCCGATCTCGGGCATGAGGGAGGACATCGGATCGGCGCTCATGCCGCCGGGGAGAAAGAGGGCGAGATTTAAGACAAGCACGGCCGCAAGCGAACAGGAGATGCCGGCGGCGAGCTTTTTATTTCGCGATGCGCGCGCCTTTTTTACGGTTTTCGCCTTTTCGAGAATGTCCTCTGTGCGTTCCCTATAGCTCTTCATGGGCAACTCCTTTCTTCAATAAGATTTCTTTGAGGGCGGCTCTTGCGCGGGAGAGAAGGTTGTAGACTTGCTTTCTCGTCCGCTTCAGTATGGTTGCCGCCTCCTCGGGGCGGAAGCCCTCGATGTAGACGAGATAGAGTGCGTCGCGGTACTGCGGGGGAAGCTCCTCCATGCCCGCATAGAGCAGTTCGTTCTCCGTCCTGCGCTCAAAGAGACGTTCGGGGTCAAAGACGCTCTCCAAAGGGGGTGCCGTGCGCCTGTTTTTCCGGATGCGGTCGATGCAGTTGTTACGGACCGCCCTGTAGAGATATGCCCTCAGATTGGTGTCGTCGGAGAAGGAGCGTCTCTTGATGATGAGCGCGACAAAAGCATCCTCCGCGGCGTCTTCCGCGGCGGACATGTCCCGCATGAGACAGTAGGCAAACCGCACGAGCGCGTCACTGTATTTTGCGACGAGCGTCTCGAGTGCGGCACCGTCGCCCTGCAGATAGCGGCGGTATAGAAGCGTGCCTTCCTCCAAATCGCACCTCTCAATCGTAAGACGAAACAGTCCTTCCGATTACTCATCAACATTATAAGTTGCCCGAAAATCTTTGTCAATGCTGTTCAAAACGCACAAAAAATGTTAACATTATTTATTATAATGAAATTTTGTTGACGCAGTCGTTCGGCTTGTGTAAAATGAAAGTGAGAAAACCCGGAGAAAGATATATGAAGTTTGGAAAGCGTTTCTTTTTTGCAGCGACCGCTCTTCTGATGGCGGTGACCCTTAGTCTTGCGGCCTGCGGCGGCGGGAACACGGAGGGAGATGGGGGCGACGGTCACGACCATGTCGACAGGAACGGGGACGGCAAGTGCGATATGTGCGGCGATCCCGTCGGCGGCGGTGAAGGTGAGGGCGAAGGCGGCCACAACCACAGCTATACGCTCCATTACAGCGACACGCAGCATTGGCAGGAGTGCCTTTGCGGCGTGGAGAAAGCGGGAAGCCGCGAGGCCCATGTCGACAAGGACGCAAACCGCATGTGCGACGTCTGCGAGTATTACATGCAAGGTTCGCATGTCCATTCCTGGACATGGAAGTATAAGGGGGACGAGCATTGGCAACTCTGCGAGGAGGACAACACCGAGAAAAACGGCTCCCGCGGCGTTCATTGCGACGACGATAAAAACGGCAAGTGCGACGCATGCGGCGCGCCCATGAAGGTCGAGGACGAAGGCGGCCAAGACGGCGAGCATACTTCCCATACCTTCGTATGGATGCGGGACGAAAGGCAGCATTGGCAGGAATGCTCCTGCGGGGAGAAGACGGAAAAGGCTCCGCATACCCAAAATGCGAACTATCGCTGCGAGTGCGGCTATGCCTACGACGCCCCCGCGGAGGGCGGTCTCTCCTCCACGAACTATTGGATCGTCGGCACCTTTACGGATAACGGCGGCTGGGGGGAAACGCACAATGACACATGGAAATTCCACCGTCTCGTTTCAAAGGATACGGACGGAAGAACGCAATATGTATTCGAACGCGCCTTCAAGAACGGAGAAGAGTTCAAGATCGTCAAGGACGGCGGCGGCTATTGGGACGGCGAGATCAATGCCGGCCATTTGAGCGATTCCGCAAAGAAGCTCTTCGACGGCAACGGCGGCGGCAACATCAGGGTCATCGGCGGCAAGGGCTACTACGTCATCACCCTGCATGCGGGCAGCGGGGATCCCTCCGTCGAGGCGGAGATGCTTTACGGCGAGGGCAACAAGCCTCAGCCCCACGAACATAGCTATTCGTCGGCATGGGAGACGGATGAAAACAACCATTGGCACCCCTCTATCTGCGAGCATACGGGCCTCAGGAAGGACAGTGCCGCGCACAGTTTTGTAAACGGCAGCTATGTCTGTTCCGTCTGCGGATATGAAAAGCCCCACGAGCATGTCGAGGGCGAGGAATGGGTCACGAACGGCACTTCCCACTGGAAGATATGCACTCTCTGCGGCCGGAAACTGGAGGAGACGGAGGGTGCGCACAGCGGTGGGCCATGCGCCGTCTGCGGCTACGACGTCGGCATTGTCGACGGATTGAAATTGCAATACGACAAGGCGAGCGGTTCCTACTTCGTCATCGGCTACGACAACGACGAGATCAAGGCGGATGTCCGTATCCCCGAGACGTATAACGAGAGGAAGGTCACCAAGATCACGAACAAGGCTTTCATGGGGTGTGAGAAGATCCACTCGGTCATCATTCCCGACAGCATCACCTGCATCGACATCTACTCCTTCTGCAACTGTGCATTCCTTGAGAGCGTGACCCTCGGCAGCGGCGTCAGGGAGATCGGCATGGCGGCGTTTGAAAACTGCTCCGCCCTCACGGACATCAAGTTCCCCGAAAGCCTTGAAAAGCTCGGCATGAGCGCGTTTGAGAACACTTCCATCACGCAGTTTACGGTGGGGAAGAACCTTGTGGAGATCGGCGCGTTTGCCTTCCGCACAAAGAAGCTCGACAAAGTCACCTTCGAAGTGACGGCGGGGTGGACGGTCAGCAACCTGCCTTTCAGCGAGGAGAGCGAGGCGGTGGATGTCTCGAACGCGGAGAAGAACGCGCTCATGTTCTTCTATGCCAAATTCCAGGAGGATTATCCGACCACCCATGAGATCATCGTCAAATGGGCAGAGGAACACGGCTCCGATGTTCTCAAGTTCCTTTCCAACTACACCTGGAGGCGCGGATAAGATAAAAAGAATCTGAAGTTGAAAGAAAAGGACCGCTTCGGCGGTCCTTTTTCGTATCGGGGAGAATGGTGTGGATCAGAATGCGGTGGTGCTTCGACACGCGCGTACCGCGCGGCTCAGCATGACGTGATTTATATTTGCTTGCAATTTGCGGCGGGGCGTGGTATAATCAAAGACGGTATGAAAGTGTTTGCGATCAGCGATCTGCACCTCTCGGGCATGTCGGACAAGCCGATGAACGTATTCGGCCCCGAGTGGGAGGGGCACTTTGACAAGATCAAGGCCGATTGGCGGGAGAAGGTAAAGGATACCGACATCGTCCTTCTCGGCGGCGACACCTCGTGGGGCATGAAGTTCGAGGAGGGCATGTTCGACGTCCTCTCCCTTGAAGAGCTTCCCGGGGAGAAGGTATTCGTCCGCGGCAATCACGACTATTGGTGGAACGGCATCTCGCGCATCCGCGCGGCCGCCCCGCCCCGCTTTCATTTTCTGCAAAACGACTGCGTGAAGCTGGGGGGGCTTGTCATCGCAGGCTCCCGCGGCTGGACGGTTCCCGGGAGTACGGACTTTACAGACCGCGACATGAAGCTCTATCTTCGGGAGGCCGAGCGGTTCAAACTCGCCTTCAAGGAGGCGGAGAAGGTGAGGGGCGAGGGGGACAAACTCATCGTCCTCGTGCATTTCCCGCCCTTCAACGTGAAGAAGGAGGACACCCTCTTCACCGAGCTTTTTGAGGCTCACAACGCGGACATGGTGGTATTCGGGCACCTCCACGGGGCGGGATTCTTCCCCTTAAAGTGCGAGAAGGCGGGGATCGGATACTTCCTTACCTCCTGCGACAAGACAAAATTTGCACTCACCGAGATCATGGAATTATAGTCTTGTGGGCGGGCGGGGACCGAGGGTCCCCGCCCGCCCACATCTATCATAAATAAGGCCCGCCCTTCATACGCTACTTAGTATGGAACAATATATGTCATCCAAGGAGGAGACGCTCTCCCGCGTCGGGAGCGGGGAGGGGGGACTCAGCAGCTTCGAGGCCGCCTCCCGCCTCGCAAAAAACGGCAGAAATGTCCTGAAAGAGGGCAAAAAAAAGAGCAAACTCATGCTCTTTTTTGCACAGTTCAAGGACCTCATGACCCTCATCCTCATCGCGGCCGCCATCCTCTCGGGCGTCCTCGCCTTCCTCACGGGGGATCGCGGGGAACTCGTTGACACCGCCATTCTGCTCGCCGTCATCCTTCTCAATGCCGTCGTGGGCTTTTTGCAGGAATATCGGGCGGATGCCGCCATTGCACAGCTCAAAAAACTCTCCAAGTGTGAGGCAAAAGTCGTCCGCGACGGGAAAGTCATCAAGATCGATGCGGAGGAGCTTGTCGTCGGCGACGTCATCGAACTCGAGGAGGGGGACCGCGTTCCCGCCGACTGCCGCATCCTCTCGGGCGACAACTTCCGCTGCGACGAATCTGCCCTCACGGGCGAGAGCGTCCCCGTCAAAAAACAGGATTGTATCGTGCAAAAGGCCGCTCTCTCCGAGCGAAAAAACACCGCCTTCATGTCCACCTTTTGCGTCATGGGAAGTGCCCGCCTTGTCGTCGTCGGGTGCGGCATGGACACCGAAATGGGGCGGATCGCGGCCCTTCTTCACGAGGACCGCGCTTCTCCTTCCCCCCTCGACAGGACGATCGCAAAGCTCGGCAAGATCATCACGATCTCCGTCCTCCTGGTCGCTCTCATCCTTTTTGCGGGGGGCATGTTCGCGAGACGGCTCTCACTTTTGCAAAATCTCATGGCGGCGATCGCGGTCGCGGTCGCGGCGATCCCCGAGGGAATGGGGGCGGTCGTCACCGTCATTCTGGCGATGGGCGTCCAGAGGATGGCGGGAAGAAACGCCGTCATCCGAAAGCTCTCCGCAGTGGAGGCACTCGGGGGCTGCAGCGTCATCTGTTCGGACAAGACGGGCACCCTCACCAAGAACCGCATGACGGTGGAGAGCGTTTCCTGCGGCTTCTCGGAGGAGAAAAAGGGGGATATATGCGAGCTTTTGCGGTGCATCCGCGTCTGCCACACGGTAAAAGGGAGCGCGGGGAGCTACCTCGGCGATCCCACCGAAGTCGCCCTTCTCGAATATGCCGACAAGAAGAACTTCGACTTCTCCTTCCGCACCCTCGGCGGCACGCCCTTTTCCTCCGAGCGCAAGATGATGAGCGTTCTCTCCGAAAGCGATGGAAAGAAAAGACTGTATGTAAAGGGCGGGGCAGACGTCCTCCTGAAGAGGTGTACCAAGCTCCTCACAACAGCGGGCGAGATACCCATGTCCGAGGTTTACCGCACAAAAATCAGGGAGACGGCCGACGGATACGCAAAAAACGCCATGCGCGTTTTAGGCTTTGCCTATGGAGAGGACATGCGGGAGGAGGGGCTTACCTTCATCGGGCTTGCCGCCATGCTCGATCCTCCCAAGGAGGGGGCAAAGGAGGCGGTCGCCGCATGCAAGGGGGCGGGCGTCAAGACGGTGATGATCACGGGGGACAGCCCCGAGACGGCGTTTGCCATCGCTTCCCGCCTCGGCATTGCCGAAAATATTTCCGAGGTCGCCACGGGAGAGCAGCTCGATGCGATGGGCGAGGAGGAGCTTGCACGGCGGGCGAAGTTTTACAGCGTATATGCGCGCGTCTCCCCGGGGCATAAGTCGAGGATCGTCCGCGCCTTAAAGGCGGGCGGGGAGGTCGTCGCCATGACGGGGGATGGGGTGAACGACGCCCCCGCTCTTCGGGCGGCCGACATCGGCGTTGCAATGGGCTCGGGCACGGACGTCACGAAAAACGCCGCCGACGTCGTCATCGCGGACGACGATTTCACCACCATGACGAAGGCGGTCGAGGAGGGGCGGAGCGTCTTTTTCAACATCAAAAAGACGATCTCCTTCTTCCTTGCGACCAACCTCGCGGAGGTTTTATCCGTACTCATCGTCTCCCTCTTTCTGTGGAGATACGACTTCCTCACCTCCACACAGCTACTTTGGGTGAATCTCATCACCGACTCTCTGCCCGTCCTCGCCTTGGGCGTGGAAAGAACGGAGGGCGCGATGCTGCGTCCCCCCGTCTCGGACAGAGAGATCTTTTCCCGAAGGTCACTTTTCCGCATCCTGTTTTTCGGCGTGGCGCAGACTTGCATCCTCGTCACGATGTTCATCTTCGCAAACAGGGCGTGGGGGAACGGCGTCGCAAGCACGATGGCGTTCGTCACCCTCTCGGGGCTGGAACTTCTGCACGCCTTCAATGTGAGAAGGGAGGATGGCCTCGCCCGTCAAAAGCCCTTCTCCAACAAGACGCTTCTCCTCACGGTGGGGATCGGAATGCTTCTCTCCGTCCTCCTCGTCGTCATCCCGCCCGTCCGCTCGCTCTTCGATCTCTCCGCGCTCTCTTTGAAGGAATGGGCGGTCTCGCTCGGGCTATCCTTTGCCATCCTCCCCGTCGGCGTCCTCTATCGGGCCTTCGAGGGCGCAAACGGGAGGCGGAAAGGGGTCAGAAGGCGCGAAAGACGCATCCCTCTTCGCGAAAGGCAGCGATGATGGCGGGCAGAGCCTTCGCCGTCTCGGTGCAATCGGCGCGGTCGTGCATGAGGAGGACGACCTGCCCCTTTCCCGCACTCGTCGAAAGGGCGGTCTTTGCAAGCGTTTCGGCATCCGCATGCGCGATCTCCGAATCGCCGTTCACCGCATTCCACCATACGATGCGGTATCCCATCTCTTTGAGGAGCTGTTCCTCCCGTGCATGCCTTCCCCCGCCGGGGAAGCGGTACACCCTCGGCGTGACGCCTGTGACCTTCTCGATGCGCGCGGCACACTTCCCAACGTCCTCTGCAAGGGCCTCCGGCGAGGAGTAGATCATGTCGTAGCGGTGTGTCATGGAATGGACGCCGATCGTGTGACCCTCTTTTGCCATCCGCCGTACGACCTCCTCCCGTCCGTCGATCCTCTCGCCGACGAGGAAGAAGGTCGCCTTCACATTCTCTTCTTTGAGAGTGTCAAGGATCTCCCCAGTCACGACGGTGCTGGGGCCGTCGTCGAAGGTGAGATACACCTCTCGCGCCTCGCTCGCAAAGGTGAAGGCGGGGGCGGTGGCCGCCATCCGCCCGCTGAAGTGGGCGAGCAGCATGAGAATGATCGCAAACGCCGCAAGGATGTAAAATCCGTTTCGTTTCTGCATATCAGAAGTTTGCGCCGAATTTCGTTGATTATGAGGTCGCGCCGCCCGAAAAAATCATGGGGCGGCGCGCGCATACTTCCAAAACTTCAGAGACATACTTTTGGCATGAAACAGGAAAAGAATATGCCGCAGAGTACGGAGGAAAAGGAAAAAGCGGGGGAGAAAAAGCAGGAAGAGAGACCCGCTTCGACGCATTACGAGCATTCCATGTCCGCAAGACGCACCGCAGTTGTTGTCGGCGCCTCCTCGGGGATCGGGCGGGAGACCGCCCTTCGGCTGCTCTCGAAGGGGTACCGCGTCTACAATGTCTCACGCACTCCCTTCAAGGGGGACCGCATCAAGAGCTTTTCCGCAGACGCCGCCCTCGAGGGGGAGATCGCGCGGGCTGTGAAGAGCGCGGGCGACGAGGCGGGGGCGATCGACCTCTTCGTCTATTCGGCGGGCTTTTCCATGGCCGCGCCCATCGAGTACGCGAAGAGCGGGGACTATCGGTATCTTTTCGAGGTCAACTACTTCGGCGCGGTGGAGGCACTCCGCGCGGCGGCTCCTTTTTTGAAGAGGAGAGGGGGAAGGGCGATCCTCGTCGGCTCTTTAGGCGGCGATATGCCCATTCCCTACGATAGTTTCTATTCCTCCTCCAAGGCCGCCCTCTGCATGCTCGCACGCGAGGCGGATATGGAACTTCGCCCTCACGGCGTACGGGTGAGCGCGCTCCTTCCCGCGGGGACGGCAACGGACTTTACCTACAACCGGAAGGTGTATGGCGAAGAGGAGAGCCTTGGCTATTCTCCCTCGGTGAAGAAGGCCTCGGCCGCGCTCGCCAATATGGAGCAGGGCGGCATGAGCCCCTCGCTCGTCGCAGAGGCCGTCTTGAAGCTCTCCGCAAAGCGCAATCCGCCTCCCGTCTCCTCGGTCAACGGTAAGTATAACTTCCTCCGCTATGTGAATAAGATGCTCCCCGAGCGCGTCACCGACTGGTTCGTCCGCAAAAAATTCAACCAGAGATAAGGTACCGCGTCGTCCTGAGTGTCTCGCGTCGTCCTGAGTGTCTCGCGTCATCCTGAGTGTTTCGCGTCATCCTGAGTGTTTCGCGTCATCCTGAGTGTTTCGCGTCATCCTGAGTGTTTCGTGTCATCCTGAGCTTGTCGAAGGATCCCCCTATACGAAGTCCCCAAAAAAGCTTCCCCCATCCATGGGGGGAAGCTGTCACGCTCTACGTGACTGATGAGGGTTGGTTCCCAAATGGTGGTATCATATGCCCCTCATCCGTCGCCGAAGGCGACACCTTCCCCCCCGAGGGGGGAAGGCTTCTAAATATCCTCAGAATGACGCGAATCCCCTAACCACTAAACCCTAACCACTATTCCCTAACTCCCTTTTTCATTCTTCATTCATAAAAAATTTGCAGGTTGCTTGACGGTCAACCTGCTTTTATATTATAATATGGTTGAATTTTTTCATCCGACAGATTTGGGACGCTTGCACCCGAGGAGGAACCCATGATACGCCGATTTTATGCAGAAAAAAAACCGCTGTGCGACCGTGAAGCCGAGACGCTCCTGAGGGAAATCGTCTCCGTCCTCAAGATCTCCTCGGTGAGAAGCGTCCGCATCCTCTATCGCTACGACATCGAGGGCGATGACGCATTTCCCGCCGCGGAGCTGCTTTCGGACAGCACGACCCTCCTTCAGGTGCATGCCGACCTTTCCGGGGCGAGGGTGTTCGCCGCGCAGCCTTTGGATGGGGAAGGGGCGGCCGCACTCTCCCGCTTTCGCGATCTCGTCGGGAGCGGCAACGCCGAAGGCGTGCGCTTTGCCAAGCTCTTTGCGCTCTATGGAGAGATCTCGGAGGAGGAACTTTCCGCCGTCAAAAATTATGTCTTTTTGGGGAGGAACATGCGCGAGGCGAGCCTCTCTCTCTTAACTCCCCCCGAAAAAGAGGACCCCGTGTCCGCGTTTGGCACCGATCCGCTCGGTGGCTTCCGCGATTTGGACGTGGGGGGCCTCGAAAAGCTCAAAAAAGAGCTGACCCTCGACATGGGGGCTACCGAACTTGTCTGTGTGCAGGAGTATTTCAAGTCGGAATACCGCGACCCGACGGAGACGGAACTGCGCTTTTTCGATGCGTTCTACCGATATGATTTCTTCGCGCGCTCCTCCCCGATCGCGGGGAGAAGAGAGGGCCTTCTCGGCCGCGCAGAGGCGTCATGCACGCTTGCCCAACGGACGCATGGCGACGAACGGCCCTTGTCCCTTCAGACGCTTGCAGACCTTCCCGGGCGTCTCGCAGAGGGGCGCGCCGCGAAGAGGACGGACGGCGGAGAGGAGGGAAAATACCACTTCCTTTCTCAAACGCAGCCGCTCTTTTCCTCCCCCTTCGGTGCAGTGAAAGTGTTTGCCGCGGGCGAAACGGGGGAGGACATCTCCCTGAAAAAAGCGCGCGAACTGCTTGCCGAGCGGGAGGGCAAACGCCTCTTCGAAGCCGGGATCGCGATGGGCGAAGTCGCCGTTTTTTGCGGCGGGAAACACGACAGAAATTTCGACCTCTACCTCTCAAACGAAGTGGAGGAGAGTGCGGCCGCGGCCGTTCCGGGCGATAAGATCGTGCTGTTTGGCGAGGATGACTTGGGGGCAACGCTCGGCCGTCTTTTGCGGGAGGAGCGGGACGCGGGCGTCATCAAGGGCGCATCCCGCCTTTGGAAGGGCGTCGCCGTCACCGCCTCCGAGCTTGCCGACGGCGTCGATTTAGACGTGGACGCCGTCCTTACATTCTATAAAAAAGACGCCGCCATATCTCTCTTTGCAGCGCAAACGGGGGCGGCAGTTCTTACAAGTTCGCGGGAGGCGGAGGCCCTTCTCGGTCGCGCCTTGAAGGCGGGGATCCCTGCCGCCGTCGTCGCTACCGTCACCGAGATCCCCCGTATCGCCTTGCGCATTTCGGGAAAGATCGCCGCGAGCATCTCGCACGCCTTTCTCCAAAGCGGCGGTGCGGGGAGGAGCCTTGTCATCCATGCGGAGGAGCCGACCTTGCCCGAAAGGACACTTCCCACCGATTTTGCGGCGGGGATGCGCGCACTTGCGGGGGAGAAGCGTTTCCGCTTGCAGAGGTCTCTTTCCGCAAAATACGACTTTTCCGTCGGCGGACATGCTCTGCTTTCCCCCTTCGGCGGAAAGACGAGCGCAACGCCGTTGCAGGCCTCCGTATTCCGCACGGGCGGCGGCGAGGCACTCTATCTCGCCCAAAGTGGGGGATTCAGGGAGGGAATCCCCTTCCATGCGGCCTATTTTGCCGCAGTCGAGAGCGTCACAAAGCTCATCGCGGCGGGCGCGGATCTCGAAGATATCCGCCTCTATACAAGGGCATATCTTTCGCGCGACAACGCACTTCCGGAGGCGATGTATGCCGCCGCACTCGGCGCGTGCAAGGCGGCGATCGACCTCGGCATTTTTTCGGAAAGCCATATGCAGCCCCTCTTTGAAGAGGGGGAAGGCTCGGCGTTTCTCTCCGTTGCGGCCGCAGAGGGGGCGGAGAAGGACGTCTCCTCGCCCGAATTCAAGGGAGCCTCCCACAGGGTCGTCCTGCTTGCGCCGGCCTGCGACGGGGATGGACTGCCCGTCCCGCATTCTCTCATCAAAAATTGCAAGATCGTCACCGCGCTCATGCGGGCGGACAAGGTCCTCGCGGCCTACGCGCTCGGCAGCGGCGGCGTCGCGGAGGGAGTGCTGAAATGTTGCCTCGGCAATGAGATCGGCTTCCGCTTTTCGGACATGGTATCTATGGAGAGCGTCTTTTCTCCCAAATACGGCGCGTTTATCCTCGAACTCAACGACGAGACGGAGGTGGGGGAGGAGATCGGCCGGACCACCCTTGCGGAGACGGTCGCACGCGGGCTGGACCTCGTGCCGCTCGTCGTCTTAAAGGAACTTTCCGATGATGGCACATCGTCCGCGGAGGCCGACCGTAAGGTCGTCGAAGGGGAGACGGAGAACGTCACAAATTTCAAGAAGAATCACTATAGTTCCACGGTTTGCATCCAAAAGCCGCACGTCCTTCTGCCCGTCTTTCGGGGGATGAACGGCGCGGAGGACACCGCGCGGGCGTTTGAAAAGGCGGGGGCCGAAGTGGAACGCTTCCCCCTCACGGCGCACGGAATCGAAGAGACAAAGAGGGCGCGCTCCCTGCTTGGTGCCCGCATCCGCGAGAGCAATATTTTATACTTCGCAGACGGGATCGAGGGGGACCATGTCTGCGGTCTGAGCAAATTTATCGCAAAATTCATGCAGGACGAGGAGGTGTTTTCGGCGATTTCGGAGCTTCTTTCCGGCCGAGAGGGCCTTGTCGGCGGCGAAGGCGTCGGGATGGGCGTCCTCCTTCGCCTCGGCCTCCTGCCGGGCGGGGCCCCCGCTACTCCCGAAGAGGACGCACCCAAGTTCGTCTCCGGCGAGAGCTTTTGCCGCATCGCGAGCGTGCGCGTCTCCTCCGCCGATTCCCCGTGGCTTGCGGGGGTGAATGCGGGCGATGTGTTCCGCATCCCCGTCTGTGGCGCGGGCAGGCTCGTCTGCCCTTCGAACGTCGCGAAAAAACTTTCGGAGAACGGGCAAGTCATGACGCAGTTCGTCGATCGGGAGGGCAATGCCGCCCAAATCTTTGAGGGCAGAGCTGCCAACCCTCTTGCCATCGAGGGGCTTCTCTCCCCCGACGGGAAGGTTTTCGGACGTCTCGGCCGCTCCTCCGTCTCCTTCGGCGGGCTGTACCGCAACGCACAGGGGGCATTCAACATGAAACTCTTCGACAGCGCGGTCAGATATTTCCGAAGATGAGATTTTGAGATCTTTCACGTTGGGAAATTCAGGCCAAGAAAAATCCACCCGTTCGGGTGGATTTTAATCTTTAGTACGGCCGAGAAGATAATCGGTACTCGTGTTCAAAAGATCGGCAATGGCGATGAGAGTATCGAAGGAGCATTCCCTGTCGCCCGTTTCCCAATAGGAGACGAGACGGGGCGTTACATTGAGTTTTTCGGCTACCTGTTTCCTCGTAAGTCCCATTTCGGTGCGTAGTTCGCGGAGACGACGGTTAAAATCACTCATAAAAATATTTTAGAACAAAATGTTCTAAAATACTTGACAAGGAACAGAATGTTCCTATATCATATTGAAAGACAGAACGAAATGTTCTGAAATAAACCCAAAGGAGAAATTTCGGATGAAAAAAATTTTTGCGGCTGCCCTGGCGGCAGTGATGTGCCTCTCGCTCTGTGCCTGCGGGACGCCTAGCGGGAATGGAGGAAATGGCGGGAATGGAGAAAGTGGCGGGAACGGCGGCACCGGCGGAACGCAGGGACAGGAAGTCGTTCTTACGGAAAGCACGGACTTTCAGGCACTCGTTTCGGACAAGGTGACGGATAAGGTATGGGACGCGGCCTTTACGAATGATGCGTTTGCAGGCTGCACTTCTTACCTCAAATGCGAACGGGAAGAGGTCAAGACCAAATTTGGCTATCAAAAGGCGGATTCAAGCTATGATGCTCGCTATGATACGCAACTTCTCCTTGAGGGGAATTGGGAGAGGATACAGGAAATGATCGTACACGTTGCGGGAACGAATGCCACGGAATACTCGAATGTTCCCGACTCCGAAACGGGGGAACTAACAGATACCTACGAATATATTACGTCTAATATCGGCGGCGAAGACAAAGATAGCAAGGTGCTGCGTGAATGGGCATACACCTTCCGCAACCTGATCGCCTATGATTTTTCGGGACAGTTCGAAAAATTCAGCTACGACGAGACGCTACACGCCTATACCTATGAGGGGGAGAGCCTTGTCGTACCCTATACGCCCATGGAAGCGATGGGAGAAGAAGGGTATATTCTCACTTCTGCGATCGTCAAGATCGTCGGTGGAAAACTCGCCTATGCCAAGGTGGAGGTCAGCGGGAATCAGGAGGATCCGGAGGAATACTTCTATTTCGACTACGGAAAGGCCAAGGTCACGATCCCCGAGGAGGCGATCCCCATGCCCGAGGAATAATCTTTCAAAGGCACATTTTCTCCCCTCATTCCCTTGACGGAAGGGGGGAGTTTTTGTTATAATTTTTTTCATGAATACCGACATCGAGATCGCTCGGGAAGCGAATATCCGGCCCATTGAAAGCATTGCCGAAAAACTCGGCCTTAGAAAAGAGGACATCGAATTTTACGGCAGATATAAGGCAAAGATCCAACCTGCCGCCCTTGAAGGGAAAAAGGCGAAGGGCAAGCTCATCCTCGTCACCGCCATCACCCCCACCCCCGCGGGGGAGGGAAAGACAACGACGACGGTCGGCCTTGCGGACGCCCTTTCCCGCCTCGGCAAGAGTACGGTCGTCGCGCTCCGCGAACCCTCCCTCGGACCTGTGTTCGGCGTCAAGGGGGGCGCGGCGGGAGGCGGCTATGCGCAGATCATCCCCATGGAGGACATCAATCTGCACTTTACGGGGGACATCCACGCCGTCGGCGCGGCCAACAACCTCCTCGCCGCCATGCTCGACAACCATATCTTTCAGGGGAATGAACTCGGCATCGACCCCGAGAGGATCGTCTGGAAGCGGTGCGTGGACATGAACGACCGCCAGCTCCGCTATGTGGAGGACGGTCTCGGCGGGCAAAAATCGGGAGTGCCGAGAAGGGACGGATTCGATATCACCGTCGCCTCCGAGGTCATGGCCATCCTGTGCCTTGCGACCTCGCTCAAAGATCTCAAAGAGCGGCTCTCCCGCATCGTCGTCGCCTACAACAGGGAGGGGAAGCCTGTCACGGCGGGGGATCTCAAGGCGGCGGGAGCGATGGCCGTCCTTCTGAAGGACGCCATAAAGCCCAACCTCGTGCAGACCTTGGAGGGCACGCCCGCCCTCGTTCACGGCGGCCCCTTTGCAAACATCGCCCACGGATGCAACTCCGTCGCGGCAACGGCGGCGGCATTGAAGCTCGGCGACTATGTGGTCACCGAGGCGGGCTTCGGCGCGGATCTCGGCGCGGAGAAATTTTTCGACATCAAGTGCCGCATGGCGGGACTTGTCCCCTCCGCGGCCGTCGTCGTTGCCACCGTTCGCGCCCTCAAGATGCACGGCGGGATGACAAAGAGCGAACTCGCCAAAGAGGACCTTCCCGCACTCGAGAGGGGGCTTTGCAACCTTCTGCGCCACGTCTCGAATATCAAAAATGTCTATGGCCTTCCCGCCGTCGTCGCGGTCAACCGCTTCCCCACGGACACGGATGCGGAGATCGCCCTCGTCATCGAAAAGTGCAAGACGCTCGGCGTAAATGCCGTGCTTTCCACCGTCTGGGCGGAGGGCGGCAAGGGGGGCGAGACGCTCGCAAAGGAGGTCATCCGTCTCACGGAGGAGAGGGGAGATTTCCGCTTCGCCTACGACACGGAACTTTCCATCAAGGAGAAGATAAACGCCGTCGTCACCAAAGTTTACGGCGGCAAGGGGGCACTCTTTACCCCCGGGGCGGAGGAGGAGATCGCCGCGCTGGAAAAGCTCGGCTTCGGAAAGACCCCCGTCTGCATCGCCAAGACACAATATTCCTTTTCCGACGATCCGCAAAAGTTGGGCGCGCCCGAAGATTTCTTCGTCACGGTGAGGAGCTGTAAAATTTCGGCGGGAGCGGGGTTCGTCGTTGCCCTGACGGGCAGCATCATGACGATGCCGGGGCTTCCCAAGCAGCCCGCCGCGGAGCGCATCGACCTCGACGAAGAGGGCAACATCGTGGGGCTGTTCTGATGGAAGAGGAGATCCTTTCGGGGGCGGTCGGGCCGCTTCTTTGCTGGTATCGGGAACACAGGCGCGACCTTCCGTGGCGCAAAGAGCGTACATTCTACAGCGTGCTTTTGTCTGAACTCATGCTCCAGCAGACGCGCGTGGAGGCCGTGAAGGAGCGGTACACGCGCTTTTTGGAGAGGTTCCCGACGGTGGAGTCGCTTGCCGCCGCTTCCGAGGACGAAGTGCTGAAAAATTGGGAGGGACTGGGCTACTACAGCCGTGCCCGCAACTTACATAAGGCCGCAAAGATCATCGCCGAGAGGGGGGAACCACGGACATGGGTGGGGGTAAGAGCGTTGCCGGGTGTGGGCGACTACACCGCGGGCGCGATCTCTTCCATCGCCTTGGGGCTTAAAGAGCCGGCCGTGGACGGGAATGTCCTCCGCATTTTGACCCGCCTGCTTGCGGACGGGCGAAATATCGATGAAAGTACCGCAAAAAAGCATTTTTCCGACCTGCTTCGGAAGGTCTATCCGCCCGAGACCGCCGATTTTACAGAGGCTCTCATGGAGCTTGGCGCGATCGTCTGTGTGCCCAACGGACCGCCGATGTGCGGGGCATGTCCGTGGGAGAGCTGTTGCAAAGCACATCTTGCGGGGAGAGAAGGGGAGTTTCCCGTCCGCGAAAAGAAGAAGCCGAGAAGAAGAGAGACGCTCGACGTCTTTATTTTCCGCGCGGGGGACCGCTACGCACTGCGCAAACGCGGCGCGGGCCTTCTCAACGGACTTTGGGAGTTTCCCAATTCCCCCGCGGGAGGAGAGATCCCCTGCGGGAAGGTCCTCGAAAAAAAATGTGCAAAGCACATCTTCACCCACGTCGAATGGCAGATGACGGGGTATCTCATCGAGGCGGAGGAGGACCCGCAATACATTTGGGCGACCGCCTCCGAGATCCGGGAGCGTTTTGCCATCCCATCCGCCTTCAAGGCCTTCATGGAATGGATCAAGTGATTTGATAAAAAGTGTCACCGCGGCGGCACTTTTTCATTTTCCCGATCAAAATTCCCGCAAAGACCATGTTGACAAGGCGGCGGGGCTCTGTTATAATAAAAAAGCTATGGAAACCAAGGGAAAATTTATCGTATTCGAAGGGACGGACGGCAGCGGGAAATCCACGCAGATCCGTCTCCTTTCCCAATATCTTCAAGGGAAGGGCATCCCCGTATTCGAGACGCATGAGCCGACTGCTTCGCCCATCGGGGAGGTGGTGCGCGCCTGTATGAGCGGTCGCATCGATACCGACGAGCGGGCGATCGCCCTCCTCTTTGCGGCAGACAGGATCGACCATATCGGCTGTATCAAGCAAAAGATAAAGGAAGGCTACACCGTCCTTTGCGACAGGTACTACTTTTCCTCCTTCGCCTATAACGGCGGGCTTGTCCCCCTCGATTGGGTGATCGAACTCAACCGCCCCGCCATGGAGCTTCTCCGCGCCGACCTCACGATCTTTCTGGATGTGAACGTGGAGGAGACGATGAACCGCGTCCTCCGCCGTACCGCGCGGGAACGCTATGAGAACGTGGAGCGGCAGCTCATCACCCGCAAGAACTACTTCGAGGTGTTCGACCGATTCAAGGAGGGAGAGAACATCGCGATTGTGAAGAGCGAATGCAGCAAAGAGGCGACGCAGGCGTCCATCCGCAAGCTCGCAGACGCATTGTTCGGAGGGAGCGTATGAGAGAACTCGTCATCGGGACCGTCTTGAAGCCGCAGGGCATCCGCGGTGAAGTGAAGATCAAGCCCTACACCGACAGCGCGGAGGCCTTCCGCGAGATTGGGCGTATCTTCCTTTCGGGAATGGAATATAAGATCCTCTCCGTCCGCACGGGGGACGGCTTTGTCTATTTGGGCCTTCGCGGCGTCGCCGATCGCAATGCGGCCGAACTTCTCCGCGGGAAGGACGTCGTCATCCCCCGCGAGGAGGCCCCCGTTCTCCCCGAGGGGAGCTATTACATCGATGACATTTTGGGGAGCGATCTCGTGACCGAGGAGGGGGAAACGCTCGGCACCCTCAAGGCGGTGACGCAGGCGGCGACGGACATCTACACCCTTTTGACGGCGGACGGAAAGGAGATCCTCTTTCCCGCAGCAAAGGGCGTCGTGCTCGCCGTGGACACCGAAAACAAACGGCTCACCCTCTCCAAGAAGAGATTTTCAGAGGTCGCCGTGCTATGAAAATCACCATCCTGACCCTCTTTCCCGAGATGTTCTCCGCCCTCGGAGCGAGCATCCTCGGCCGCGCACAGAAGGAGAAAAAACTCGAACTCGAAATCGTGGATATTCGCGATTACACCGAGGACAAGCATAAGAAGTGCGACGACTATCCCTTCGGCGGCGGCGCGGGCATGGTGATGATGGCGCAGCCCATCGGAAGCGCGATCGAGGCCGTAGATCCCGGACATGGTGCCCGCAGGATCTATCTCTCCCCCAAGGGAAGGACGCTCAGGCAGGAGCATATCTTCCGCCTTGCGGAGGAGGAACACCTCGTGCTTCTCTGCGGCCACTACGAGGGCGTGGACCAGCGGGCGATCGACCTTTTTATCGACGAGGAAATTTCCATAGGCGACTATGTGCTGACGGGCGGAGAACTGCCCGCAATGGTACTTGTAGACTGCGTTTCGCGGTATATAGACGGGGTAATTTCCCCCTCTTCGCTTGTGGACGAGAGCTTCTCGGACGGCCTCCTCGAGTACCCGCAATATACCCGCCCCGTCGAATACAGGGGGCTATCCGTCCCCGAAGTGCTGCGCGGCGGCAACCACGCCGAGATCGACAAATGGCGGCACGAACAGGCACTCAAAATCACAGAGAAAAATCGGCCCGACCTCTTAAAATGAGCCTCATCTCTCAGACATGGGTGCCTCATTTTTGTTCCAAGATACGAAACCCTCCCAAGGAAGGCAATGCGTGAAGACCATTTCGTGGTTTCCCGGCCACATGGCGAAGGCCATGCGGATGATGGAGGAAAACATCAAACTATGCGACGCCGTCGCCCTCGTTCTCGACGCACGCTGTCCCGCCGCGAGCTTCAATGCGCGGCTCCTTTGCTATGCGGGCGCACGGCCCGTCCTCTATATTCTCAATAAGGCGGACCTTGCCGACCCTTCCGCCACCGAGCGCACGCTCTCCCTTCTCAAAAGTGCGGGCAAAAAGGCAGTAAAGCTCAACGCGGGCGCGTCCTCTTCGGGCCGCATCCTGCGGGAGGCGATGGAGGAGGTCTGCGCCGAGAAGGCGGCAAGGCTCAAGGAAAGGGGGAGCGCGCGCCCTCTCCGTTTCCTCGTCGCAGGCATTCCCAATACGGGGAAGAGTACCCTCATCAACCTGCTCGCGGGCGGGAAGAAGGCACAGACGGGGGACAAGGCGGGCGTCACGCGGGGCAAACAATGGGTGAAGTGCGGGGCGTTCGAACTCATGGATACCCCTGGAACGATGCCCCCCTCCTGCGAAAATCAGACCTTAGCACGTCGGCTTGCCTTTGTGGGGAGCATCAACGACGACATCCTCGCCATGGACGAGATCGCCCTCTGCCTTCTCGAGGAGCTTTCCGCAAAATATCCCGCCGCACTCTCCGGGCGGTACGCGATCGAAGGGGGACTTTCTCCCCTCGAAATGCTTGATATGGTGTGCAAAAAGCGGGGATTTATCGTGCGCGGGGGAGAGTTCGACTACGACCGCGGCGAGCGGGCACTCATCGACGATCTTCGGAAGGGAAAGCTCGGCCGCGTCACCTTCGACGGCGAGGAAGATCTCCGCGCCGCAGGGCTTCTGTAGGGGAGAAAGATGGATATTCCGACCTTTGAAAGAGAATACGCCGCGAAGGGCTTTTCCGCCGTCGCGGGGGTGGATGAAGTGGGCCGCGGACCGCTTGCCGGCCCTGTCGTCTGCGCCGCCGTCATCATGCCCCTCGAGGAGGAGAAGCGCGTCCTTGGCGTGGACGACAGCAAGAAGCTCTCCAAACGCAAGCGGGAAAAACTTGCCGAGGAGATCAAGAAGGCCGCCCTCGCCTACTCCATCCAAGAGGTGGACGAGGAGACGATCGACGCCGTGAATATCCTGCAGGCGACCCGCCTCGGCATGAAGCGCGCCGTCGAATCTCTCGACCTTCCCGCGGACATGGTACTCACCGACGGCAACATGACCCTCGATATCGACGCCCCGCAGAGGAGCATCATAAAGGGGGACGCCCTCGTCTACAGCATCGGTGCGGCGAGCATCCTCGCCAAAGTCTACCGCGACAAACTTATGGAAGAGCGTGCCGCCGAGTACCCCGAATATGGGTTTGAAAGGAACGCGGGCTACGGGACCGCCGAACACATCGCAGCCATAAAGAAGGTGGGGATATGCAAAATTCACAGAAGGACTTTCGTAAAAAACTTCTGGGACGGCAAGGAGAGACCTTAGCCTGTAAATATCTCAAAAAGCACGGATATAAGCTCTTAAAGCGCAACTATACCACCCCCTTCGGGGAGGCGGACATCATTGCAAGGAGCCGCGACGGCTACATCTGCTTCGTGGAGGTCAAGACGAGGGAATCGGACGCATTCGGGCTTCCCGCCGAGGCCGTCACCCGCGAGAAACAGCGGCGGTATCGCATGATCGCGAACTTCTTTTGCAGCACCCTCCGCCGCGAGATGCCCGTCCGCTTCGACGTCGCCTCCATTCTGGACGGCGAGATCGAGTACTTTGAAAATGCTTTTATCTGAATAGTGGAAACGCCGCCTCTCACAGGCGGCGTTTTCATTGTTTGCGAAACGCATATCTGCGGCGCGATACTTCGTCGTGTCAACCGCGTCATTCCGAGGCACGAAGTGCCGAGAGAATCCCCCGATACGAAGTCCACTTGCTTCTCCGCGTTTTAACGGTAACTTAAAGACGGACTCCATGTTTTCTCCTCATCTCGACGCGCCAAAGGCGCGGAGGAGATCCCTACAGACCCACGTCGGCACATTGAGAGGGGATTCCCTCGGCTTCGCCTCGGAATGAGGGCAGGTCCCACGCGTCATGCTGAGCCTGTCGAAGCATCGCCTTAGCATAAAAATGATGTGACCCTTCGACTGCGCTCAGGGTGACGAATTTTAGAACACTGTTTGATTCTAAAATCAGCCGAACAGTTTTTTGAGCTTGCATTCGACGATGCAGGCCACGGCGATGAGGGCGGCAATAAATATCGCTGCGAGCGAAACAATGACTACCATGTCCGCGATGCCATGCAAGAAAACCGCTATGATCGCATATACGGCGGCCACGGCGAACATGATGAGCGCGACCTTGCAGAACATCTCGGCCGTCGCCGCCTGCGCAAAGCTCCAGGCCGTGTCGCTCTGCATTGACCGCCGCGTACGGTAGCCGACAAATTTGTTCCGCTTGGGCGGGAAGATCTGTATCATTGCGCCGATCAGGGCGGCAAGTACGGGGAAGAAAAAGGCGAACGCGATCTCCATGAGAAAGAGAACATCCACCTCCTGCCGTTGGGCGCGGAAATATACCGCGAGTACCGCGACAAAGATGCAGACGCATGCTTCGGCGAGAAGGGCAAACACGAGCCGCGCTTGCCTTCGCACTGCATTTGCGGACAGAAGTTCGTCGAGAGAGACCTTGAACAGCTCCGCAATCGACACGAGGATCTCGATGGAAGGGTATCCCCGCCCCTGTTCATAGTTGGAGACCGCCTGCCGCGTGATGTGCAGCTTTTGGGCGAGTTCCTCCTGCGTGAGGTTGGATTCCTTCCGCATAAGTTTGAGTTTTTCGGAAAATTCCATGTTTTCTCCTCCGCTCGCAGGATGATATATCTATGAGCATATCCGCGCAGAGCGATTTTATCATAGAAAAAACATTTTTCCCTGTCAAGTGGTCGGGAGATTTCAAGGCGACACGATCGCTTGCGCACCCTCTACCCGTGCGAGAGGGCACTGTTTTTCGTGACCCGCGTCATGCCGAGGGGCATAGCCCCGAGAGGATCCCCCCATACGAAGTCCACAAGGCTTCCCCCTCGAAAGGGGGAAGCTGTCACGCTTTGCGTGACTGATGAGGGTTGGCTGCTGTATATCAATAATCCGTTCTTCCGACGAGATAGTCCAGCGAGACATTCAGAAAGTTTGCGAGCGCAAAGAGGGTGGGCAGGATCGGCAGTTGTCCGTGCGACCAATTTGTGAAAAACGCGTCTTTGATCTGCGTGTGTTCGGTGACTGAAAATCGCGTCACGCCCTGCTCCTCCATGATGCGGCGAAGGCGCGGGTAGAAGGGAGGGAGCGGCCGCGGCGGAACGCTCTCGAACTTGTCGGAAAGCCCCGCGATGTAGTCGAGGGAACAAGAAAAATAGTCGGCGAGTTTTACCGCACTTGAGAAGGTGGGAAAGGAATCCCCGCGCAGCCACGAACGGATGGATGAACCCGCGATGTGCGTCTCCCGTGCAAGCGTCTCCGAACGCATTTCCCGCTCCGCCATCAGTTCTTTGAGCCTCTCCGAGAAAATCGACAAATTCTCCATAAACTTCCCCCTTTTCGACATTATTTTATTCCAAGAACTACGCCATTTTGTTTGCTCTGGCGTCGTTCTTTGGGGTATAATATTGGCACAAGGATCAAGCGCGCGATCCAATCGCAAAAAGGAGGAAATTGTCATGGAGAAGACAAAGATCGACGCAGAAGAGATCGTAGAGGAAATCCTTCCCCTTTTAAGGGAATATTTTGTCGCAGAATGTCTTTCTTGCGGGAAGGCGATAAAACTCATATTTTCCGACGGACGATCTGTAACGCTTACGGTTGAGGCGTAAAGAAAGCGGCTTCCCTTTCACGGGGAAGCCGTTTTACGTATTTCATTTTATTTTTTCTCCCCCAAAGCTCCTCCTCGGGGAGGAGCTGTCACGCTCCGCGTGAGAAAGGGGGGTGGGGCGCAATAAAAAATTTTTTTCCGGCGGGGCGGGAGGGTTGCATTCCGCGCGCGGAAATGGTATAATAATCGTAAACATATCGCATAATTGACCCGCGACATAAGCGGGAGGGAATTTTTATGGCAGCAAAAAAGAAGATCCGTATCGATGAAAAAGTGACGCTCGACCTTCGCTTTCCGAAGTACGTCGGGTATCTCGATTATCTCCTCGCGACTCCCGCGTCCATCCGCATCAGGAGCACCTTCGAGGAGGCTCTTCCCCTCACCGTTTCGGCGACCTCCGAGGGGGGGCTTCTTCTGCCCTTCGAAAAGAGCGTGGAGGTGCCCTTCGAAAGCACCGTCCGCATCGAGCAGAGCGGCATCTTTTCTCCGCTTTATCTCGCCGAAAACAGCGAATTTCGCTCTGTCACGATCAACGTTGCCGCCCGCCATGAAAACAAGACGGTCGCCTCCGCCGAGGCGCAGCTCACCGTGCTTCCCTTCGACGTATGGGAGGGGCTTTCGGGCAATGCCGAGCGCGTCGCATGCTTCGTGCGGCCCCGCCTTCCCGACTGTTCCGTCATTTTGACGGATGCGGGGAGAAGGCTCAAGCGGTGGAGGGCGGACGCCGAGTTCTACGGATACACGGGGACGGATAAGAACACCGTGCGGCAGATCATCGCCGCTGTCTATGCCTCCGTCAAGGCGCACGGCGTCTCGGAGGAGGCGTGCGATCTGACGCAGCCGCTCTCTGCAGCCAAGGAGGGGTCCGTCCTCAAGGGGGGGAGTGCCTCCCTCTTTCAGATCGCCCTGCTCGCGGCGGGTTGTATCGAGGCGGCAGGCTTGCACCCCGTCATCGCCATCGGGAAGAAGAGCGTCGGCGTGGGGGCTTGGCTGTATGATACCTGCTTTTTAGACCCCGTCACCGACGATGACGACATCGTCTCCAAATATGTCGCGGACGGCATCAACAACCTCTGTTTCTTCGACGCCGCCGATCTGTTTGTGGACAGCAACTCCCTCTTCACTCCCTCCGAACACCACTTCCGCGCCAAGCTCAAGGAGGAGCATTTCGACATCTTCGTGGATGTGAAACGCTGCCGCATGGGCGGCATCCCCGTCTGCCCGATGCGCGGGAAGGGGATAGAGGGCTACGAAGTTTACGAAAACGAACAGGAGGACGGCTCCCCCAAGCCTCTGCCCGTATTCAAGGGGCTGAAACTCGACGGCAAACAGCCAAAGAACAAGCAGTGGGAGCGCAGGCTTTTGGACCTCACGGGCAAGAATGCCCTGCTCGTCTTTACGGGCAAGAATGCCCTGCACCTCTCCTCCGCGGGGTGCGACATGCTCTATTCCCGCCTCATGGGCGAGGGGAGCATGAAGCTCAGGGCGGGCGGCGAGGAGGCCAAGATCGGAGCGGAGCTTTCCCCGCAGAAGAAGGCCCTCATCGCCCTCGAACAGCAAAAGGGGGTGCTGCGCGTCCTCGAACCCGTCAAATCGGCGTCGGAGACCGCCTTAAAGCTCATCCGCAAGAACCGTGAGGCGGGGGAGGAGGCGGGCGCGAAAATTCTGTATCTCGCTCTCGGTTTCCTCAAATATGTGAGCCGCGAGGACGGCATGCCCAAGTTTGCCCCCCTCGTCCTCGTCCCCGTCGGGATCACCCGTGCGAAGGGAAACGAGGATTTCTCCCTCACGGCGGGGGAGGAGGGCTTCTTTGTCAACGCCACCCTGCTCGAATTTTTGAAACAGGAATTCAACATCGACATCCGCGGCCTCGGCGGGGACGTCTCCGCCCTCAAGATCTCCGAGATCGTGGCCATGGTGCGCGCCGAGACGGCGGGCATGAAGGGCTGGGAGGTCGTGGAGGACGCCTTCGTTGCGGCCTTCTCCTTCCAGAGATTCCTCCTTTGGAACGACATCCGCACCCACATCGGTGCGCTCAGGAAAAATGAAAACGTCGCGAACCTTCTCGCGGGAAGGGCGGAGCGGCGCAAGACGCCCGCCGCGGCGGAGGAGGATGCGGCAGACCCCGAGGAAGTGCTTCTCCCGCTCCCCGCCGACAGTTCGCAGTTCTCTGCGATCTCCCTCGCGAACACGGGTGCCTCCTTTGTCCTCCACGGCCCTCCCGGGACGGGCAAGAGCCAGACCATCACGAACATCATCGCAAACGCCCTCATGCGGGGCAAGCGGGTCATCTTCGTCGCCGAAAAGAAGGCCGCGCTCGACGTCGTCAAAAAGCGTTTGGACGCGATCGGCATCGGCGAATTCTGTCTTGAACTGCATTCCAATAAGACGGACAAGGGGGATGTTCTCCGCCGCATGGAGGCGACGCTTGCTCTCGGCGGAAAGGCGCGGGAGGCGGGCTTCGGCGAAAAGACGAGAGAACTCATCGCCCTCCGCGAGGAGCTGAAGGAGCCGATGGAGGCGTTGCACAAAAAACGCCGTCTCGGCATCTCCGTCTATGGGGCGGTCCTCGGCTATCTCGAAAACAAGACCGCGCCCGACATCCTCGACATCGAGACCGCCTTCTACGACACTCTCACCGAGGAAAAACTCTCCCGCTGCAAGAGCATGATATTATCTGCTGCGGCGGCGGCCAAGGAGTGCGGCGGCGTGGTGAGTTCTCCCTTCGAGAACGTCAACCTCACCGAATATTCGCAGGAAGTGCGCGACCGCATTCTCTGCGCCTCGGAGGTCGTCCTCACCGAGATCAAGCATCTGCGCTCCTATCTCGCCCTCTTCCTCGAATTCTACCGCCAGCGCGTCTCCACCCTCACGCGGAAGAAACTTCTCTCCCTTGCGGAGATCGCGAAGATCCTCTCTTCGGGCGAGTGCAGAAAGTATTTTGCGGGGCAGGAGGAGGGAGCGTTCTACCTCTTCTACAACGCCAACCGCAGGCTGGACACCTGCCTTGCCTATTATTTCAAGAACTTCCGCTCTCTCGTCGATCTCGACGATGCGGCGGAGATCGCGAAGCTGCTCGAGAGCGGCGGCGATTGGAGGCTGTCGAAGGCGGCGCGGGCGGCGGCAAAGAAGCTCGCGAAAGTCGCCATTCATGAACTTAAAGAGGAGGACGTCCCCAAATTTTTGCAGACGCTCGTCGACATCGACGGTGCGACGGGGCGCATCCGCACGAATACAAAACTTTCCTCCCACTTCTGCGACCGCACGGGGCACATCGTCTTCAAAAAGCGCGGGGAGTTTCTCGAAAAGCTCTACAAACTGCACGCCCTCGCCAATGAAGCCTTCCTCGATTTCAATGCGGATGCATTCAACGGAATGTGCATCCGCGCGGCAAACGGCTATACCATGCCCGTGCTTGAGGGCTTTCTGAAGGCTTCGGACGCCTATTTTGCGGCAGAGGACAGCTTCATGAAGATCACGCACGGCGTCCGCGAGAAGGTGAAGGGGGAGGACTCCTTGGACTACTTCTACACGAAGGCCTCCGCCCTCATCGACAACATCGACATGCTCCCCAATTGGTGCATGTACCGTGCGACGGCAAAGAAGCTCGCCGCCCTCGGCCTTACGTTCATCTCCGACTCCCTCGAGAGCGGCCGCCTCAAGGTGGAGAATGTCCTCGCGGGCTTCGAGAAGAACGTCTATAAGAACTTCCTCGAGATCACCATCCCGCAGGATGCGGCCCTCTCCCGCATGACGGTGGGAACTTTGGAGGACACGGTGGAGAAATTCCGCCTCGCATGGGAGGAGTACGGAAAGCTCACGCGCACCCTCATCCGCGAGACGCTCATCTCCCGCCTTCCCGCCGAGGACGAAGAGGGGAGCCTCTCTCTGGAGCTGGCCGCCTTCAACCGCTTTGCCCGCAGCAATCTGCGCGGCTCGGGCATCCGCACGATGCTCGCCGAGCTTCCCGCGCTCTCTTCGGTCCTCTGTCCCTGCCTTCTCATGAGCCCCATCACGGTCGCGCAGTATCTCCAGCCGGTTGCGGACGCGTTCGACCTCGTCATCTTCGACGAGGCCTCCCAGATGCTGACGGCGGAGGCGGTGGGCGCGATCGCAAGGGCGAAGGCCGCCATCGTCGTGGGCGACCCCAAACAGCTCCCGCCGACCACCTTCTTCCATGCGACATATACCGATGAGGACGATCTCGAAAACGAGGACCTCGAGAGCGTCCTCGACGACTGTCTCGCCCTCGGCATGCCCGAGCGGCATCTCCTCTGGCACTACCGGAGCAAGCATGAGAGCCTCATCGCCTTCTCCAACGGCATGTTCTATGACAACCGCCTCTGCACCTTCCCCTCCCCCGACGGGCTGGAGAGCAAGGTAAAACTTATTCATGTGGACGGGACGTACGACCGCGGATTCACAAAGCGCAACCGCGCCGAGACGGAGGCCCTCGTCGCAGAGGTCACAAGAAGGCTTGCGGACCCCGTCCTCTCCCGTTCGAGCATGGGCATCGTCACCTTCTCGAGCGCGCAGCAGGAGGACATCGAAAAGACGCTCTCCAAGGAGATCGTCCGCCTCGGCCTCGAGAGTGCCGCCTATGAGCGGGAGGAACCGCTCTTTGTCAAGAACCTCGAGAATGTGCAGGGAGACGAGCGCGACGTCATTCTCTTCTCCGTCTGCTACGGCCCCGACCGCCTCGGCCGCGTCTCCCTCAACTTCGGCCCCCTCAACCAGGCGGGCGGATGGCGGCGGCTCAACGTTGCCGTCTCGCGTGCGAGAGAGGAGATGCTCGTCTTTTCCACGATGACCTCCGCCATGATCGACCTCAACAGGACCTCTTCGAAGGGGGTCGCGGGGCTGAAGGCGTTTCTGGAATTTGCGGAAAAGGGCCGCACCATGCTCGCGGTCAGGTCGGATACCGTGCGCGCAGGCACGGGCATCGGCAAGTTCATCGCAGCAGAACTTGCGGGCTACGGCTATGACTGCCGCTCCGACGTGGGCGCGTCCGATTTCAAGGTGGACGTCGCCGTCATCGACCCGCGCAATAAACGCCGCTTTGTCCTCGGTATCCTCTGCGACGGTCCCAATAATTTCTCCGTCAAGGACAGAAACATCTTGCAGGTGCAGACGCTCAAGCGGGGGAATTGGAACATTCTCCGCCTCAACACCGTCAATTACTACAACAATCCCAAGCGCGAACTCAAGCGCATCAAGGACGTTTTAGACCGCCTCACGGGCGGCGAAAAGCGGGGGGACGCGTGGCTCTCCAAGTATAAGCGGCCCTACAAGACAGTCAAGGCGACGGCGAGCGAGACGTCCGCCTTCGTCACGGGCGGGGAACATGACCCCGCCATCATCGCCCGCCTCAAGGAGATCGTCGCGAGCGAAGAGCCAATCTCCCGCGCATTTTTGAAAAAACGCTGCCTGCAGAGCTTCGGCATCGAGCGGAGCGGTTCCAAGGTGGAGGCCCGCCTCGACGCACTCATCGATTCCTGCGGCTTCAACCGCGACCGCGCGATGGGCGTGGACTACTTCTATCGCACCCCCCGCGCCATCCAGCTGGGAAGATTCCGCGTGGAAGGGGAGGCCCCTGCCGTGAGAAAGAGCGAGGAGGACTTCACCGTCTATGAGGTCGTCTCCCTCGTGAAGGGCGCGCTCGAGGACAGGGTCGCCCTCTATATGGACGAGGTCGCCGCCGTCGTCTCGGGCGTGTTCCGTGAGATCCGTCCGACCGAACGCGCTCTCGTGTTCCTCCGCGACTGTATCTCCTACGGGGAGGAGAAGGGGGTCTTTGTGCGCTCCGTCTCAGACCGAATTACTCTTGCTTAAAACGAGCGGATCGCGTATAGGCTGCGAAATACTTCGTCGTGCTGCGTTTTTCTTGCCCACGTACGACCAAGTACGCGGGCTTCGAAAAGCCTCGCACTCCTTGTCTTTCTTGCCTCTACGCGATTTAACGGTGACCGAAGGAGGGCCTACCCCTTTTCAAGGGGGAGGCTCCGCCTTTAGGCGGTGGTGGGGGTTGAGCTTCCAATGGCCCACCGCGTCATGCTGCCCCGACCGAAGCTTCTATTATTTATCTAAGGTCGGCACGAGTGCCGATTTTCGGCACGAAGTAACGTAGTCGAAGCATCACCTTATTATTCGGACTTACGTTTCAGGGGATACACTCGCCTTTGACTCGGTATGACACGCACACCCCCATTCATCTTTTTCATTCTTTCATTTATAACCAATCCGTTCAAATCGTCACCCCCGTAAAAACATTTGACAAAAAAATCGGGAAATGCTATAATTCGCGCATACTTATGAAACGTATGAAGCTCAAAAAGAAGATGAATGTATGGATGTACCTCGCGATCGGCTATTTCGCCGTCGTGGTCGCGGGGAGCATTCTGCTTATCTTGCCCTTCGCCTCGACGACGGGTAGCACATACTATATCGACGCGCTTTTTACCTCCTTTTCCGCCGCATGCGTCACGGGACTTGTGACGGTGACGACGGCAACGCACTGGACGCTTTACGGTAAGATCGTCATCCTTCTTCTCATCCAGCTCGGCGGGCTGGGGTTCATGACCTTCATCTCCATCCTTCTGATCGCCATCAAGCGGAATTTGGGGCAGTATGAGCGGCGTGCCGTCCTGCAGGCGGTGGGGGGAGATGACCTCTCGGGCGTGAAGAAGCTCGTGCGGCGCATCGTTTTCGGCACCCTTGTTTTCGAACTCATCGGCGCGGGGCTGCTCTGCATCCGCTTCATTCCCGCCTATGGCGTTTCCAACGGGATATGGTATTCGGTCTTTCACGCCGTATCCGCCTTCTGCAATGCGGGGTTCGACATCTTGGGCGAAGTCTCCTTTGCGGGCTATGCGACCGATCCGCTCGTCTCGCTCACCCTCTGCGGCCTCATCATCATCGGGGGGATCGGCTTCTGCATCTGGGGAGACGTCTTCGAGTGCAAATTCAACTTCAAAAAGTATCAATTCTATACCAAGGTCATCATCATCGTCAATACGGGACTGCTCTTCGTCTCCACATGGCTCTTTCTCCTCTTCGAACGCAACAATCCCTCGTATGCGGGTTATAACTTCGGGCAAAAGCTCCTTTGCTCCTTCTTCAACGCCACGACGGCGCGCACGGCGGGCTTCTTTACGACCGACCCCGCCACGCTCTCGGGAAGCGGGTCCCTGCTCATGATCATGTTGATGTTCATCGGCGGAAGTTCGGGTTCGACCGCGGGCGGCATCAAGGTGGGGACGATCACCGTCATCGTCATGGGCATGATCTCCGCCTTCCGCGGCAAGCGGGACATCAATATGGGGAAACGCCGCATCGACATGCAGCTCGTGGGAAGGGCACTCGCCATCTTCGCGGCCTATCTTTTCCTCATCCTCACCGCGACCGTCATCATCTGCGCGATCGAGCCGAATACGGCGAATTCCTTCCAGCGGGCACTCTTCGAATCCACCTCCGCGCTGGGCACGGTGGGGCTTTCGATGGCGTTCACGGGCAGTATCTCATGGGGGACGAAGATCGTTCTCATGCTCCTCATGTATATGGGCAGGGCAGGAGTCTTTACCCTCGCCTACGCGCTCTCGAGAAAGCGGGAGACCCCGCAGGTCCGCCGCCCCGCAGACAGTTTCTTCATCGGGTAAAAAATTTTCGCGCGATTTCTTTTCTCCGAAAATAAATACGCGCGAGTCGAATGGGCAGACCGCTTTCACATTCGCTCGTTGCGGTCGGCTCTTTCAGAAAAACAAAAAGCGCGTAAACGCGCAAATTGGGGCGCGCAGCGCAGGGGTACCCTGCTCGCGCAAGTCATTGGAAACCAACCCCCATCAGTCACCTTCGGTGACAGCTTCCCCTTTCCCAAGGGGGAAGCCCTACTCCGTTCACGGGGGAGGGTAGCACGGCTTCGCCGTGACGGGGGGAGCTATTTCAAAAACACTTGCCTTAGGCGGAATCGCATTCCGCCGTGGGCGTCCCAATTTGCTAAGCCACTGCACGCTTAATGTCTTTGAGAACATAAAAGTTCAGCGGGCGATATGGCATAGAGATGGAAAATTTAACCCCTCGCAAATTTCTTTGCCCGCAATTTGCCCCGCAGGGTGTTTCTAGAAAAAAGAAATTTGCGAATCAACAAAGGAGTCTATATGAAATCATTTCTTCTCATCGGGATGGGGAAATTCGGGCGGACGCTCGGGGAAAAGATGCTCGCCATGGACGACGAAGTCACGATCGTCGATAAGAGCGAGGACACCATCGATTCTCTTGCGCCCAAATACACCAACGCGCTCATCGCGAACTGCATGAATATCGAGAACCTGAAGTCGATGGACGTGCCCTCGTACGACGCCTGTATCGTCGCGATCAGCGATGACTTCCAGGCCTCTTTGGAGGTGACGGCAAATCTCAAGGACCTCGGGGCGAAGCGCATCATCTCCAAGGCCTCCACCGAGATCCAGAGCAAATTTCTCCTCCGCGTCGGGGCGGACGAAGTCATCTATCCCGACAAGGATATTGCGGAAAAACTCGCCGTGCGCCTCAATTCCTCCAACGTCATCAACTACATCGACCTGGACAGCGAATATTCCATCTTCGAGCTTGCCTGCCCCAAGAAATGGGTGAAAAAGAAGCTCATCGACATCAACCCGAGGAAGAAACTCGGCATGAACATCCTCACCGTGAAAAAGACGACGGGGGAGGTCATCAACTCCCTCGACGGCGACTATGTCTTCGAAGAGGGGGACAAGTTCGTCGTGTTCGGCAATACCGAACTCATTTTAGCCTTCACCAATAAGCAAAAATAAAAAACAGGCAAAAAAAGCCCCGCCCTCACGGGAGACGGGAGAGCAAGTTAATCTTCCTTCGTTTCTGCTTTGAAAGAACTGCCGAGACAGCACCCTGTCGCGGCTTTTTCTTTTGCAAAAATACTTTTTATCGCCCCTACATCGGCATATTTTCCGGGAACGGGAAAATTTTCATGCTTTCGTACATTCTCCCAGGAAAAGGGCGGCAATTTCGCTTGACTTGAAAGGGAAGGCTATGATACTATTTATATACACATTTTTTCGCAATATTCGTATAATAATATTTCTATGCGCATATTCGCAAAAGGAGACGGAACATGAAGAAAAGCATTCGCCGCATTCTGATCGTCATATCTACCGCACTCTGCATGGCGGCCATGTCGCTCGGGATCTTCGCGGCATGCGGCTCGAAAGCAAAACTCACACTTGACGCGGGGAAGGGAGGGACGCTCTCCAAGACCGAATATTCCGTAAAGAAGGGAACAGACCTCTGGCAATATCTGCAGGATAAGACTCCCGCGGTTTCGACGGCGGGTCTCTCCTTCGCGGGTTGGTACAACGGGAACACACCGATCACATCCGGGACTACCATGCCCAAGGAGGGGCTATCCCTCACGGCGAAATACAATGCCGATTATAACATCGAGGTCTACACCTACAACGAGGAGACCGAGACCTTCGGTGCGGCCGTAAAGTCCACGGGCAAGGGCCTTTGGAAGGAGCCGCTCAACATTGTCGACGTCTATCCGTTCGACGTGGGGTATGCCGTCGACCTTTCGCAACCCGATTCCGTCACGACGACGCCCTCGCTCGAGATCGGCTTCACCTTCAAGATCTATCAGAAGGTGGACTACCGCACCGTGAGCTTCCGTCTGAACGCACCCGAATCGGACAATGCTTTCTCGGGGAGCATCCCGAGCATCAGCGTCGGCAGGGGCAGGACATTCACCGCTCCCGACGGGAACACCGTCTATACTTCTTCCCTCGGCTATCGCTTTATCGGTTGGTCGGAGAACAGTAATGACGAAGTCCCCCAATACCGTGCGGGCGAGGGCGTCGTCGCGAAAGGAGACATGACCCTCTACGCCGTATGGGAGAAGGGCAAGACGGACATCTTCGGCGGGAACGATTATCTCTTTGTCAACGTGAAGCCCGGCTATGTCTATCTCCACCGTGCGGGTTTTGCCGAACAAGAGGGCACCTATGATGCGAATACCAGTATATTCATCTTCAAGAGACTGAACGGCACGAACGTTCTCGAGGGCAAGATCTCGGGCGATCAGTTCTACTACTTCCGCGACCTCAAGGATAAGACCTTCACTTACGGCGGAGAACCTTTGAAGAACGTCGAAAAGGAGGAACTGACTTTCGGCGCGCTCGATGCCGTCACCTATACCGTGACCCCTTCAGGGAAGACGGGGACCGCCGTAAACGGCAGCTTTGCCGTCGACCCCGCAACGGGCGACTATGTCTTTATTAAGGGGGGCGACGAGTCCTTCTACTTCTCCCTCTTTGTCGATCGCACCCTCCCCGAAGGGGAGCAGAACCGTTTCGTCCGCACTTCCGACGACGAAGAGGTGGTCGCACAGAGCGAGCGCGGCTTCTACGCCCTTTGGGACGACAACGAGAAGGGCTACGACGAGACGCAGGCCTTCCAGCTCGACGGCATGTATGACAGCCTCGGCTTTGCCTCCGCGGGGATCTATCTGCTCGAGAACGGAAAATACGAGCGCGCGATCACCACTTATTACGGGCTTGAGAGCAAAGTCATTCATGACGAAGAGGATGAAGGTGCCATGATGTTGGCGACGGCCGCTGCCAAGGAAGAGGACGATTTTGTCATCATCTTCCACGATACCGACGGGGAAGAGGTGTATCCTCACTTCCGCGTCTATAAGTCCGAACAGCCCTTCGAGGCAAACGGCAGGACCTTCGACGGCGTATTCCGCCTCGAGGACGGTTTCCGCGGTGACTTTGGGACCGCAGACGAATTCTATAACGGCACTGGCGAACCCAACGCAGGGGGCGAGATCGAGGCGGTCACCTCCCTCCATTTGGACGGGTTCGGAGGTGCGGTCTACACGGAGCGCGGTACAGATGGCGCGAAGGATCGGCTCATCAAGGGGACGTACACCATCAAGACGCTCTCCGCGCACGGCGCGTCCTTTGAATATTTATATTTGACCCTTTCGACGAATAAGAGCATGTTCGTCCAGATCGTGGGCGGCGGCTACGGCGTCACCTATTATACGACTTCAGATAAGGCACCGTCCATCGTGGAGATCGACGGCTCCCCCCTGAAAGTTTATGAACAGTTCACGGGCACCGAGACAGGCGTCTCCGTCTACGACAAAGGATACTTCTACATCTACGAGGGCAGCTCCGTCAACATCTACACCTATTTCACGGATATCTTTGACAATGTGACGGAAGTGAGCGTCGGTGCTGATTTCGGCCTCATTCAAGAGAAGGAGGGCGAAGATGGCGTCTATACCTTCGTCAGCTATCTTCTCGGCAGCGGCCTGCCTCTCTTCGACTTCCGTTACACGAAGGAGGGCAAGATCGAGATGAGCCTTCCCTTCACGGAAGAGGCGATCACGGGCGCAGCGGCGGAGACGATCAAGGTCGATAAGTGGGGCACCCTCACCTACGGCGGAAAGGATTATGCCTACGGCAGCTACACCGTCAACGTCATCGAAAAGTCCACGGGAGTCGGCACGGGAAGCTGGTACATCCGCGAGTACACCTTCCGCGAGAGCGGAAAGACGGCGGATACCGTCGTGCGCGTCCGCGGCGATTATCATGAGACGGAGACGGATTCCGAATACCGCTATGAGACTTTGGTCGGAGACGATCGGATCATGGAGCTTATCAAGAAGAGATTCCCCGATCAGAACAGCTATTTCGATCACATCTATCTGAACGGATCTCTTCCCACGACAGATGAGGGCGAGACCAAGGTGGATATCATTCTCACCGTCTCCGCCGACATGGAGAACTTCTATGATATCGCGCTCTTGACGGGTACGATCACCTACGACACCCAGAGCAAACTCTATAAGATGACGCTCGACGAGCCGCATGCGGCTGCGAACCTTCAGAATCTCCTCATGGAGACCTATACCCTGTATGGCGGCGAGAGCGGTTGTTATCTGATGTTCGGGGAGGGCAGTGCGGTCGTCATCGACTCCGAGGCGATTTCCGAATATTCTGTAGAGAAGACACAGACGGCGGACGGTTCCGCGCTGTCGATCGGCTTTGACGGCACCGCCACCTATACGGACAAAGACGGAAAGACCTTCACGGGCGAATTTGCCGTATTGGCCTCCATCGATGAGGACACCTCCTCCACCAAAGTGACCCATACCTTGCTCCGCATCACCGCCGCGAGCGGGGATGTAAAGCTCCTGCTCTTCACAAAGGAGGAGACCGCCGATGCGCAGAGTGCCGGGTCTGTTTCCACCTATACGATCACGGAAATTTCTTCCTCCTCCGAAGCGGGCAACTATACCTACATGGCGGGCAGCGCGGGCTATTATAATCTCTTCTTCGGCGCGTCCATCACCCTCTTCGGGGAGATCTCGTACGGCGGAGAGGATGTCGGCATCTACTATATGGATCTCACATATGTGACGGACAATCAAGATGACATCGACATGGGCACCTATGTCTCTACGGGCAGGACGTTACAGATGGAGAGCCAGACCTTCACAGAATATCTGCTCACTTCCTTCGAGAAGTATAACGAAGATGAGGACGGCCAGCCTGACCGCAGCAGCCCCGTCACCCGTTATATCGCAGTGGCGAGCGTGCCCTACGGCAACAACTCCGGTTCGGAGGGCGGAACGACGAAGGTATTCCTTGAGAGGATCTACGATGTCGAGCATTTTGTCATCGAAGAGGGTGGATTTATCGAGAGCAACGGCTACGAGCTTCCCACCTATCAGGATGAGATGGGCGTAACTTGGCTCGGCCTCTACGGAAGGGAGAATATTGACGACAGCTCCGCCAAGGTGAGCGACTATATCCCCACGGGCGACCATCTCACCGACGGCAAGCAACTCATCTTTATGGCACAGTATCTCACGGATGACGAGTTTATCTATGAGCTTGACGAAGATCTTCACTTTCTCTTTGATGTCGTAGAAAGAGATGACGTCATTTCGCTCACCCTTCGCGACGACCTCACGGGCACCCTTGCACTCTTCGAGAGGAGCGAGCTTCACCTCGACACCCTGCTCTACTTCGACGGGCATGGCGGCGTCACCCTCAAGAGGACGGGGAAGAAGGATATCGAAGGTGCCTTCACATACGACGAAAAGACGCAGCATGGCCACTTCACCTCCGATGAGGGCGAGGAATTCGACTTCACGACCTTCACGATCGGTCTCGATGGCGAGCAGTGGAACATCTTTGTGAAGTCCTCGGAGGAATACCTCTATCTCAACGACGACTGGTCGTTGCTCTCGCTCAAGTACTACGGCGCGTACCCCGTGAACGGCGGACTTTACAACGGCGTATATTCCGACCGTTGGGGCGCGAGTTACTACGGCTTCTATGAGTTCCTCACGGACGATCTCGTCCTCTTCTCGACGGATGAGCGCGATTACTTCTTCAATCTCACGGGCGAGACTGAGTTCGAGCTGAACAACGAGGAATTCGTCATCTCCGAAAACATTCTTTACGGCTATCAGGGTCCCTCCTTCGTGGAGGATCTCAAGATCCCCGACGGCGTGAAGGAGATCGCTCACAACGTATTTGCCTACATGTATATCCAGAATTCGCTCGACCTCAACCAGGTAGAGAAGATCGGCTACCGCGCCTTCTACGAGGCCAACATCGGCGAACACGATCTCCATTCCGACTATGTGACGGAGATCGGCGACGAGGCGTTCTACACGAGCGGAACATATGACTTCAGGACCTTCCAGACCAATTTCAGCTGGATCGAGAATGTGAATATGCCGGCTCTTAAGAAGATCGGTGCGCGTGCATTCTATTACAGCAACCAGATGCGCTCGGGCACGATCACTCTCCGCGACATCGAGGAGATCGGCGCACAGGCGTTCATGCATATCGTCAATCCCGAGTCGGGGACGATGGTGCTTGACCTCAGAGGGGTGAAGGACCTTGCCAAAGTCACCATCCACGATACGGCATTCGACGATATTCTTGGGAAAGATAGCCCCTACAATCTCGGCAATCTGCCGCCTGTCAGAATTCTCATCAACGAAAGCCAACGCTCCCAGACCGCGCAATGGCCCGAAAAGATCAAGGCTTGGATCTCCACAGGCAATAGCAGCAATTCCGCGCCCGTAGGGCAGAGCATCATGAACTTCGGCCCCGCCGTCACGAAGGACATCTGCAACGGCGGCAGCTGGACGGAAGACGGGGATGAAAGGAGATACTTCGAGTAAACTGCCCGCTTGTATCGATCAAATGTAAAAAAAGGAAGGACTTCGCTCCTTCCTTTTTTGCGTGAAAAAGAAATAATGAATGAAGAATGGGAAAGCAATCTTTCCTTATGCGGCCGATACTTCGTTGTTGATTTTTGGCAGACAAGGCATATAACAAAAAATATATAATATATAATAAAGATATAATATCATTTATTATATATTAAAAGCAAAAAAAGGGAATTTCTTTGAAAAAATGCTTGACAGGGTTCCGAGATTTTGTTATTCTATACATGAAATGATATTATATATGATATCATAATCATATAGAAAATAGCATAAAAGCCATAAAGAAGGTCCATGATCTGTGAGCACTTTTGAGAAGACAAAACAGGATATTTTAGCACGTCCGACGAAATCGGGCATAATGCCGAATGATCTGAAAAAATTTCTCAAAAGCTATGGATTTGAATTAAAACATGTAAATGGAGATCATTATATCTATAAGTATCCGTCAAAGCGCAAGGCGTTTATTTTGACCATCCCTATGGCAAAACCGGTGAAGCCGCCGTACATCGATCAAGTTAGAAAAATCATTTTGGAGATCGAAGAAGATGACGAATTATGAGATCAGAGTAATCCCGCAAACCGACGACAAAGGAAAGGAATATTGGACGGCATTTTTCCCCGCAGTTGAAGGAGTTGTGGGAGGGGGGGATACCCCCGAAGAGGCCATTCAGGAAGCACGGGAAAATTTAGCGGTGTTTTTGGAGTATTTGGCCGAGGAGGGCGTAGAAAGCCCCGAGGGTTATCGTCAGCCTTCTTATAGCGGGAAGATCGCTTTAAGAGTCCCGAAATCTGTCCACCGCAAATTGGTAGAGATGGCGGAGGAAGAAGGTGTAAGTTTGAATTCTTGCATCAATACTGCAATCGATATCTATTTCGGCAAGTACGAATTTGATTACGAACTGAATAAAAAAATCGAGGCATTCTGCAGTGCTGCACAAAAACGGATGCAACTTCAGATAGCATATTCTATGTATCATGCGACAAGTCAAAGGCCGTGGTCAGAGCAAATTAATGGATTGAATCATTCGGGAGGAAGATATGAATAAATATCAAGACATTAAATTTTCATTGATCGAAAGCAAATACGAGCACAAGAATTATTCCGCTGTTATAGACGATTCTATCGAAATTTCTATAGAAGAAAAGATCGTCATAAAAAAGATTACGGACGATAAGATCGATTGTGAGGTCAGCAGAACGGTTAAATTCCATCCTTTACAGGATTGTTCTTTTAGTGCTACTTTTTTCACGCAAATTATGACGGAGAAACCCGTCACAAAAGAACAGTTTATAGCGGATCTTAAGAAAGGGCTTCCCATTATGGGTATCGTCTTTTCGCAAATTTCGCTCGCGATCGCCCAATTATCTAATATGACGAATTTTGGCGCGATCGTCACGCCGCCTGTTTATTACGAAGATAAAATTCAAATCGAATAAGAGCAAGACCATATAGGAAGGATAATTCGTTCCTTCCATTAAAAAAACCGACCCAGGCGGGTCGGATTTTTTTACGCTTTATTCGCCGAACCTAACACATCGCAGATCTTGTGCTTGATGAGTGCCTTCATGTTCGCGCGGGCGTCGGTGAGGTACTGGCGCGGGTCGAAGTGGTCGGGATGCTCGGCAAAGTGCTTTCTGATCGCGGCCGTGAAGGCAACGCGAAGGTCACTGTCGATGTTGATCTTGCAGACGGCGAGCGCGGCAGCCTTGCGAAGTTCGCTCTCTGGAATGCCGATGGCGTTGGGCATGCTTCCGCCGAATTCATTGACGATGGCGACCTGGTCCTGCGGAACGCTGGACGCGCCATGCAGTACGATGGGGAAGCCGGGAAGGCGGCGGCCCACCTCTTCCAGAATGTCGATGCGAAGTTTGGGATCCTGCCCGGGTTTGAATTTATAGGCCCCGTGCGAGGTGCCGATCGCGATGGCGAGGGAGTCGATGCCCGTCCTTTGGGTGAATTCCTCCACTTCGTCGGGAGAGGTGAACATGGCGTCGTTTGCGGCGACGTTGACGTCATCCTCGATTCCCGCGAGCTTTCCGAGTTCCGCCTCGACGACTACGCCGTGCGCATGCGCATACTCGACGACCTTTCTCGTGAGGGCGATGTTTTCCTCCCAAGGTTTGGAGGAGGCGTCGATCATGACGGAGGTGAATCCGTCGTCGATGGAGGCCTTACAGATGTCGAAGTCCGCACCGTGGTCAAGGTGCATGGCGATGGGGATGTCCGTCGTCTCGGCGGCGGCGGCGACGAGGTGGCGCAGATACACGGGGTTGGCGTACTTTCTCGCACCCGCAGACACCTGCAGGATGACGGGGGAGCGGCACTCCGAGGCGGCCTCGACGATGGCCTGTATCATCTCCATATTGTTGACGTTGAACGCGCCGACGGCATAGCCGCCCGCGTATGCCTTTTTGAACATTTCCGTCGTTGTCACAAGGGGCATAAGATTCCTCCGAAGGGTTTTTCTCAATTATACGTCCTTTGAAGAAAAAATGCAAGAAAAAGCGGCCCGTGCACCGAAAATTTTTGCATACATCGCGCGGGGCGTCCCGCTCCGTTTTTCCCTTCACGAAATTGGCAAATGCGGGAAAAAACGGCAAAAAAAGCGTTGACGTCCTCCAAAAAGCGTGTTATAATGAGGACGATAAAAATTCTTTTTCGGAGGAACACTACCAATGGCAAACGTAAAAGTTGCGATCAACGGATTCGGCAGGATCGGCCGTCTCGCATTCCGTCAGATGTTCAGAGCGAAGGGATATGAGATCGTCGCGATCAACGACCTTACAAGCCCCACCATGCTTGCACATCTTCTCAAGTACGACAGCGCGCAGGGAAGATACGCCCTTGCGGACAAGGTCTCCGCAAACGACGAAGAGGGCACCCTCACCGTCGACGGCACCACCATCCGTATCTATAAGGAAAAGGACGCCGTCAACCTTCCCTGGAAGGAACTCGACGTCGACGTCGTGTTGGAATGCACGGGGTTCTATACCTCCAAGGCGAAGTCGCAGGCCCACATCGACGCGGGCGCAAAGAAGGTCATCATCTCCGCTCCCGCGGGCAACGACCTTCCCACCATCGTATTCGGCGTCAACGAGGGCACTCTCAAGACGACGGACACCATCATCTCCGCCGCCAGCTGCACCACCAACTGCCTCGCCCCCATGGCGAACGCGCTCAACAACACCTATCCCATCGTCTCGGGCATCATGACGACCGTCCACGCCTTCACGGGCGACCAGATGGTCCTCGACGGTCCGCATAGAAAGGGCGATCTCCGCCGTGCGAGAGCGGCCGCCGTCAACATCGTTCCCAATTCCACGGGCGCGGCGAAAGCCATCGGCCTCGTCATCCCCGCCCTCAACGGCAAGCTCATCGGTTCCGCCCAGCGTGTTCCCGTTCCCACAGGCTCCACGACCATCCTCGTCGCCGTCGTCAAGGGCACGGACGTGACCAAGGAGAGCATCAACGCCGCCATGAAGGCCGCTTCGTCCGACTCCTTCGGCTACACCGAGGAACAGCTCGTCTCCTCCGATATCATCGGCGAGACCCACGGCTCCATCTTCGACGCCACCCAGACGATGGTCGCGAAGATCGACGACGACACTTATCAGGTGCAGGTCGTCGCTTGGTACGACAACGAGAACAGCTATACTTCGCAGATGGTGCGCACCATCAAGTACTTTGCCGAGCTTAAGTAAAAAAGCAAAAAAATTTCGGCCCTTCGGGGTCGATTTTTTTTGCTTTTTCGGCGAATCGCGCATAGGCTGCGAAATACTGCGTCGGCTACCGCGTCATCATTAGCCGATGGGCTACCGCGTCATTCCGAGGCCCTTTATGGGCCGAGAGAATCCCCTGAATGAAAACACAGACTTCGTACCAGGGGATACACTCACCCGCTATGCGGGTTCGGTATGACAGTTGCCACGGCTTGTCTTACACTGTCATTCCGAGGCCCTTTATGGGCCGAGAGAATCCCCTGAATGAAAACACAGACTTCGTATCAGGGGATACACTCACCCGCTATGCGGGTTCGGTATGACAGTTGCCACGGCTTGTCTTACACTGTCATTCCGAGGCCCTTTATGGGCCGAGAGAATCCCCTGAATGAAAACGCGGACTTACGTATCAGGGGATACGCTCATCCGCTATGCGGGTTCGGTATGACATGAGCAACTCAGAATGACGCCGTCCCCCAATCCCCGATCACTCCTAAATTTCGCGAAAGTCTCATATACATAGACAAATGAGGCTCAAAGAGGAAATTTTCAAACTGCTCGGCGGGGAGGGGGAGACCCTCCGGGTGCAATACACCGTCGTGGACGGCCGCGGGGGATATTTTCAGAACGTGAAGCGCGTCAAGGAATTTTCCGCGGAGCGCATCGTCTTTCTCGGAAAGCGCGGGGGCGTGCGCATCGAGGGGAGCGGTCTCTCCCTCGGCAAATATTATGCGGGGGATGCCGCCGTTCTCGGGGACATCCGAAGCGTCACGCGGGAGGAATAAGCATGCTCTCTTCGGTAGAATTTACGGTGGAGAGCCTCTCCGCCCACCATGCCGTCGAAAAGCTCTCCCGCGCGGGCATTCCCGTCCTCATGGCGAAGAGTATGGGGAAAACTTCCGTCCGCGTACGCATTGCGAGCAAAGACCGCAAAAAAGCCTTTGCAATTTTACGCGGTTCGTGTTATAATGTAAAAAATCTCTCCCGTCGCGGCGGGGCGCGCCTCCTCGAATGGGCAAAGAGGGCGGCGGGGCTTATCCTCGGCACCATCCTCTTTTCGGGTGTTTTCCTCTTTTTGGAGAGCCGCGTCCTCAAGGTGAAAATTTCGGGCAGCGGCGCATACTACGAGCGCGAGATCATGGAGATCTTAAAGGGCGAGGGGGTGCATATCCTCTCCGCCTTCCCCGAGGATACAGGCCCGCTCACCGCGAAAGTGCTTGCCCTCGACCGCGTGGAGTTCTGCTCCTTCCGCCTGGAGGGCGGCGTCCTCACCGTCGGCGTCGAAGTGGGGGAGGAGGCGAAAACCCTCGACATGCTCCCCCTTCTTGCCCCCGCGAGCGGGCGGATCGAGGAACTCGTCGTCGTGCGCGGCACGCCGCTCTTTGCAGAGGGAGACGCCGTGAGGATGGGGGAGGTCGTCGTAGCGAATTCTCCCCTCGAAGGGGGAAAGAAGGCCGCCGTCATCGCGCGCGTCACCGTGCGCTACAGAGTGGAGCGGGAATACGCGCTCCCCGAGGCGGAGGCGGTCGCACAATTCTTTCTCGACTTCGGCGAGATAAAAGATCTTCAGATCGGAAAAACAGAGCGGGGCTGTCGCATCACGGGAACGGCGTTTTCCACCGCATCGATCGGCCTCGATTAGGAGGTGCCGCATGGCATCCGTGGACATGGGTACGCTGGACAAGCTCCAGAAGGTACTCGGCACATTTGACGAAAACATCAACATCCTCACGCGAGAACTCGGCGTCACGGCACATGTGGACGGCACGACGGTCCGCTTCGAAGGGGAGGAGGAAGGCATCGCCGCGGCCGTCGCGGAGAGCCTTCTCAAGGTCATCGCAGCGGGCGAGGAGATCGACCTTTCCCGCATTTTGTACTGTATCAGTTTAGCGCGTGAGGGAAATTCCCAAGAGATCGAGGACGTCATGAAGGGCGTCGTCGCCATCACCGCGAAGGGCAAGCCCGTCAAGTGCAAGACGGTGGGACAGAAGAAGTACGTCGAGGCGGTCAAAAAGAACACCATCACCTTCGGCGTCGGCCCCGCGGGGACGGGCAAGACCTATCTCGCCGTCTCCCTCGCCGTCGCCGCCTATAAGGCAAAAGAGGTGGAGCGCATCATTCTGACCCGTCCCGCAGTGGAGGCAGGCGAAAAGCTCGGCTTCCTCCCGGGGGACCTTCAGACCAAAGTGGATCCCTATCTCCGCCCTCTCTATGACGCCCTGCAGGAGCTGTTCGGCCCCGAGACGTATGCAAAGCTCATGGAGAAGGGGACGATCGAGGTCGCGCCCCTCGCCTACATGCGCGGAAGGACGCTCTCCGACGCATTTGTCATTTTGGACGAGGCGCAGAATGCCACCCGCGAGCAGATGAAGATGTTCCTCACCCGTCTCGGGGAGGGGAGCAAGATGGTCGTCACGGGCGATCTGACGCAGACGGACCTTCCCGACGGCAAGAAGAGCGGCCTTCTGCACGCCGTCAAAATTCTGGACGGCATCGAGGATATCGCCGTCTGCAAACTCTCTGAGCGCGACGTGGTGCGCCATCCCCTCGTCTCCCGCATCGTCAAGGCGTATGAGCGGGAGGAGGGCAAACGAAAGAAGGAGGAAAGATCATGAAACAGGTGACCGAACTCGGCAAGCGGAACAAGCGGGACAAGCGAAGGCTCCTCGCGAGTGCCTTCGTGTTCCTCGCATGCTACGCACTCGTGCTTCTCGTCGTCTTTCTGATGTTCATCATCAACGAGCCGACGGGGTGGAAGATGTTCTTCAAGAACAACTTCTCGGATGTATTCTCCATCGTCGTCTCCGCCTTCTTCATCTTCGGCATCGGGTATTTCTATTTCTATTTCGAGGACAGGGAATTTCTCTATAAGCTCTCCAACGTCGTCCTATTTTTCTCCGCCATCATCTTTTCGGCGATCATCTGCTATATCTTCGGGCGGTTCGTCTCCATCTATGCCCGTCCGTATGCGATGTTCGCCCTCTTGTGGCTCTTTTTGAAGAACAGGCGTCAGGCACTCTTCCTCAACTTCCTGTTCGTCTTTCTGATGTTCTCCGTCGATCTCTTCGGCAACGATCCCACGATGATCTCGGGGGATCCCACGCTGGGTGCGGACCGCGTCTACACGACCATGTTGCTCGGCTTCGTCTCGGGCACTTTCGCCGTGTTTGTTGCGAATAAGGTGAAGAACCGCTTCGGGCTTCTTCTCACGGGATTCCTTCTGGCTGTCCCGACCGTCCTCATCATCTTCTTCTTCCAGATCCCGAATAAGCAGTACGACTGGATCGACTACGTCTCCTCCGTCGGCTATCAGATCTTGGGGTGCATCATCTCCTCGGTGGGGGCGATCGCCTTCATGCCTCTCTTCGAGGCGGTATTCAACAGGCTCACCTCCTTCCGTTTGCGCGAGCTGACGAGTACGAACGCGCCCCTCCTCGTCCGCCTCAAGAAGGAGGCCCCCGGCACCTTCAACCACTGTCTCATCGTCGCCCAGCTCGCCGAGAGCTGTGCGGTGGCCATCGGCGAAAATGCCGAGCTTGCCCGTGCGGCGGCATACTATCACGACGTGGGGAAATTGAAACAGCCCGACTGCTTCACCGAGAATCAGACTGCGGACTACAATGTTCACAACGAACTCACCCCCGAACTCTCGGCGGACATCATCCGTTCGCACACCCGCGACGGGTACGACCTATTGGTGCAGAACCACCTTCCCAAGGAGATCGCGGACGTCGCCCGCGAACACCACGGAACGTTGCCCATTAAATTCTTCTACGACAAGGCGGTGCGCTATTCGGGCGACGCCGACATCAAAGATTTCAGCTATCTCGGGCCGATCCCGCAGACCAAGATCGCGGCGATCGTCATGATCGCGGACGCGGCGGAGGCGGCGGCACGGGCGAGTGCGGACCGTTCCCCCGAGAATGTGGAAAAGCTCTGCCGCTCCATCATCGAGGAGCGCATGGACCTCAAGCAGTTCGACGAGTGCGACATCACGATCAAAGAACTTTCCACCATCAAGATGACTCTCGTCGAGGCACTCTCTGGCGTACATCATCACAGGGTGGAGTATCCAGACATCCGCTTCAACCGCGACAAACAGGCCGTCAAGACGGAACGGGAGGATACGGATGCCTGACCTCTTGCTCGACAGCGAAGATTTTGCGGGAAAGGAGACGCTCGAGAAAGTTCTCTCCGGGGCGGTGGATGCGGACATGCCCCTCACGTTGGAGCTTGTGTTCGTCTCCGAAGAGGAGATCCGCACCCTCAATGCGCGTGAGCGCGGCGTGGATGCGGTCACCGACGTTCTGAGCTTTCCCGCCTCCGATCTCAAGGCGGGGGAGCGCGTCCTCGCAAAGGAGCATGCGGATTGCATTGAGCCTTCCTACGAGGCGGATGGGGAGTCGTTTCCCGCCCGCATGTATTTGGGCAGCGTCGTCCTCTGCGAAAAGCGGGCGGCGGAGCAGGCTGCAGAATACGGACATTCCTATGAGAGGGAGGTCTGCTACCTCATCGTCCACGGGTTTTTGCACTGCCTCGGCTATGACCACATCGAGGAGAGCGACAGGCGCGTGATGCGTCAAAAAGAGGAGGAGATCATGCAAAAACTCCACCTCGGGAGGGAAGAATGAGAAGCGGAACGGTCGCCGTCATCGGCAGGGCAAATGCGGGAAAATCCACGCTCATCAACGTCCTCGTCGGGGAGAAGGTCGCCATCGTCTCCCCCAAGCCGCAGACGACGCGGGACCGCATCCTCGGCATCCTCACGCGAGAGGACCATCAGATCGTCTTTGCGGATACGCCCGGCATCTACCGCCAGCGCAACGCCCTCACGGGGCTTATGATGAAGACGACGGAGACGACCGCAAAGGACGTTGACGCCATCCTCTTCGTCCATGACGGGCATGCGGGAGTCAAGGATGAGGATGTCGCCCTCATGAAAAAGTACATGGGGCTGGGCATCCCCATGATCGTCGCCTATACGAAGATAGACATCATGCCGCGCGAACGCGTCCCCGAGGACGCGAAGAAGCTCTTCGATGCGGGGATGACGGCGGACGTCTACCCCGTGTCCGCAAGGAAGGGCATGCGGCTCAAACAGCTCGAACAGGCCATCGCGGACATGCTCCCCGAGGGCGGCCCGCTTTACCCCGACGACATCGTCTCCGACCGCAGCGAGAAGTTCATGGTCGCGGAACTCATGCGCGAGAAGATCCTTCTGAAGTACAGCAAGGAGATCCCGCACGGCGTGGCGGTCGTCGTCAACACCTTCGAGCGGCACGAGAACGGGACATATGAGATAAACCTCGACATCGTCTGCGAGAAGAAGAGCCACAAGGCCATCCTCATCGGCAAGCAGGGCGCGGCCCTCAAGGAGACGGCCTCCTTTGCCCGCAAGGATATGGAGAAATTTCTCGATGCGAAGGTCTTTCTCACCGTCTATGTCAAGGTGCGCGAGGGCTGGCGGGATGAGGGAAGGCTCATGAAGGAATTCGGCTACCGCGAGGAATAAAGGGGAAAAACTTCCGCATACTGCGGATATGAAGGAAGAACGCGGCGGAAAGAGCGCGAGAGACATCGCGTGGGACCTCTTCGAAAAGACGGGGAATTTCAGCTATTACATGCTCTACAAACGCCTGAAATGATGAAGAAATAAAGGGAAGGTATGGACCTCAAGATGGACGCCCTGCTCCTGCGGGCGGCGGACTATGGCGAAAGCGACAGGATGGTCACCCTCCTCACCGCCGAGCGCGGCAAGGTGAGCGCGGCGATGAAGGGGGTGCGGAAGGCGGGCGCGAAACTCCGGTTTGCGTCCCAGCCTTTTTGTTTTGCGGAGTATGTCTTTGCGGAAAAGAACGGCCGCAATACCGTCACGCAGGCCTCCCTCCACGACGGGTTCTACGATCTGAGGACGAACGTTTCCTCCTACTATGCCGCCGCGTGCGTCACGGAGGTGTGCGACCGCTTCTCCATGGAGAACATGGCGGCCGGCCCCCTTCTTGTCTGTGCCGTCACCGCCCTCGAGGGCATCGAACAGCACCTCGACGCGCCGAATTTTTACCTCGTGAAATTTTTGGTGGAAGCGGTCATGCTGGCGGGCTATCCGCTCTCGGCGGGGGACTGCCCCGTCTGCGGGAAAAAAATTGCGGGCAGAAGATTTTTCGACCTTCGCACGGGTTCTTTCAATTGTGCCGCGTGCGCGGTGGGCGTGCCCGCGAGCGAGAGTACATACCACGCCATCCGCGAGGCGATCTCCCTCGCCGAAGAAGGCGAAAGGGATGTTGCCCCGCAGGCGGAGGAGGACGGGTATCTTCGCGCCCTGCGGCTGTTGCGGGCGTATATCGGTTATCAGACGGATACCGAACTTCCCGCACTTGCTCAATATCTTTCCTTATAGGCGAATCGCATATCTGCTACGCGATACTGCGTCGAAGGAGCATTTTTCCTTGGTCACGTACGCATGAGTACGCTCCCTGCGGAAAAAGCTCCTTCTCCTTGTCTCGCTTGCAGCTATGCGATTTAACGGTAACCAATGTCGGGGGAACAGGCTCCCTTGTCCACCCCTTGAGGGGTGGGTGGCACGGCCTCGCCGTGACGGAAGGGGTGGTCACCGCGTCATCCTGAGCCGACCAAGACATTACGCAGTCCACGGCGGCTTATCCCCGAAGGATCCCGAAGTACGAAGTCCGAATAAAAGGCGATCCCTCGACTACGCTCGGAATGACTCTTTCTATATTTTTGTAAAAAACTTTTGTAAATTGCCCGAAAATCGATTGACAAGCCTCCCCGCAGTGTGTTAAACTCAAAATACGCACCTGAGGGGTGTAATTTTTTTGTATGGAGTTTTCACACCATGGCTGTCAAATCCACGCGGCAGAAGATTACGTTTGAGTGTACGGAATGCAAGAACAGGAACTACGATAGCTTCAAGAACAAGCGCAACGACCCCGACCGTCTTGAGCTTAAGAAGTATTGCCCTACCTGCAAGAAGCACACCGTTCACAAGGAATCCAAGTAAGCGCGCAGCGCAACGGAGAAAGAAAAATGGCAAAGTCCAACGACATCGAAAAGGGAGCCGAGAAGAAGGGCGCACCCGCGCCCAAGCCTTCGAAGGCTGAAAAGAAGGCCGACAAGAACAAGAAGCCGAACATTTTCGTCCGCATGGGCAGAAGGCTCAAGGAGACCTTCTCCGAGCTGAAGCGCGTCACGTGGCCTACCGTTCCCAAGGCACTCAAGGCAACGGGCGTCGTGCTTGTCATCGTGCTTGCATTCACGGTGATCGTCACGGGCGTGAACGTGGGCTTCACGGAGCTTTTGAAGCTCCTCACCAAAGCGGGGGCATAAGGAATGGTACCGATCCCGGATACCGAGCCGAAGTGGTATATCCTGCACACTTATTCCGGCTATGAGGCCATGGTGCGGGAGAGTCTCTTCAGGCTCATCGAAAACAACAATCTGAGCGACCAGATCGTCGATGTCAAGATCCCCACCGAGCAGACCATCGAGGAGAAGGCAAACGGCAAGAAGAAGGTCGTGGAGCGCAAGCTCCTCCCTTGCTATGTCTTTATCAAGATGATCTATTCCAACCAGCTCTGGTATCTCGTGACGAACACGAGAGGGGTCACGGGCTTTGTCGGGCCGCAGGGGCGTCCCATCCCCATGAAGGAGGATGAGATCCGCAAGATGCGCCTCGAGGACTATGTCGTCGACGCCGACTTCAAGGCGGGGGACAGGGTCACCATCGACAACGGCCCGCTCGAAGGGTTCATCGGCGTCCTCAAAGAGGTCAACGACGAGACGCAGCGCGCGAAGGTCTCCATCACGATGTTCGGCCGCGAGCAGGACGTCGAGGTGGAGTATATCCAGATGACCAAGATCGCTCCCGACGCCGTGGAGATCCCCCGCGACGAGGAAGACTGAATAAATCTCGTCATGCTGAGCCGCGCGGTACGCGCGCGTCGAAGCATCACCGCATTCCGATACAATATAGAAATCATCGCTGCAAACCGCAGGGCACGCGGCGACGAGTGGGAGACGGTAAATACTTTTTGATGCCGTCACGAAAACCACAGATATAGGAGAAAAAGCATGGCAAAGAAGATCACGGCAGTCGTCAAACTGCAGCTTCCCGCCGGCAAAGCCACCCCCGGTCCGCCCGTCGGTTCGACGCTCGGCCCCCATGGGATCAACATCCCCGGCTTTACCAAGGAGTTCAACGCAAAGACTGCGCATCAGGAGGGGCTTATCATCCCCGTCGTGATGACGATCTATCAGGATCGTTCCTTCACGTTCGTCTTAAAGACTCCGCCCGCACCCGTCCTCATCAAGAAGGCACTCGGCCTCGAGACAGCTTCCGCCACCCCCAACAAGACGAAGGTCGGCAAGCTCACGAAGGCACAGGTGGAAGAGATCGCAAAGACGAAGATGCCCGACCTCAACTGCTCCACGCTCGAGAGCGCGATGAGCATGATCAAGGGCACCGCCCGCAGTATGGGCATCACGGTCGAGGAGTGAGGAGGTACGCGATATGAAATACGGTAAAAAGTACGCGGAGAGCCTCAAGGCCTACGACCGCACCAAAACTTATGATGCAAGCGAGGCCATCGCGCACGTCCTGGAGACGGCGAAGGCCAACTTCGACGAGACGGTGGAGATCCATATCCGCCTCGGCGTCGATCCCCGTCAGGCAGACCAGCAGGTCCGCGGCGTGCTTGTCCTCCCCAACGGTACGGGCAAGACCAAGCGGGTCCTCGTTGTCGCCAAGGGCGAGAGAGCGGACGCGGCGCAGGCTGCGGGCGCGGATTTCGTCGGCGCGGAGGAGATGATCCAGAAGATCCAGACGGAGAACTGGTTCGGATTCGATGTCATGATCACCACCCCCGATATGATGGGCGTCGTCGGCCGTATCGGCCGTATCCTCGGCCCGAAGGGCCTCATGCCCAACCCCAAGTCGGGTACGGTCACGATGGACGTCGCGAAGGCGGTCGCCGAAGTCAAGGCAGGTAAGGTGGAGTACCGTCTCGATAAGACGGCCATCATCCACTGCCCCATCGGCAAGAAGAGTTTCGGACAGGAAAAGCTCCTCGAGAACTTCAACGCCCTCATGGAGGCCATCATCAAGGCGAAGCCCGCCGCAGCCAAGGGTCAGTATATCAAGAGTATAACGCTTGCTTCGACGATGGGCCCTGGCGTAAAAGCTTCGTACTCTAAATAAGCGAATCGCGTATAGGCTACGAAATACTTCGTCGTGCAATCGCGTCATTCCGAGACCCCTCAGGGGTCGAGAGAATCCCCTTATACGAAGTCCACTTGTACGCGGGCTGCGAAAAGCCTCGCACTCCTTGTCTCGCTTGCAGCTATGCGATTTAACGGTAACCAATAACGGTCACCAAAACGGGAATAAACCGCATTGGGTCACCGCGTCATGCTGCCCCGCGCGCACTATTGTCTACTAAGCGCGGCACGAGCCGCAGGCGAAGTAGCGGAGGCGAAGCCGAAGTCGAAGCATCCCCTAAAACGTAAGTCCACGTTTTCAATCGAGGGACGAAAATCCCCGCGAAAACGCTTGACAAGCGTACGATCTGTGCGCTACAATATCAATATACCGCAGACAACGGGTGCAACTTTTGCTCAATATCCCGTCGAGGTGAACTTCTTAAAATGAATTTTTAAGAACCGCTCCGTATGTGTCTGCGTACGGAGCTTTATTTTCGGGCGAAAACCGTCCGGAGCAAATCGGGCCGGAAGGCCTAAAGGAGGCAATATGTCGGCAAATTTAGAGGCAAAGAAGGAAGTTGTCGAAGAGATCAAGACAAAGATCTCGGCATCCAAGGCAGTCGTGGTCGCGCACTACGATCGTTTGACCGTCGCCGAGGTCACCATGCTCCGCAATAAGTTCAGAGCTGCTTCCTGCGAATACAAGGTGTATAAAAACACCCTTGTGCGCAAGGCATTCGACGAACTCGGCGTGAACGATTTCGACAGCGACCTCAACGGTGCAACGGCCTACGTGTTCTGCCCCGACGAGACGAGCGGCTGCTCGATCATCGCAAAGGCAGTCAAGGAGACCCCTGCACTCGCAGACAAGATCGTCCCCAAGTGCGCCTATGTCGGCGGCGCGTATGTGGACGCAGAGGGTGTGAAGAAACTCGCGGCGATCCCCTCGAGAGAGGTGCTCATCGCAAAGATGCTCGGCTGCCTGCAGTCGCCCATCGCAAATCTTGCGTTTGTTCTCAAGGCAATCGCAGACCAAAAATCTTAAAAATTATCGGAGGATCAAAAAATGGATGTTCAGAAGTTTATCGAAGAAGTGAAGGGCATGACGGTCGTCGAGCTCAATGACTTTGTGAAGGCACTCGAAGAGGAGTTCGGTGTGTCCGCAGCGGCGGCGGTCGCCGTCGGCGGCGGTGCTGCTCCCGCAGAGGCTGCTCCCCAGGAAGAGGAAAAGACGGAATTCGACATCGTCCTCAAGGATTTCGGTGCCAACAAGATCGCCGTCATCAAGGCTGTCCGCGAATTCACGGGCCTTGGCCTTGCCGATGCGAAGAAGGCAGTGGAGTCTTTGGGCGTCTTGAAGGAAGCCGTTCCCAAGGCAGATGCAGAGGCCGCTCTTGCCAAGCTCAAGGAAGCTGGGGCTGTTGCAGAACTCAAATAAGAGAAGAACTTTCAAGGGGCCGCAGCCATCCGCTGCGGCCCTTTCCGTAAATTTCACGCCGAAATCATCAAAACCGCTTGACGGAAAGGCAAAATACAGGTAAAATGATATTTGAATCATTCGGCTTCACAGGAGGCGTATTATGAGCAAGAAGATCTTTCGCCGCATCGCGGTCGTCGCGGTTGCAGGCGTCATCACGGCGGGGACCGCGGGCATGCTCTCTGCATGCACGAGCGACCATCCCGAGGTGGAGATCACCTATGAATTTTTAGGGAAGCAGTACGAGGTGACCTATGTCCTCTCCCGCCACGACGCACCGCAGACCGTCAAACATTTCCTCGAGCTTGCCGATGCGGGCTACTACGACGAGCAGGGCTTTGTCGTTCACGACTTCTCGGACGATGTCCTCATGACGGGCGGCTATACTTTGGACGAGAACAGAGATCTTGAGGAGGTGGACTATTTCACCGCCGTAAAGGAGCTTGAAAAGAGGGTCGGCAAGGCGTTCACGCAGTCCGTCTGGGATGCTGCGGGCAAAGCCGAAAAGCCCGAAAAGGGCGAGGGGCTTTATACCGTCTACGGTGAGTTCTCCCCCAAGTTCGAAGTTGAGGGCGGCACCGAGTACGGCCACACGCAGGGTGCCCTCGTGATGTATTATTCGGATAAGGGCGAATTCTCGAAGCAGGTCACCATCCAACGTGCGGATAAGGGCAAGAATAACAGCGGCGAGCCTCTGCAGTATATGAACTATTCCCCCAACAGTGCGACCTCCCTCTTCTACACCCAGCTCTCCGTGGGCATGCCCACGGGGCACAGCTCCTATTGTGTATTCGGCATGATCGAGGACTACTCCGTCCTGGAAGAAGGGCTTCTTGCCGCCATCGAAGAATACGAGGAGGGCCTCAAGGATGAGGGGAACGAGGAGGACAGATCTTTCACGGAGGACATCACGATGAAGCTCAACCGTAACGAGCCGTTCATCGACCTCAGGAACAGCAAGATCGAGGCGACCTTCCACACCCCCAAGGAGCCGATCTATCTCCGTTCCGTCAAAGTCACCAAATATTGATAAAACAAAGATCCGCCGCGGCAGGGCCGCGGCGTTTTTTTATGCTAACTTTCGAGGATATTTGCGATCTTGCCGCCTTCGAACTCGACGCGGAAGTAGCGGATGTCAAAGACGCGCTCCCGCCTTTGATACCCCAGACCCACCTCGGCGGGGTCCTCGCAGGGGAGGACGAAGAGGAAGGGGCCGAGGAATTCCTTGAGCGCGTCCGCCTTTTCCCGGAGGGCGTCCGCAAGAAATGGCGCGGGATCCGCTCCCGCGAGGACGCTCTCGAAGAGGGCGAGGGCAAAGGTCGCTTCCGTCGGCTCCCGCCTTGCACGAAGGGACAGGGAGACTCGCTCTCCTCCCTCCCAGCCGCACACTGCGATGTGTCCGAGGCTGTCGGATATGGGCGTCTCCGCCACGACCGTCCTCCCGCGCTCTATGACGCGTCCGCGCTCCTTCAAGAGGACCTCACCCGCACGCGAGAGGATGCAGAACGTGTCCTCTCCCTCGATCGTAAAATGCTCTCCCGCCTCGAAGATGTCCGCCCTTTCGAAGGCGTCGGGAAGGTCCACAAGGTGGAAGCCCGTCTCGTTCTCCATGGAAAGCTGCACCCTTCCCTGTACGAAGAGGGTGAAGCGCGTCCCCGCGAGCCTCTTTTGCAAGAGGACATGCATCGCCCCGTCCTCGCGCAGATATTCCTTGCAGAGGATCGAAACGCCGCCGCGGAGAAAGTATAGCTCGACCTGCGGCGGGGGATCGATGAGAAAGCTCTCGTCAAAGCGGAAGCGCGCGGGGAGGAAGCCGCCCAACGGCTTGCATTCGAGAAAGCACCCGTTCTTGGGGTCAAGCTCGGCGGTGCGTTCGAAGCCGTCCACACTGCCGAGCAGCAGCCCGTTCACAAAGAGGAGGGCGGGACGTTCGGATAAAAAATAAACGCGCATCTCTATATGAAATGTATAATGCGACAAAATTATGTCAACAATTTCCCCGAGGTGTGTTATGAATAAGATCAACGGCTACACGGAAGAGGAGGCCACCGGCCTCATCGAGTATATCTACACCGGGAAGAATGCGGGCAAGACGCTCTCCTACCTCTTTGAGACGTACGGGAAGGAACACAGCCGCGCGAAGGGGAGCGTGCGCAACTACTACTATGCCTTCCTCAAGAAACAGGACGATTCCCGCGTGAAGAAGATCCTCGAGGGGAAGAACCTCTCGGCGGGTGCCATCAGGCCGTTTACCGATGAGGAGACGGAAGAGCTTCTCGAAAAGGTCCTCGAAGGGTGGAGCAAGGGGTACTCCGTGCGGAAGTCCATCATGGAGGCCTCGGGCGGCGATGAGAAGCGCATGCTGCGCATGCAGAACAAGTATCGCAACCTTCTCAAGAAACAGCCCGAAAAAGTGGAGAAGGCGGTGCGCGAGGCAGGCATGCCCGAGACCGTCTTTCTGCAAAAGCGTCTCGAGCGGGAGATCGACGCCCTCTACGCCCGCATTGCGGCGGACCTCAAGCGGGAAAATGAGCGGCTTCGCGCCGAAATCGACCGCCTCAAGGGGGAAATGTAGAGAAAAAAGGCAGTCAGACCAAAAATCCCCATACCATGTCCGCGAATACCCCCTATGTTTTTTCACAAACTGCGGATAGGAGGACGGTATGGAAAAGTTATTTTGCCTCGGTGTCGCGATCGGCATGGTGGGCGGCGCGCTCCTCGTTGCCAACAGCTACAAGGCGCGTTCCCTCGTCAAGAAGAGTCAGGCGGAACTCATGGACAAGGTCAATGAGATGATGGATGAACGCCTAAAGATGATGGAAGGCGGCGAAGGCAGCGAAGAGAAAAAGACGCCCAAGAAGAAATAAAGAAAGAGGCGGGGCGGTGTACGGGATAGCCGTGCGCCGCCTTTTGCGTTTTTACTTGCCTTTTCGGAGGCATTGTGCTATACTCATTGTATGGGCACCGTCATTGCATTCGACATCGGGGACAGGAGGATCGGCGTCGCCGTCTCCGACCCTGGGCAGAGCTTTGCCATCCCCTCGGATACCTATTTCCGCACGGGGAATTTTTCCGAGGACGTCGAAGCCTGCGCGAAGATCGCTTTAAGGCAGGGAGCAGAGTGCATCGTCTGCGGCCTTCCCCTTTCGGAGGACGGCTCCGAGAGCGTGCAATCGGGGAAGGCCCGCCGCTTTGCCGAGGCCCTCGGGAAGGCGACCGCTCTTCCCGTCAAGCTCGAGGACGAACGCTACACGACCTGTGCCGCGCGGTCCGACCTCATCGCCCTCGGCGTCTCGGCGAAGCAGGACAAAAAGAAGAAGCGCATCGATTCGCATGCGGCGGCCTACATTCTGGAAAATTATCTTTTGAACATAAGGAGTGAGAACATGAAAGAGGAACAGACCGGCTACGAGGAAGAGGACAACATCGTCGAACTCATCGATGACAGCGGAGAAAAATATCGCTACGAACATCTCATGACCTTCGAGTATGAGGGCGAATGGTACTGCGCCATGACCCCCGCCCTGCCCGCCGAAGAGGAGGGCGAGGACGATGAGGATGAAGGCGAGGACGTCGTTATCTTTAAGATCGTGGGCGATGAGGAAAACGAGCATCTTGAGATCATCGAGGACGACGAACTTCTTGACAAACTCTTCGATGAGTTCAACCGCATCTGGGACGAGGACGAAGAAGAGGACGGGGAATGATCTCTCCCCCGCATGGAAATTCCCGATAGATTTTTATCGGAATTTTACATTTTTTTGCAAAAAATCGATAATTTTCGCTTTATTTCGACATTTATCGAAATAAAGCCGCGAGGCATACTATGCAAAACGAACGCTATGAACTCAACAAAAATCTTGCACAGATGTTGAAGGGCGGCGTCATCATGGACGTGACCACGCCCGAGCAGGCGAGGATCGCCGAGGAGGCGGGCGCATGCGCCGTGATGGCCCTCGAACGCATCCCCGCAGACATCCGCGCGGCGGGCGGGGTCGCCCGCATGTCCGACCCCAAGATGATCAAGGGCATTCAGGAGGCGGTCTCCATTCCCGTCATGGCAAAGTGCCGCATCGGGCACATTGCCGAGGCGCGGATCCTCGAGGCGATCGACATCGACTTTATCGACGAGAGCGAGGTCCTTTCCCCCGCCGACGATAAGTATCATATCGACAAGACGAGCTTTTCCGTCCCCTTCGTGTGCGGGGCGCGGGATCTCGGGGAGGCCCTCCGCCGCATTGCGGAGGGAGCTGCGATGATCCGCACAAAGGGGGAACCCGGGACGGGAGATGTCGTGCAGGCGGTCCGCCACATGCGCGCCATGAATTCCGAGATCGCGCGCGTCACCTCGATGCGCGAGGACGAACTCTTCGAAGAGGCGAAGCGGCTCACGGTGCCCGTCGAACTCTTAAGGTCCGTTCATGAGAGCGGAAAACTTCCCGTCGTCAATTTTGCGGCAGGCGGCGTTGCGACCCCTGCGGATGCCGCGCTCATGATGATGCTCGGTGCCGAAGGTGTGTTCGTCGGCAGCGGGATCTTCAAATCCGGCGACCCTGCAAAGCGCGCCCGTGCCATTGTGCGCGCTGTCACACACTTCTCTGATGCGAAATATCTCGCTGAGCTTTCCGAAGATCTCGGCGAGGCGATGGTCGGGATCAACGAGCAGGAGATCCGTATTTTGATGGCGGAACGCGGGAAATGAGAATAGGAGTTTTGGCACTTCAGGGCGCATTCATAGAACATCAACGCGCCGTCGAACGGCTCGGAATGGAGTGCAGACAAGTTCGCACCCGCTCCGATCTTTCCGGTCTCGACGGCCTCATCCTGCCCGGCGGCGAATCGACGGTGCAGGGACGGCTTCTTTCGGAGCAGTCGCTCACGCAGGTCCTTCGCGGCGAGATCGAGGGGGGCATGCCCGTGTTCGGCACTTGTGCGGGGCTTATCCTTCTCGCGAAGCACATTTCCAACGATGAGAGCGTTTATCTCGGTACCATGTCCGTGATCGTACGTCGAAATGCGTATGGAAGACAGCTCGGCTCCTTCTGCGTGACCTCGGACATGGGTGCCATCAAGGACTTTCCGATGGTGTTTATCCGCGCGCCCTATATCGAGCGTGTCGAGGGGGAAGCGGCCACCCTTGCGACGGTGGACGGCCACATTGTCGCCGCGCGGGAGAGGAACATGCTCGCGACCTCCTTTCACCCCGAACTCGTCTCGGATCTGCGCGTACACGAATACTTTTTGGATATGGTGCGTGGGAGAACATGAACAGGCAAAACTTCGACAAAAAGATGCTCGAGATGATGGAAAGAGAGAAGGGGAAGCGGCTGCTCCTTCACAGCTGCTGCGCACCCTGTTCCTCCTATTGCCTCGAACGGCTCGCCCCCGCATTCCGCGTGACCGTATTTTATTTCAACCCCAACATCGACTCGAAGGAAGAGTACGAAAAGCGCAAGGCGGAGGAAACGCGCTTCCTCGCCGAGACGGGCTATGCCGACTTCCTCGACTGCGACTACAGCTCCGAACTCTTCGACGAGGCCGTCCGCGGCTATGAGGGGGAAAAGGAGGGCGGGGCGCGCTGTCCCGTCTGCTTCGAGCTTCGCCTTCGCCGCACGGCGGAGGAGGCCAAGGCACGGGGGTACGACTTCTTTGCGACCACGCTCACCGTCTCCCCGTTCAAGGATGCCGACAAGATCAACGAGATCGGCTTTGCTCTCGAAAGGGAGCTGGGCGTTCGCTACCTTCCCACCGATTTCAAAAAGCGGGGCGGCTATGCACGCTCCATCGAACTCTCGCGCGAACATCGGCTCTACCGCCAGAATTATTGCGGCTGTATCTACAGTAAGCGATAAATACATAAAAATCGCCGCGCCCGCCTGCAAGATCGCAGGCGGGCGCGGCGCATATAAATCAGGAGGGCAACTCCTCCCCACTCAAAAGACTTCGCGAAAAGAGGGACTTCGGAAGGGGCACGCCCGCATTGAAGCACTCGAGGAAAGCCTCCATGCAAGCAATGCTCTCCTCGGCCGCCTTGAGGAAGAGGGCGTCCGCACTGCCGCCCTGCCCGTCGGAGTAGCGCGCGAACTCTTTTCCGCATAAAAATTTCTTGTCGGGGACGCGGCGGGGATAGAAGGCCGCCAGCCCAAAGGCGCGGAGCGGCCGTACGCCTTTTTTATGAAAATGCGTGAGATAACGCCCGAAGAGGCGGAGCATTCGTGCAAAGGAGGATGGCTTTATCTCGATCCCGATGTGTGAGAACGCACTCTGAAGGTAGGGCAGAAGCACCCCGTCGGCGGCGATCTTTTTGAGGTCGAAGGGGTACGCGTGGCGCAAGACGGCCGCGCTCTTCAGCTCCCGCAGAAAATACACGTCCCAATCGTTCTCGATGCGCTGGTGGGCATGCTTGCCCTCCTCGTTTTCTTGGAGATAGCGGTAGATAAACGGGTGAAAGACGACGTCGGCGGCGAGATGCGTGCAGTAGCCGAGGGCATAGGCGAGACACTTCTTGAAGGCCTCTCCGGTAAAGCCGGAGAGTGCCATGGCGAGCGCGGTGAAAAAGTCGTACACCTGCCGCCTGTGCAGATGCCTTCCGAGATTTTCCTCCCGCCCGCGAAGGGGGCGATAGAAGAAAAACAGATCCGGTCCCTGCGCGCCGAGGATGTAATAGTCGAACGCGTCGACGACGGTCTCCCGCGCGGCCGAGGGCAGGAGATCTTCCGCCTCTTCGGCGACGAGTTCATGGGTGATACTTGCGGGCATATTTCCTCCGATGTCCTTTTCGGAAATTATATCCCAACTTGATGGGGATTAAGCACTTTTCACGAAAAAACGTAAAAACTTCCGATAATTTCACAAAAAACAGTTTATTTCGATATTTGTCGAAATAATGAGAAAGGGGGCGTATTTTGCGATTTTCGCAAAACACTTGCAAACTTTTCCGAAAGGGGATATAATGGACGTATCATGAAAAGGATCTTACTCATCGCAACGGGCGGCACGATCGCATCCAAGCCGACGGGAGGCGGGCTTGCGCCCTCCTTTTCGCCCGAAGAGCTTCTCTCCTTCGTGCCCGAGATCGCCTCGATCGCCCGCGTGGAGACGGTCGCTCCCTTCAACCTCGACAGCACGAACATGACTCCATCGCACTGGCTGGAGATCGCGCACATCGTCGAGGAGCGATACAAGGAGTTCGACGGCTTCGTCGTGACGCACGGGACTGACACGATGGCATACACGGCCGCCGCGCTCTCCTACCTCATTCAGAGCAGTGTGAAGCCCATCGTCTTCACGGGGTCGCAAAAGTCCGTCTACCTTCGCGATTCGGATGCGAGGCGGAACCTCATCGACGCCTTCGCCTACTGTGCGGACGGCGGGGCGCATGGCATCCACATTGTCTTTGACGGGAAGATCATTCTGGGCACCCGCGCAAAAAAGACGCGCACCCGCAGTTTCAACGCTTTCACGAGCATCGATTTCCCGGAGATCGGGATCGTCAAGGACGGAAAGCCTTTCTACTATATCCGCGAAGGGCGGTCCTCGGACGGCCCTCGATTTTACCGTTCGCTCGCCGAGGACGTGTTCGTTCTCAAACTCATCCCCGGGCTGAAGGCGGACATCTTCGACTATCTCGACACCCACTGCAGCGCGCTCGTCGTCGAGTCCTTCGGCATGGGGGGCCTGCCCGCCTACGGCGATTGGATGGAGCGTCTCGAATGCTTCCTCGGCATGGGAAAGACGGTGGTGTTCACGACGCAGGTCGAACGGGAGGGGAGCGCGCTTGACACCTATGAGGTCGGGCAAAAGCTAAAGGGCCTCGGCCGCGTCCTCGAGGCACGCAGTATGACCCTCGAGGCGACGGTGTGCAAACTCATGTGGCTTCTGCCCTTCGCGGGCGAGGAGGAGATCGAGTCTCTCTTCTATGAGCCGGTCATGCACGACATTTTATAGAGTTTTTCTATGCAAACGGCACCCATCGGGGTGCCGTTTTTCAGTTATCGAATTTTATCGTCTGCGTGTTTGCGATGGGGTAGAACGCGGGCATGGTGCCCTCTAAATCCGTCCGATGCAGGTCTACGGCATGGATCGCGCCCTCCTTATAAGTCGTGTAATAGTAGATGCCTCTGTCCGTGTTGCAGCAGGACGAATATACGGTTTCCTCGTATAAATTTTCCTTGAGACGGACGCATCCGCGCACCATGGCGACGTTTTCGAGCATGTGGAAGAAAGCACCGACCTTTTCCTCCTCGCTCTCCCCCGAAACGATGTTCGCGCGGGCAAAGACCGCACGGGCAAAACGGGAGGCGGAAGAGCTGTCTCCGGGAAGCCCGAGGGCACCCATGCCGCGGCTGTAGGCCGTCAATTGCAAATTTTCGGAGAATCTGCTTGTCGGCTCATAGGGGGTGAGGTTGAGGTAATCGTTGAGTTTTGAAAGCTGCATGGGGAAGGGGGGATTGTTGGTGAGAACGCCGACGGGGTTTTCGTAAATTTTCAGCCCCTCGGCGGTCGGTTCCGCCACGATACTGCCCGTTTTATCCGAGATCATGAAGTGGAGCGGGGTGAGCGGCAGGCCCTTCCCGAAAGGTTCGTCGATGAGTTCGACCTCCTTTATAAGCTCGCGAGCCTCGGCAAGATTTTTGCAGGTGAGGAGGACATAGGGGATGAATTCGTAGGGCGCAAGGTTAAATTTTTTGGACTGCGGTCTGCGGTAAACGGCGTTTTTCGGAAAGTTTAGCCCGGACATGGATAGCCCGTTTTCGTTCACGGCGTCATAAAAGAGGGGATAGCCGTCCTGCACGGTCGCCATGCCGATCATCGCCCGTCCGATGCGCGGCGACGAAACTTTTTTGAATTTCCATTGGTAATTTCTCGGCACGACGGTGACGCCCTCCCCGAAAGAGCCTTCTAAGTCGAGATTGCGCCCGAAGTAATGGTCGCCCTTTGTCCAGGATATTGAAGTACACATATGCAAGCCCTCCGAAAGTAGTTTTCCACACGCCGCCCGCTTCTATGCCGCGCATTTTGATTATACCACCCCCTTCCCCAAAAATCAATCCATGCAGATAACTTTGAAAAGAAAAGCACCCATCGGCAAAATAAAAAATACCCACCGCACAGGGTGGGCTTTTTTTTGGTGAACTTGTTACAATGGAACACAAACTGTCATGATAAAAGCTTTGCGTAAAACTCTCTGCTCGTTTTTTCGAGATATTCTTTTCTGCAGATAGAATTCCGCCAATCCTCGGGAATTCCGTCATAGCCATATAAAAGTCCAGCGAGGCTACCCGCGACCGCGCCGACCGAGTCGGTATCCAGCCCCAAGTTGACCGCTTTCAAGACGCAATCACGGTAGTTATCCGTCGTCAGAACGCACCAGACCGCGGCTTCCAACGTATCCACGACATAGCCGCTACTCTTGATTACGTCCCGCGGGAGCAAATCAAAACCTTCGTTGAAAAAACGAAGATAGTATTTCAACTCGGGTTCCCCTTGATAATATGCCTTCGCGTTCTTCAAGCCTTCTTTAATTCCCTGCTTCGTGGGATTTTCGAGAAGCTCCCATAAGACGAAAGAATAGATCCCGCAGCCGATACAGCTTCTCGGGTGCGCGTGAGTGAGTGCGGACGCGCGGTGGATATAGGCGATCTTTTCGTCTAAAGAGAAATCGGAACAATCAAGATAGAGGGAGAACGGATAGATACGCATGAGAGAACCGTTCCCGTTTTCGTATTCTCCGTGGCATCCGCATGCCTCTGCATCGCTCCCTTTACGTGAACGGTCGATTGCTTTATAACACGCCCTGCCGACGTCGAACGTCCTGCCCGTCGGCGTAAATTCATTTCCGAAAAGCCATTTGCGGAAATTTTCCATCACCGCATCGAAGTCAAGGCCGTGTTTTGTGAGCGCGTCCATTGCGCAGAGCGACATGCTCGTATCGTCCGACCATGCGCCTTTGGGAAAACGCGAATCGCCGAACGGCATCATATCGGTGACGGGAAACCTGTCGCGCTTCGATCTTTCCTCAAACTGCACGGGCCCGCCGAGCGCATCTCCCACGGCATGCCCGAAGATGACGGATTGGATTATGTGGAGAAACTTGTTGTTCATATTGATATCTTTGTTTATCTCTAAAAAGTTATTATAAAAGCAATGCGGATAGGCAAAGTGTTTTTCCCCACACAAAAAAGAAACGGTGAGGTATTTATCATCAGATTTGACGATCGTTCCCTCGCCATATGTTTTGTGCGTTACGACCATACCGACGAAAATTTCGGGAAGGGGGGAAGTTCCTGGGGACGAGAGGGGGCAATCAATGATTTGCGGCATTTTTTTAGGTTCTGTGCTTGCCTCCCTGTTTGCTCCTTTGCTCGGTTCTTTGAAAAGTTCATAATTTTTTTGTCGAATTTCGTCTGCGATCGGCCCCGAAGCTCCAAGCCCAAGTTCCAAAAGTTCCCCAGCCGTAGCGATGTTGGTGTTGTTCAACAGTTGCATTACAGTAGGAGAAAAGCCCATTTGCTTGACGGGAGTAAGATATTTGGGCATATTTTTGTAAAAATCCTCTTTTTTATTCAGAACCCTGCCAAACTCGCCCGCCTCTCCCAAAATAAAATCATCTGAAATCTTTCTGTATTTTCTTTTGGTGAGATCTTCCCGAAGGAATGCGGATAGCGAAAATGCACCGACGAATCGGCATTGCCATTCCCCGCCCTTCGGATGATATATTTGAAAAGCAAGCCGAAAAGGGTAATGGCCATCACTATCTTGCAATGCAATAACTTTACTTCTGTCTTTGCTGGATGCTTCCTCCACAATGGTATCGCCGTCTAAAAAGTTTTTCCACATATACCCGTCTGGATATCCGTGTTCGCTCCCATCCATAAAGACAAACCAAGCAATGACACCCGACAATCCAAAAACGTCCAGAGAAACACTTGCCTTTTTATAATAGTCATATTTTGTACCGAGCGTAATGTTTATCATATCGGGATAATTTTTCCCCGAAAAAATGTCTCCATAATGAAATATTCTCATTGCTTTTTTCCTTTTTTGATTTTCAAAAGACATTATGGCGTTCGCAAATATGTCTATATATTTTGTAAATGTTTTCCTTCATTGCTTTACAATTCCACGACCGTGACGCCGTGATTGGTGACGCGGAGAAGTTGTTCGAGTTCGGGGAATTTTCCTCGAAGTTCCCGTGCTTTTGCATTCAAAACATCGAAATCTTCCCCGCTTATGACGGCTTTCAGGCTCCCGCTCCGCACCTGCGCATTCAGCCATTGGCGCGCTTTGATGCGGATCGCGCCACCCCTCCCCGTGCTACCATAGCCATGAATGATGAGCGCGCACTTGTATTTGTTTTGTTTAGCGAGCCTCAGCGACGATTTCAGTCTGTCCAATGCCTCGTCGCACGTCGGCATCCCTTCCTCTAAATTGATTTCTGCGATGTTCATACATCTCCCCTTAAATCAAATGATCGAAAACTTCCGCAAATTTCAAGAGACGCGGCAGCGATTCGTCGATGGCATCGAGATAGCTCTCTTGATCATGCGGGGTGATTTCTTTCTCGCAGTAAATTCTTCTGGCGTTTTCTCCCTTTGTGCCATATTCCCAATGGCATGGGAAGCCGAGCTCATCTTCGATCCTGCTTTTATAGTAGAGAAGGAGGTTGAATGTCTCAACGTCGTTTTCAAGGTAAACCCCGTATCTCACTCTTCCGCATCGGGGGGTAAACTCAATGCAGATACAGCGGTTGGTGGGAAATCTGCTTGCGTTTACATGTGCATAATGGCGGAATGCTCCATTTGAATCATAGAAGAACTTTAAGGAGAAGGGTTCGCCGTTTTCCATAAGTGCTTCTTGATATGCCTTCCAAAAATATTCCCGTTCAGTCTGCGTATTCGTCATATTTTTTCTCCTTATGAAATAGAAGTGATCTGATAGCCGAGTCGCTTTGCGACTGCCAAAAAACGGGGGATATTCATAATTCCCCACTGCGTACAGACGACCATATCGCCGTCCCGAAGGTGCAAAATTTCATCCTCGTTTGTAAAAAAACGCACCTGATATTCGGCGTCGCCGCGTTGTTTGGCGATGTCGATCTTCTCTACGACGCCGAGACTGCCCTGCAAGGATTTGTCAAAGACGAGCCTCAGGTCCGTGCAAGAGATCTCGGGATGATCGGTGACATATCGTTTTACGACAGCGTAGACCAGCCCCTTTTTGGAATACACGGCTCCCTCAAATGCATAGCGCGTTGTATCACGTTTACGTTCGATCAGCGGCTTGCTACTCATGATGCCGTGGGGTGCCGATATCTCGGGAGAGGACTCCGATCCATTTTTTGCGTCCACAATTTTTTGAATGTCGGAAACTCTTTGACCAAGCAGGGCAATATCCCGTTCCAACACCTTAATGCGGCTGAAGAGTTCGACTACGATTTCCGCATCCATAAGATGACCTCCGATTTATTTGTAAAAACATAATAGCACGGTAGAAATGTAATGTCAAGTTATTTCATGTTATTTTGTTAAAAAATTTTTAACAACAATTTACATATTGTTTCGAAATAAAAAAACCCCAACAGGATTACTTCGGCACGAGCCGAAGGCGAAATAACCCGATGGGTTTTTCTGTTCCCCATAGACATAACATAAAAAATTACCCGCTCAAAAGAGCGAGTAATTTTTTGGTGACCCCGAGGCTGTAAAAGGCGAACTGTTGACCTCTTCAAAAGTGACGGTTTTGGACTGTCCTTTGTAGTTGAACGTGATAATGAAGTGGTCGTCATAGAGGTAAATCGAATTGACAAAGCTATCGATGAGCCGCTGTTTTCCCTCTTTCGTGTTCAGATCCAATTTGCGGTAGTTGCAAAGCGCGTGCAGAATTTGATCTTTGGAAAGAACGGGATGCCGCGTTTCCGC
>CANREM010000007.1 GCA_947629675.1 uncultured Clostridia bacterium
TACAAGAACAATGTCCTCACGGGCACGGTGAAGGATGACTGTGTAGGGAGCGTGTTCTCCATCAAGGAGGACTTTGCCAAGGAGGCGACGCCCAAGGGCATGACGCTGGAGATCGAGACGGACGGGACCCATGTCACCGCGATCGAAGTCACTTACACCTCCCACGACGCGACCGGCCAAACCTCCGACCCCGATGTGACCATCACCCTGAAGTTCACCTATTAAAGAACATCAAAACACCCGCCCGAGGCTTTCGCCCCGGGCGGTTTGCATAGCCTTCCCCATTCATGGGGGAAGGTGTCTCCTTTGCGACGGATGAGGGTTGGGTCACCCGCGTCATTCCGAGGGCGTAGCCCGAGAGAATCCCCCCATACGCAGTCCGTGCCCCCTCCCGAGGAGGGGGGTAGGGGGGTGGGTACGAGTTCAAAATGTCGCCCCACCTCAGTCACGCTCACGCGCGACAGCTCCTCCCACGGAGGAGCCATCAGTTGCCCCCACTTATTCCCATTGCTGGGGCGATGCTTCGCTACATTGTGCCGACCTTAGAATACGAATAGAAGCCTCGGTCGGGGCGAACGCGACGCGTTCTACGTGAACGCATATTTACCATGAAAAAAGAGATAGCGCGACTACTGCGCGGGCGAAGCCCGCTTGTGCCGACCTTAGAATAACGAAAAGAAGCCTCGGTCGGGGCGAACGCAACGCGTTCTGCGTGAACGCCTATTCACCATGAAAAAAGGAAGAGCTTGTACTCTTCCTTTTTTCATGGTGGAGATAGCGCGACTCGAACGCGTGACCTCTGCGTTGCGAACGCAGCGCTCTACCAGCTGAGCTATATCCCCGCGCAACAATGTGATTATACCATATTTCCCCAAAAATGCAAAGCTTTTTCCGCGGCTTACAAAAAATTTTTGCGTGCGGCACGAAATATTTTGCGTATCGGAACGCGGCGGGCGGGCAAAACATACAATAAAAGGTATGAGAAAACTTGCGGCATTTTACTTTTCCGGGACGGGGAACACCCGTTTTATCACCGAATATCTCCTTAAAAAACTCAGGCCCGTATACGATGCCACCCTCTTTGACATCACAACAAAAGCAGATTTTGAGGGGGCTATCAGAGGGAGCGACACCCTCCTTTTCGCCTTCCCGATCTACGGCTCTGCACCGCCTATCCCCATGCGCAACTTCGTACATGGGTATGGGCAATTACTTCAAGACAAGAAGATCATCCTCGTCGAAACGCAATATTTTTTCTCGGGAGACGGTGCGGCTTCGCTCGGCAGGACCATCAAAAAATATGGCGGACGCATCATCGCCGCCGAGATGTTCGACATGCCCAACAACCTCGCGGACGTCAAAATTTTCCCCATAAAGAACGGAAGCGAGATCTCTTCAAAACTTGCGCGGGCAAAGAGGCGGGCGGATAAGTTTGCCGAAAAGATCCTCGAAAACAGGGCACATTGCCGCGGTTTTTCGCGCATATCCCACGGCATCGGATACTATTCCCAACGGAAATTCTGGTGGAAGGGGGAGGCGGAAAAGCGCGCGAAACTCCGCATCGACCCCGCCGCGTGCGTGGGGTGCGGGCTGTGCGTTAAGAGCTGCCCCGTAGAAAACCTCGCCCTGCCGGACAAGAAAGCTTCGCCAAAGGGCCACTGCGTCCTATGCTACCGCTGCGTCAACCTCTGCCCCAAAAAGGCCATCACGCTCTTCGGCAAATCCCCGCCCAAGACGCAATACATGGGACCTGTTTCAAATTCATAGCCACTTTTTAACTGCGGCACCGAATGGATGCCGCAGTAATTTATATATGCGTGATGTGGATGCAAAACGTATGAATATTTTTACGAATTTATTCTAAAATCCAACGAAAAAATATTCTAAAAATATCCCGTTCAATTTCTTGAGAACAAATGACAAGATAAAGCCGATATGATACCATAACATCGCAAATTTTCGACAATGGTGAAGCTATGACAAAATCAAGACCCGCTGTTTGTCTCCTTACCCTCGTTTTCGTCTCCTCGCTCTTTCTCGGAGGAGTGAGTCCGGACGCCCTTATGCGGCATGCGGAGGCTGCCGAAACTTCCTCGGAAGAAACCACGTCCGATACGTTGCCGACGCCTCAAAGCTCGGGCATGGTACGCCCTGAATCGCTCGCTGAGGGTCTGTCGCGCAAAAGTTTCGAGGAGATCGAAGGCCGTCGCGTGACTCTTCGTCAGCCCGTGATGGATGTCACCGACCGCAATGTGGCGCGTGATGAAACCACCGTTTTAAGTGACGTGTTCCGATTCATCGACCCCGACACACATGAATTCTATCAAGGGGAAGGCGAGGAGTACGCGCAGATCGACTTTGCCGCCGAGCATGCAAAATATGAGGCTCAAAAGATCGCGGACGGTACACACGTGAAAAAGGAATACCCCGTCTATCCGAAGAAGGGCCTCGATAAGGGCGCGGACTTCTATTTTTCCAATTTCACAAAATACATGCTTTTGCGTCAAACCTGGTACTATCGCGGTCATTCCATGGCTCCCGCAGATGAGGCGGGATTTACGGATGAGTTCAAAAAACACCCCGCGGCGGACGGCATTTATGGAGGGATCGATAGGAGCGAGAGGGCGGTCAGCAAGCACATCGTTTCCGATCCCGTCTACCGTTCTCCGCTCACGACGGGACTCTATCTTCCTGCCGGCGAAGTCGTCACGGTCACAGTGAGCGGACTAAAAGAGGGACAAAAGGTACGTCTTACCACCCATCAACAGGATTCCCTCGGCTATGACGGCTCCATTCCCGATGCCGATCAGGCAGCGGTAAACAGCGATCCCACATATAAGAACTTAAGCAGCACAGAGAGATATTTCCGCTATTGGGATAAAAAGCTCATCGAAGAGGCTGTGGCGGCAAAAAAAGAGGGTCGCTCTCCCGAATATGACAAGCTAGCCTTCAATCTCATGCCGCAATGGCGCGATCAGAATCAAAAGGTCCCCTGCATGGGAAATATCTATGACTTCGAGCATGATGGCGAATATCAGATCGGCAGTATCTACGGCGGCCCGCTCTATTTGCAGCCCACGGACGGCACGGTCGATCTTGTGATCACGGGCGCAGTGGAAACGCCGCACTTCATTCTCGGCGTGACGACCAAGGAGGAATTCGAAACCTATCTCCGCGAAGCTCCCGGCCCCATTGCCACCCTCGACGTCGAGAACGGCCAGCTCGTCGGTTTTTCCGAATATATGGCAAAGACCGACGATATCGAAAAGGTCGCCTACTTCTGGCACTCTGTCTTTGCCATCAATTCCTCCCTCAACGGCAGGGCATATAATTACAATATTACGATGGCTTACGATATGCACGTTCCCGCAGGGGAAGCCGTTGCCCTTAACTCCTCCTTCTGTGCGCAGCCATACGGCTGGTTTGAGGCGTGCATGAACTATGAAACACTCACCACAAAAGGGAATTGGGGGACTTTCCACGAACTCGGGCATGTGCAGGCAAAGACTTACGGCGTAAATTGGGGCATGTGTTCGCGTTGCTCCGGAAGCGGCGTGGACGGCGAAGTCTGGAACAACACGCTCATCATCCTCATGTATTCCATGCTCTGCAATATGGATCCCCGCGTGGTGCAGGTGGAACACGGCGAATTCACCCATCCCTTTACCGTGGTCGACCGCTCCATGAAGACCGACCAAAATGTCGTGGATTATCATGGGTTCAACAGCGGGAAATCGCCTCACTTCGACCAGCTCTCCCTCTATGCGACCCTCATCCATTCTTTCGGGCCGGAACGCTTTGTAGACTTCTTCTATACCTATAACGTGCAACCGGTCTATTGCGATCAGCCCTCGAGCGATCCCATCATCAAATCGCGCGCGGACTTTATCTATCGCATCGGTCTCGTCGACCATGTCAACATCTTTGATTGGGTCAATAAGTATTATCACGGAAATGTGACGAAAGATGACTTTTCCGAGGAGCAGTGGGAGTATCTCTCCCTTCTTCCGGATTTCTGGCCTGTGGCCTATCGCTGGGCGAACGGGATCGACGGCAATGAAACGGCGAGAAAGTACGACGTGGACGGCAAGTATCCGACCGTCTTTGACCTTTCGGAGGGGAATATCGTTTCCCCCGAGGAGTTTGAGATCGTCGATGTCACACAGCCCGCACACGGCACGCTTGTCTATGACAAGACGGGCGAACGCGTCACCTATACCCCGCCCAAGGAGATCACAGAGGAGGACAGCTTCGACATCGTCGTCATGTCGGCGGGGGAGCGGCTCGTCACCCTCAACGTCAACCTCCGTCTGAACTACCGCGGCACCTATGCCGAAGTATGGAAGCTCAACGGAGAGGCTTCCGCCAAACAGAGCGTGGACGCTGCCCTCGAGGAGATCGGAGTGCGCGCTCCCGACCGCACCGAGGAAAGCAATGTCGCGGGCAAGGCGACCTTCCAGGCGGCGAGTACAGAGCGCGAATACTATCATCTCCGCTTCCGCTTTAACGCGGCGGAGGAGGGACTGCACACCTTCTATCTGAAGGCAGACGATGCCTCCCGCGTGGACTTCAGAAAGGACAGCGAGGATGCAAATGTTGTCGGCACCCTTTATACGACGCAAGACAGACCCAGCTACGAACAGAACGGCAAGGTCGAGATCACACTCAAGAAGGGGGAGGCCGTCTATGCGGATTGCCACCTCGTCAATTGGGGCGGAAAGGGCTATCTGTATGTCGGTGTGAAACTCCCCGGGACGGATACGATCGTAGACATACCCGCCTCCTATCTCTCCAATGCCGCCGCGAGCGATGAAGATCTCGCAAAGGCGGACGATTTCAAAGGTTGGCAGCCGGAGTTTCTCGACAGCATCAAGGATACGAGTTTTGACTATCAGCCGGAAAAGTCGAATTGGAAAATGTTGAAAGTTCCAACTTTCTCCGCCACATCGGAAGGCGCGAAAGACCCGCACAACCTCATCGACGGGAAGGACAGCACTTTCTATCATACGAGCTACGGAAATCCGAGTTACGACGACAAGACCAACCCCCGTACGCACTTCCCGCATGAATATATCCTCGACTGCGGCGGGGAGGAGAGTTTCAATTACTTCGAATTTACCCGCCGCAACACCTCGAACAATGAGAAAGTCTATGAATATACTCTCTATGCTGCTCCCGACGGCGTCGATCCGTTGAAGGAGGAGGGCTATCAAAAGCTCGCCCATACCGTCGTTTCCGACATCAATATTGCACGCTATACCGAGCGTTTCGACACCGCGACCTACCGCTATTTCAAGCTTGTGATCGAGAGGGCGCAGAGTGATTTCACCGTCCTCGCCGAGCTATATGCGGGCATCCGTACCGATCTCAATGAAACCGTTCGTCCCAAGAATTTTGAGAAGAACAACGTCGGCTTTGAGGAAAATTCCGCAAACGGCAAACTCACCGCAAAGAGCGTCGGTTCCGAATATGAGTTCTCCTTCCTCGGCACGGGTTTTGATATCTTTGCAGATACCGCAACAAATTACGGAAATGCAAAGGTATATGTGGACGGCGTCGAGGCAGGGGAGATCGACCTTGCCGACAGACCTCTTTTCAATAAGCGCGTATTCGGCCTTGACGGGCTTTCCATCGCGCAGCACAACGTGCGCATCCGTGTGTGCGAGGCCCCCTTCAACATCTCCTTCATCAATGTTGCCTATGCGACGCCTGTGGAGAAGAAGGACTATCCCGCCATGGATGAAGAGTGGGGAAGCGGCGCGGACCTCGAATTTACCACCGAGTGGCGCACCTATGTGCAGGACTACGATGCGCTAACGAGCATCCGGTTCACCTCGTCGGTCCCCGCGGGATATGAGGACACTCTCGTGCGGCTCTCCCGTTATATCCGCGTCTACCGCATGCAGGGGGATGCAAATAAGATCGCCTTCGTCTACAAGGGGACCATCGTATCGCCCATGGACGCGAGTTCCCTCTTTGCGGGGTGCAGAAAACTTCGGGAGCTTGCCTTTGAGAATTTCGACACCTCCTCCATGCGGAATGCCGTATCGATGTTCAACGGCTGCACTGCACTCGAGGCACTCGATCTCTCCGGGTTCGATACCCATCAGACGCTCTACATGGGTACCATGTTCGAGGACTGCAGCACGCTTCGCACTCTGGATCTCTCGGGATTCGAGGTGAAAACAGGTACAAATCTTGTCCGCATCTTCGACGGATGCACCGCCTTGGAAAAGATCGTCGCACCCGCACAATTTACGGGGAACCTCGATCTTGCGGGTAATTTCGTCGATCATGAGAGCAAGAAGTTTACACGCGCGATCACATCCGAAAACGCAGGGCACGTCCTTACACGGCACGAGGACCACACCTTTGTCCATTATGACGCCGTCGATGCGGGCTGCGAAACGGAGGGGCGTAAGTCGTACGACCTCTGCCCCTGTGGCGAACTTCGTATCGATGGTGCGACCGCAGATGAGGCCGATCTCGTTCTTCCCGCAACGGGACACCATTGGGGCGAATGGCACACCGTGAAGGAGCCGACCGAAACGGAAGAGGGCCTCGAAGCGCGTGACTGCACGGGCGGTCACAGCGAAACGCGTTCCATCGCAAAACTTGTTCCCGCCAAGGGCAAGGGCAGTAACGTCGGACTCATTGCGGGGGTCGCGGGCGGGGCGGCGGCCGTGGCGATCGCGGGCGTTGTCGTGGCAATTGTCCTCTCCAAAAAGAGGAAGAGAATCAAATAAATAAAAGCGACTTCACGCAAAACGCCCCGACCATGTCTGCGGTCGGGGCGTCGATTTTACAAAATCACACAAAAAAAGAACGGCCTCAAAAGAAGCCGTTCTTTTCATGCTTTGTTATTCTCTTCCCGCCATCTTCTTGTAGCCGGCAAGACGCTCCTTGGAGCTTTCTTCCGTCTTCTTGAAGAGTTCGTCCGCGAGGGCGGGCTGTGTCTTCTTGAGGGAGGCATAGCGGGTCTCGCCGAGGATGAAGGCCTGATAGTCGCCCGTCGGATCCTTGCTGTCGAGGATGAAGGGGTTCTCGCCCTTTGCGGCAAGTTCGGGGTTGTAGCGGTAGAGCTGCCAATAGCCGCAATCCACCGCGTTCTTTTCCTCGGACTGGGACTTCGTCATGTTGATGCCGTGATTGATGCAGGGCGCGTAGCAGATGATGAGGGAAGGTCCCTTGTAGGCCTCGGCCTCTTTGAGGGCCTTGACGAGCTGGTTCTTATCCGCGCCCATCGCGCACTGCGCGACGTAGACATAGCCGTAGGAGGCGGCGATCATGCCGAGATCCTTCTTCTTGACGCGCTTGCCCGCGGAGGCGAACTTCGCGACCGCGCCGATGGGGGTGGACTTACTTGCCTGCCCGCCCGTGTTGGAGTAGACCTCGGTGTCGAGGACGAGCACATTCACATCTTCGCCCGAAGCGAGGACGTGGTCAAGCCCGCCGTAGCCGATGTCATACGCCCAGCCGTCGCCGCCGATGATCCAGAAGGACTTCTTGACGAGGCAATCTTTGTCGGCAAGGATCTCATCGACGAGGGCAAGTTCCTCTCCCTCGCAGTCCTTGCGGCAGTTTTCAAGGTCGGCAACAAGTGCGGCGGAAGATGCTTTGCTGCCCTCGGCATCGTCCATATTGTCGAGCCAATCGCGAAGAATTTTTTCGCATTCGGGATATTCCTTCCACATCTCGGCGAGCTTTGTCACCTTCTCGGCGAGCGTCGCCCTGCGTGCCTTGTAGGCGAGGTTCATGCCGTAGCCGAATTCGGCGTTGTCCTCGAAGAGGGAGTTCGCCCAAGCGGGGCCGTGGCCCTGCTTGTTCTTGGTGTAGGGGCAGGTGGGGGAGGAGCCGCCGTAGATGGAGGAGCAGCCCGTTGCGTTCGCGACGATCATCCTGTCGCCGAAGAGCTGGGTGACCACCTTCACATAGGGGGTCTCGCCGCACCCTGCGCACGCGCCCGAGAACTCGAAGAGGGAAGGGGTGAACTGCGATCTCTTCACATCCGCCATCTTCACACTCGTAAGGTCAACGTCGGGAAGATCGACCGCATAATCCCAATTCTTTGCCTCGACCTCTTCGACCTCCGCAAACGGCACCATGACGAGAGCCTTGTTGCCGCGCATGCCGGGGCACTGGTCGGCGCAGACGCCGCAGCCCATGCAGTCGAGCGGGGAGACCTGCATTCTGAATTCATATCCGGGGATACCGGTCGCGGGCTTCGTCTCGAAGGCCTCGGGACGGGTTTCTCCCGTCTTGACGAGGGCGGGACGGATGCACGCGTGCGGGCACACGAAGGAGCAGAAGTTGCACTGGATGCAGTTCTCCTTGACCCACTTCGGCACCATGACGGCGACGCCGCGCTTCTCGAACTTCGTCGTGCCCGTGGGAACGGTGCCGTCGGCGTTGAAGGCGGAGGAGGGGAGCTTGTCGCCCTCGAGCGAGAGGATGGGCGCGATGACCTTCTGGAAGTAGGGATCGCTTGCCGCCTCGTGCATGGGTGCGCCCTCTGTGGTCGTCGCCCAAGCCTTGGGGATGGCGATCTTCTTGAGGTTGGCCTTCGCGGAGTCGATGGCGTTGTAGTTCATCTGAACGATGGCGTCGCCCTTTCTCGCGAAGGACTTGTATGCCATCTTCTTCATGTAATCGACGGCGTCGGTGTAGGGCATGATCTGCTCGTTGATGAGGAAGAATGCGGACTGCAGAATGGTGTTCGTCCTGCCGCCGAGGCCGAGCTTCTTGGCGATCTTGATGGCGTCGATGACGTAGAGCTTCGCCTTCTTCGCGGCGAGGGCGTTCTTCACCTTGGCGGGAAGGTTCTTGTCGAGTTCCTTGACCGTCGTCCAGGGGGCGTTGAGAAGGAACGCGCCGCCCTTCTTGAGATCGGTCGTCATGTCGTAGCGGGTCACATAGGAGGGATTGTGGCAGGCGATGAAGTCGGCCGCGTCGATGAGATATTCGCTCTGGATGGGCGTCTTGCCGAATCTGAGATGCGAGACGGTGATGCCGCCCGACTTCTTGCTGTCGTAGAAGAAGTATGCCTGTGCATACATATCGGTGTGGTCGCCGATGATCTTGATGGAGTTCTTGTTCGCACCCACCGTGCCGTCCGAGCCGAGGCCGTAGAACTTGCACGAGGTGGAACCTGCGGGCGCGGCGTCGAACTTTTCGGAGAAGTCGAGCGAGCTGTTCGTCACGTCCTCGTGGATACCGATGGTGAAGTGGTTCTTGGGCTCCTTCTGTTCGAGGTTCTTATAGACGGCGAGCACCATCGAGGGGTTGAACTCCTTGGAGCCGAGCCCGTACCTGCCGCCGACGACCTTGACGCCGCCCACGCCCTTTTCGAGGAGCGCGGTGCACACGTCGAGGTAGAGAGGTTCGCCGAGGGAACCGGGTTCCTTCGTCCTGTCGAGCACGGCAACTTTCTTTGCCGTCTTGGGAAGGGCGGCGACGAAGGCGTCCGCGACGAAGGGGCGATAGAGACGCACTTTCACAAGGCCGTACTTCTTGCCCTGCGCATTGAGTTTGTTGATGGACTCTTCCACCGTCTCGGCGCCCGAACCCATGATGACGACGACCTCTTCCGCATCGGGTGCGCCGACGTAGTCGAAGAGGTGGTAGCTCCTTCCCGTGAGGGCGGAAACTTCGTCCATCATCTCCTGCACGATGGCAGGGGTCTTTTGGTAGTAGCCGTTCGCGGTCTCCCTGTTCTGGAAGTAGGTATCGCCGTTCTGCGCGGTGCCCCTCTGCACGGGGTGTTCGGGGTTGAGTGCCCTTGCACGGAAGGCGGCGACGTCCTTTTCGAGGCCCTTCTTGTCGAAGATGGCCTTCATCTCGCTATAGTCGATGACGTCGATCTTGGAGACCTCGTGAGAGGTGCGGAAGCCGTCGAAGAAGCTGAGGAAGGGAACGCTCGAGCGTAGGGTGGAAAGGTGGGCGACGAGGGCGAGGTCCATGACCTCCTGCACCGAACAGCTTGCGAGCATCGCAAAGCCTGTCTGGCGGCATGCCATGACGTCGGAGTGGTCGCCGAAGATGTTGAGAGAGTGTGCGGCGAGCGCGCGTGCGGAGACATGCATGACCATGGGGAGAAGTTCGCCCGAGATCTTATACATGTTGGGGATCATGAGGAGAAGCCCCTGCGACGCGGTGTACGTCGTGGTGAGCGCGCCCGCGGTCAATGCGCCGTGGACAGCACCTGCTGCGCCGCCTTCGGACTGCATCTCGGTGATGCGCAGCTTCTGTCCCCACATGTTCACCCTGCCCTGTGTCGCCCATTCATCGGCGGATTCCGCCATGGGGGACGAGGGGGTGATGGGGTAGATGGCAGCCACTTCCGAGAAGGCATAGGCGACATGCGAGGCGGCGGTATTGCCGTCGATAGTCATCTTTGTCATCAACTAACCTCCAATAAATATGTTTTCCATGTGATGTGTTGCGGGAAAGGTATCCCCGCACTTTCCTTATTATAATGATTTTTTTTGTAAAGTCAACTTCAATCACGCACAAAATAGGGGGTCTTGCATAAAAATTTCCCCAAAATCTTCACAAAATCTTCACAATCGCCTCCTGTTGTGCTATAATCGAGGCATGCAAAGAAGAACCCGGACCAAACTTTTCGCAACTTTTTCGGCAACTTTTTTCGCTACCGCCCTTCTCCTTGTCCCCGCCCTCGGCGTGCGGGGAAGCGTTTCGGCGTCCGCAAATTCGGGGATCGCCTATTGGAGCGGCACGGACGGCGTCGGCGTCCTTCCCGGGGAGGAGAACTGTCCCGCCGAAGTCGAAAGGGAGGAACTTACCTTCGAGATAAGTTCCCTTCCCGTGACATTCGATTCGCAGGAGCAGTTCGAAAGCTATACTTCCCGCGTCACGGCGGAATATACCCTCTTCAATCCGACGGACGGGGAACTGAGTGTGCGGCTGATGTTCCCCTTCGGGGCGGCTCCCGAGTACCTCCGCTACTTTTCTTCCGAAACGGAGGAGTGGACGCAGCTCGACGATTCTGCCCGCTACTTTGTGACGGTGAACGGGGAAAGGGCGGAGACGCAGCTCCGCCACACCTACGCCCATTCCTCTCTCGCCCTTCCGGGCACAGCGGCAAAAGACGGCTTTTTCCATGCGGACACACAGGTGAGAACATACAGCTATGAAGTGACGGATGACGAAAAAGGAGGGGACCATGTCCTTGAAGCGGTCCTCACATACAACCCTGACCGCACGAAGATCATGCTGGACGAATGGGACGGATGCTACCTCGAAAACGGCGACCTCGTCGTGCGGTTTGCCCTCGGCGGAAAGACGCCCTGCTTCTACGCCGCGGGGGACGCGCCGACGGTGAAGCAAAAGCGCGTCGTGCGCAAGGGGGGATACGGGAGCGGACCGGAGATCGTCGCAGGCGCGACCGTAAAGGAAGATGTCGCCTCCGCAATCTTTTCCGCATGGGCGGAGAGCTATCGCATCGAGGGGGTGGAAGCAAACGATTGGATGAGCATATGTGCCGCCTTTCTCGGAAACGAAGAGGAGAGCGTACACGGTGTCATCTACCGTGTGCCCGCATCCATCGAGGCGCGCGACCTCATGCGCTGGCTCGCATATACCGTCGTCATCCCCGCAAAGGGGAGCGTAAAAAACACGGTCACCGCGCCCCTCTATCCCGACATCTCGGGGAGGAGCTACCGCTTTAGCTACCTTCTCTCTCCCGCGCGGAGCTGGGCCTCCTTCGGCAGTTTGTCGATGAAGATCTCGACGGACTATTCCGTGGAAGATTGCTCTCTCGATTTGACAAAGGAGGACGGAGGTTATACCCATGTCCGTGAGGGACTGCCCATCGACGAGCTGAGATTCACTATTTACGGGGAGAGCTTCGGCGGGGGCGAAGGGCAAGGTTCCCCGCAGGGCATCCTCATCGTGGTCTGCCTCGTCGTGATCCCCTTGGCGGGGATGCTCACCGTCGGGCTGACATTCGGGATATATTTCGGCGTCCGCGCAAGCAAACGCCGCAAGGCACGAAGGGAGCAAAACAGCAAGTGATATGCGGTTTCCCGCCGCCCGCGCAGCAAACCTGCGGGCGGCGGTACTTTTTATATGTGACAAAATTTTTGCGAAAATCCCCCCTTTTTCATTGTAAAAGACGGAAAGTTTTGGTATAATGAACGGGATATACAGAGGAAAAGCGGGAGAGCAAATGCACGCCATTTCATTTGAGAACGTCGATTTCGCCTACTCGGAAGAGGGGAAGAAGGAGTTCTGCATCAAGGGATTGAATTTCGCCGTGGAAGAGGGGGAGTTTGTCGCCGTTCTCGGGCACAACGGGAGCGGGAAATCAACGCTCGCCCGTCTTTCCAACGGCATTTTGGTCCCCGACGGCGGCAAGATCACCGCTTTTGACACCCCGCTCGACGATAAGCATCTCTTCGATGTGAGGAAGCAGGTGGGTGTCGTCTTTCAGAATCCCGACAACCAGACGGTCGCCTCCATCGTCGAGGACGACGTCGCATTCGGCGCGGAGAACGTCGCCCTCCCCCGCGAGGAGATCGGCCGCCGCATCGACTTTGCCCTGCAAGCCGTCGGGATGGAGGAGTACCGCCATGCGACGGTCGCAAGGCTCTCGGGCGGGCAGAAACAGCGCGTCGCCATCGCGGGCGTCCTCGCCTTGAAACCCCGCCTCATGATCTTCGACGAGGCGACCGCCATGCTCGACCCCAGGGGAAGAAGGGAGATCGCCGCCGTTGCGAAACGGCTCAACGAGGAGGAGAAGATCACCGTCATCCTCATCACCCACTTCATGGAGGAGGCCCTCCTTGCCGACCGCGCCATCGTGATGAACAAAGGGGAGATCGTGATGGAGGGCGCGCCGAAGGACATCTTCGCCCGCCACGAGGAGCTTTTGACCTACAATCTCACGCTTCCGCGCATCGGGATCATCTGCAAGAGGCTGCGCGAGGGGGGCATGTCCGTGACAGACACCCTCGATACCGATTTGCTCGCGGATGAGATCGCACGCGAACTCAAGGGGGGAACTGCCTCATGAGGATCGTCTGCGAGAATCTGTCCTATACCTACAATGCGGCCTCGCCCTTCGCGGTGAGAGCCTTGGATGGCGTCTCTCTCACCATCGAGGAGGGGGAATTTTTCGGCATCATCGGGCACACGGGGAGCGGGAAATCCACCTTCGTGCAGCACCTGAACGCCCTCTTGCGCGTGCCTTCCTCCCTCAAAAAATACAAGCCCAAGAAGCTCAAGAAGGGGGAAGTTCCTCCCCCCGCACCCGTCCTTCAGGTGGGGGAATACGACCTCACGAATAAAAAGACGGACTTCTTTGCCCTCAGAAAGAGGGTGGGCATGGTCTTTCAATATCCCGAACATCAGCTCTTTGCGGAGACGGTGGAAAAGGACGTCGCCTTCGGCCTCAAGAACTTCTTGAAGAAGGGGGAAAAGCTCTCGGACGAGGAGAGAAAGGCGGCCGTTTCGGACGCACTCAAAACGGTCGGCCTCGACTATGACGAGATCGCTTCGAAGTCTCCCTTCGACCTCTCGGGCGGGCAAAAGAGGCGCGTCGCCATCGCGGGGGTCATCGTGACAAAGCCCGAGATCCTCGTCCTCGACGAGCCTGCCGCCGGCCTCGACCCCTTGGGGAAACAGGAGATCATGCAGCTTTTGCACCGCATCCACGGGGATTGGTGCAAGACGGTGGTCATCGTCTCCCACGATATGGACGAGATCGCCGAACACTGCACGCGTGCGGCTGTCTTTTCGGAGGGGAAGGTGGTCATGTGCGCCCCGCCGAAGGAGCTGTTCCGTGAGGCGGAGACCCTTCTCTCCCTCGGCCTCGACATCCCGCTCACCGCAAAGCTTTGCCGCGCCCTCAAGGAGCGCGGGATCGACATTGATTGCGACTACACCTTGGAGGACTTCACGGCCAAGGTCCTCGCTTTGAAGGGAGGGGACGGGGCATGAAAGAAGTCTCCTTTGGACAATATTATCCCGTCGATTCCTTCGTCCACCGCATGGATCCGCGGCTGAAGATCGTCTTTCTCATCGGGTTCATCGTCGCCATCTTCGTCGCGAACAGCTTCTACGGGCTCATCGCGTGTACGGGGGTCCTCATCCTCATCATCGCCTTCTCGCGTGTGCCCTTTGTAAAAATATTAAAGGCGGTGCGCGGCGTCCTCTTTCTCGTCATCTTTACTGCGGTCATCAACATCCTCTTCCACGGCGGAGAGCACGTCTATTGGAAGTGGAAGATCTTCACCGTCACGCGGGAGGGGATCATCTTTTCCGCCTACCTCATTCTGCGCCTTGTGCTGCTCGTCGTCTGTTCCTCCATGCTCACCTACACGACGACGCCCGTCTCTCTCACCGACGGCATCGAGAGCCTGCTCACCCCCCTGAAATGGGTGCATTTCCCCGTGCATGCCCTCGCCCTCATCATGAGCATCGCCCTGCGCTTCATCCCCATCCTCATGGAGGAGACGGAGCGCATCAAGAATGCCCAGAAGGCGCGGGGAGCGGACTTCGAAAGCGGGGGGCTCATCAAGCGCATCAGGGCGTTCATTCCCATTCTGGTGCCCCTTCTCATCTCTGCATTGAGGAAGGCGGAGGAACTCGGCGACGCCATGGACGCCCGCTGCTACGGTGGGAAGAAACGCACCAAATATAAGAAACTGCGCTTTACCTGGCGCGACCTTGTGGGATTTCTGACGCTCGCCCTTCTCATTACGGGCGTCGCACTTCTGAGAGTTTATGTGGGGGACATCGTATGAGATACGCCCTGCTCATCCAATATGACGGCACCTTCTTTTCGGGCTGGCAGCTGCAAAAAAAGGGGGAACGCACCGTGCAGGGGGAAATGGAACGGGCGGCGGCGGAAATTTTTTCCGTCCCCACGCGGGTGACCGCGAGCGGCAGAACGGACGCGGGTGTGCATGCAAGGGGGCAGGTCTGCACCTTCGACGCCGCGACCACCGTTCCGACGGAGAAACTTCCCGCATGTTTCAACTGTCACCTTCCGCCCGATGTGCGCGTCCTCGCCGGCAATGCCGTTCCCGCGGACTTCGACTGCACGCGGCACGCGAAGAAAAAGACCTACCTCTACCGCGCATACTTTGCGCCCTGCGAGCTGCCCCTTTGCTCCCGCTATGCGTCTCGCCTGAAGGCGAAGCCGGACGAGGACAGGATGCGGGAGGCGGCCGCCCTCCTTTGCGGCGTGCATGACTTCAAGGCGTTCTCCTCTTCCGGCTCTTCCGCAAAGACCACCGTGCGCGAAATTTACGAAATTAAAGTGCGCGTGACGCAAAACGGGCATACCATGTACGAGGTCGAGGTCACGGGAAACGGTTTTTTATACAACATGGTGCGCATCATCGCGGGCGAGCTTTTCGCCGTCGGATGCGGAAAACCGACGCAGAATATTGTGCAGGCATTTGAGACGGGAAAGCGAACTTTTCTTGCAAAGACGATGCCCGCCGCAGGGCTGACGCTTCAAAATGTGGATTACGGCATCCCGCTCTTTTCGGATGCCGGGGAGGAATAAATGGAATTTTTCGAATGGATGGGGATCGCACAGGGGATCGCGAGCTTTATCATCGGGATGGCGGTCAAGGAGGAATCCCTCGGGATCGCAAAGCGCGATGCAAGGATCGGCATCATCGTCGGGCTTTCGGCGGGGGCCGCGCTCTTCGCGCTCTGCCTCATTTTAGGCGGCTTCGGGCTATATAAGATGGCAAAGAACAAGGGGAAGAAGTATCGCTTCCTCGCCTTCATCCCCTTTGCGAACACCTTCTACGCGGGCTATGTCGCGGGGGAAACACGGGTATTCGGTCAGAAGATGAAGCGGATGGGGCTGTATGCCATGCTCGCCGAGATCGTCTATGTCGCTTTGAACGTCCTCATCCTCGTTGCCGACATCCTCATGATCAACTACTATCAAGAGATCGAGGTCACATCCTCCTATGACCCGGATTATCACTATATGACGTACGGCCCTACGTTTACGAGTGTTCCGTCCTCCCTCCGCTGGCTGTATACCGCCACCTATGCGAACAGCGGCTTCGGCTGGGCATATATCCTCAACTATGTTTTCTTTATCGTCTATGTCCTCTTCCTCGGCATTACGCTCAACGCACTCTTCAGGCAGTACGCCCCCCGCGGATATATCGGATATGTTCTGCTCTGCATCCTCTTCCCCGTGCGCGGTTTTGTATTCTTCGCGCTCCGCAACCGCGCACCCGTCGATTACGACGAATATATGCGCCGCCGCATGGAGGAGTATGCCCGCCGCCAGCAGCAGTACGGCCCCTATGGCCCCTATGGGCAAGGCCCTTACGGCCCCTACGGACAGGGACCCTACAATCAACCGCCCTATAATAACGGCCAACCGCCGTACAGTAGCGGCCAGCCGACCTACGGGCCGCAACAGGGGGAACCCTTCTCCGATTTCGGCGGTGCCGCGAACGGACAAAACGGCCAAGGCGGCCAAAGCAACGGGCAGGGCAACGGCCCGACCCCGCCGCCCGACGACGACCCCTTCAGCGACTTCTGAAAAACGAAGCAAAAATCAAAAAAAACCACCGCTTCGGTGGTTTTTTGCATGTATTAGGAGAATGATTTAATTTTCTCTTCCGATGAGGAAATCGACGGAACAACCGAAGAAATCGGCAAGCCGGATGAGGCTATCCACGGAGGGGACCGCCTTCCCGCTCAGCCAGCGATAGACCACAGACCCCGATACGGGCAGGTCCTTTTCGAGGCGGTACTGCGAGACGCCGAAGAGCTTCATCACTTCGCGAAGGCGAGGAGCGAAGGGTGGAACGGGGCGAAAATCCGCAGACTTGGAGGGGAGGTCGGTGCGGCCGAGGAGATAGTCGGCGGAACAATGAAAGCGTTCGAGCATCAGATAGAATACCCGCGTAGACGGAAGGAACGCACCGCGCTTGCACTCCGAGATCGTGGAGAGCGCGACGCCCAGCTCCGAGGCGAGCTTCGGACAGTTCAACCCCTCGTCCTTCATGAACTCTTTGAGCCGTTCGGAAAAATTCGACAAATTATCCATAACAAAGACAAATTCCTACAAAATATTATGCTCTCTTCGTCGATGGGATGACTTGCAACTTCGACGGAAAGATGATATAATCAAGGTACACAAAGGGTGCGCACCTTAGTGAAACACGCAAGGGAGAACAAGTATGGACAAAAAGCAAGAAGAACAAACAAAAGAAAAAGCGGCAATGCAATTTGCCGCATGTGAAAAGCAGTTTCAAGGCAGGAGCCTGCTCGAAGAGATCGCGCCGATCCTGCCCGATTACTTTTTTGCGAAAGAGATCGACATGAAAGAGGACGCGATCGAAATGCGATTTTTCAACGGGCAGACCTTCCTCTTAAAGGCAGAAAAAGCGTAAAAGAAAAAACCACCGCCTCGGTGGTTTTTTGCGTATATGGGCTAACCGCGTCATCCTGTCCTGCTCTGCGATGTCATCCCGAGGGGCGTAGCCCCGAGAGGATCCCCCGATACGAAGTCCCAAAAAAAGGCTTCCCCCTTGGGAAGGGGGAAGCTGTCACGCTTTGCGTGACTGATGAGGGTTGGCTTCCAATGGCCGACCTTATTCTTGCTGTCCCTGAAAGGGTCGCAAAACGCAATTCTGCACATCGGCACAGTGTGCCGTGTGCGGCGTTTTGCGGTGAGCGAGCGCATATGCCCGCGCGAACGCTGACCGCCCCGCCCGCACGTTCTGATCGTCATCGAAGGGCGGCACGAGCCGCAGGCGAAGTAGCGGAGGCGAAGCCGAAGTCGAAGGACCCCCATATACGAAGTCCAGTCCAAGGCTTCCCCCTTATGAAGGGGGAAGCTGTCACGCTCTGCGTGACTGATGAGGGTTGGGCTTCTCTTGCTGTCCCCGTAGGGGAAAGTACCCGCAGAGCGGGGGAAAGGGTTAACCCCTCTGTGCCCAAAGGCGATATCTCCCCTTGCAGGGGCGATGAGGTGTCCCTCATCCGTCACGGCAAGGACGCCGTGCCACCTTCCCCCCTGGGGGGGGGAAGGCTTTTGCTCCCATTATTTTTGTTCGTTCACCTTATTTCCTCAAACTTAGCTTTGCCTTTTCGGCGACGTTGTCGGCTGTGAAGCCGAAGTGCTCGAAGAGGAGGGGGGCCGCGCCGCTCGCGCCGAAGTTGTTCATCGCAACGATCTCTCCCTTCTCGCCCGCATAGCGATACCAGCTGTAGGGCGAACCGGCCTCGACGCACACCCGCGCCTTGACGAAGGAGGGAATGACGCTCTCGCGGTACGCCTCGCTCTGCCTTTCAAACGCCTCGATGCAGGGCATGGATACAACGCGCGCCTTGATGCTTTCTTCGGCGAGCTTTTTCTTTGCCTCCACGCAGATCTCCACTTCCGAGCCGCTCGCGATGAGCAGGACGTCGGGCTTTCCCGGGCAGTCATCGAGGATATAGCCGCCCTTCATTGCTTCAAGTCCGCTCCTCTCGTAATTGGGCAGCGTCTGGCGGGAGAGGACGAGTGCGGTGGGAGCATGCTCCTTGAGGGCATACAGCCAAGCGGCGGCCGTCTCCTTTCCGTCCGCAGGGCGGAACACCTGCATGTTGGGAATGGCGCGAAGGCCGATGAGCTGTTCGACCGGCTCGTGCGTGGGGCCGTCCTCGCCGACGCCGATGGAGTCGTGCGTCAGCACATAGATGACGGGGATCTCCATGAGCGCGCTGAGGCGCATCGCATGTTTGCAATAGTCGGAGAACACGAAGAAGGTCGCGCAGTACGGCCGAACGCCGCCGTGCAGGCACATGCCGTTTGCGATCGCCGCCATCGCGTGTTCGCGGATGCCGAAGTGGATGTTCCTCCCGCCGAAGTCCTCTTGCGAGAAGGAGCCGTAGTGCACATCGTCCGTGTCCTTCATCTCGGTGAGATTGGAGGGGGCGAGGTCGGCGGAGCCGCCGATGAGGGTGGGAAGCTCTTTTGCGATCTTATTGAGAACGACGGAGGAGGCCTGCCTTGTCGAGAGAGGCTTTTCGAAGGTGAGAAGGTCGTCGAGGTCAAAAGGAGGCAGAAGGCCCGACATCGCCTTCCGGTACTGCCCGGCGAGGAGGGGGTACTTCTTCGCATATTCGGTGAACATCGTCTGCCAATCGCGCCTTCTCTTCGCGCCCTTCTTTCCCGCCTTGCGGGTGTGGCGGTAGATCTCCTCGGGAACGGTGAAGGGGGGATACTCCCAGCCGAGTTTCTTCTTCGTCTCGGCAAGGTTGTATTCGCCGAGAGGGGAGCCGTGGCACTTGGGCGTGTTCTCGAGGGGAGAGCCGTAGCCGATGTGCGTCTTGAAGATGATGAGAGAGGGACGCTTCGTCTCCCGCTGTGCCCTGCGGATGGCGTTCGTGATGAGGAGGATGTTGTCGGGCTTCGAGACGAGGTCCACCTTCAGGACCTGCCAGTTCTGTGCCTCAAAGCGTTTTGCGATGTCCTCGCGGAAGGTGATGGAGGTGTTTCCCTCGATGGTGATCTCGTTGCAGTCATAGAGGAGGATGAGCTTGCCGAGGCCGTTTGCCCCCGCAAAGGAGCAAGCCTCATAGGAGATGCCCTCCTCAAGGCAGCCGTCGCCGCAGAGGCAGTAGGTGTGGTGATCGACGACGGGAAAGCCCGTGCGGTTGAACTTTGCCGCAAGATGTGCCTCCGCCATCGCCATGCCGACGGCGTTTGCGATCCCCTGTCCCAAGGGGCCTGTCGTCGTCTCGATGCCGGGGGTGACGCCGTATTCGGGGTGGCCGGGGGTCTTGCTCCCGAATTTTCTGAAGTTCTTCAGATCCTCCATCGTCACGGGGTAGCCGTAGAGATGCAAAAGGGTATAGAGGAGGGCGGAGCCGTGCCCTGCGGAGAGGACGAAGCGGTCGCGGTCCTCCCATCCAATGTCCTGCGGGTCGAACTTCAAAAAGTCCTGAAAGAGGGAGTAGGCGATGGGCGCGGAGCCGAGCGGAAGCCCGGGGTGTCCCGACTTTGCATTCTCGATGGCCTCGGCCGCGAGAACGCGGATGGCGTTGACTGTCAGATGTTTCATAAATTTTCTCCTATATCATATAAAATGTTTTTCGGCGTAGGAAGGAGCGGAAGAGAAATGGGGGAAATTCGCGCCTTTGACAAATTCGGGGGCACCCATGTCCGAGGTATAGCCTTCTTTTTCGTGCTTTCTCCTCCCGGACGGATGGGGCGGGTAAAGCGAATTTCCCTGTCCCCGTCTACCATTTTAACACAATTTTACAAGAAAGCAAGTTTTTTCAGTAGTTTGAAAACAACTTTCCTTTGCGAATTTTCTTCGTGCTTCCCCCTTTCAATGGGTCAAAATAATAGACATTTCGAAAAGGGCATGGTATAATATACCATGAACGAAGTTTTTACGGAGAATTCTTATGGCAAACGAGAAATTCGTATCGCAGATCGCGGACATCGAGAGCGACTTTCCGCAGTGGTACACCGACGTCGTCATCAAGACCAAGCTTGTCGATTACGGTCCCGTGAAGGGGACGATGGTCATCCGCCCCTACGGCTACGCCATCTGGGAGAATATCCAGAGGGAGATGGACGCACGCTTCAAAAGGGCGGGCGTGGAGAACGCTTATTTCCCCCTCCTCATCCCCATGAGCTTCATGACGAAGGAGGCGGAGCATGTCGAAGGGTTTGCCCCCGAGGTCGCCGTCGTCACGCATGCGGGCGGCGCGAAGCTCGAAGAACCCCTCGTTGTCCGTCCCACTTCGGAGACGATCATCGGCCACATGATGGGCAAATGGGTGGAGAGCTGGCGCGACCTTCCTCTCCGCATGAACCAGTGGTGCAATGTCATGCGCTGGGAAAAGACGACGCGGCCCTTCCTCCGCACGAGCGAATTTTTGTGGCAGGAGGGACACTCCGTCTATGCGACGGGGGAGGAGGCGGAAACGGAGACCTTGAATATGCTCCACCTCTATGAGGAATTTGCGAAAAACGTCCTGTGCATGCCCGTTCTCGTCGGCCGCAAGACGGAGAAGGAGAAGTTTGCGGGTGCAGTTGCCACCTTTGGCATGGAGGCCATGATGCACGACGGAAAGAGCCTGCAGGCGGGCACCACCCACTACATGGGACAGAATTTTGCGAAGGCGTTCGGCGTGCAGTTCACGGGCGCGGACGGGACGCTCAAATACGGCTATACCATGAGCTATGGCGTCTCGACGCGGCTCATCGGCGCGCTCATCATGACGCACGGCGACCAGCGGGGCCTCATCCTGCCGCCGCCCGTCGCCCCCGTCGAGGTCGTCATCGTCCCCATCGCCCAGAAGAAGGAGGGCGTTTTGGAGGCATGCAATAGTTTGGCGACCTCTTTGAAGGAGGCGGGCATCCGCGTCAAGGTGGACGACAGCGACAATTCTCCCGGCTGGAAATTCAACGAGTGGGAGATGAAGGGCGTGCCCGTGAGGATCGAACTCGGCCCGCGCGACATCGAGGGGGGCAAGATGCTCCTCTTCCGCCGCGACACCTGCGAAAAGACGGAGGCCGCGCTCGGCGACGTCGAAGGGGTCAAGAGGCTGCTTCAGGACATCTGTGTCTCCCTCTATGACCGCGCGAAGGAGCGCATGCAAAGCCGCATCGTGAATGCGGAGAGCCTCGAAGAGCTTTTACAGGGCGTGAACGGGGGGAACTTCGTCCGCGCCGGCTGGTGCGGAGAGCGCGCCTGCGAGGACAAGGTGAAGGAATTCGCACAGGCGACCGCCCGCGTCCTCGACGAGAAGTGCGACCATCCCACCTGCCTCTGCTGCGGAAAACCCGCAAAGCACACCGTGTTCTTCGCAAGAGCATATTAAAAATTTCACAAGGCTTCCCCCATTCATGGGGGAGGCTCCGCCGTAGGCGGTGGTGGGGGTTTCGCTGTCCCTTTAGGGAAAGTACCCGCGTAGCGGGGGAAAGGGTTAAAACCCCTCTGTCGCCCAAGGGCGACATCTCCCCTATAAGGGGCGACAAGAAGATGCGACCCTCATCCGTCGCCAAAGCGACACCTTCCCCCATGGATGGGGGAAGGCTTCAATCTCAAATAAATTCTTCTTTCGGAAGTGGAACAATGAAGCACGAAGATATCAAAAAAGTACTGTCCGATCCGGACATGGTAGGCACGGACGTCGTCGTATGCGGCTGGGTAAGGACCTTCCGCGACTCGGCGCAAGTTGCCTTTTTGGAGCTTTCGGACGGCTCGAGTTTCCAAAAACTCCAGGTCGTCATCGACAAGAACGCCCTCACCGTCGACGGTGAGGCGACCAAGCTCGGCGCGAGCGTTGCCGTGAAGGGCACCGTCGTCAAGGCATACAGGGGAGAGGGGAACGAGCTGAACGCGAAGGAGGTCCTCCTTCTCGGGAGCTGTCCCGCCGACTATCCCATTCAAAAAAAGCGCACTACGATGGATTTTCTTCGCACCATTCCGCACCTTCGCCTTCGCACGAACACCTTCCAGGCCGTCTTCCGCGTGCGCTCCGTTGCCGCGCAGGCCATCCACCGCTACTTCCACGAAAACGGCTACTACTATATCAACGCCCCGCTCATCACGGCGAGCGACTGCGAGGGCGCGGGGGAGATGTTCCGCGTCACCACCCTCCCGTGGAATGCGGACTTTAAGTCGGCGGAGGAATATTTCAAGAACGACTTCTTCGGCGTCAAGGCGGGTCTGTCCGTTTCGGGGCAGCTCGAGGGGGAGGTCGCCGCGACCGCACTCGGGAAAATTTATACCTTCGGCCCCTCCTTCCGTGCGGAAAATTCCAACACCAAGCGGCACCTTGCGGAGTTCTGGCATGTGGAGCCGGAGGTGGCCTTTGCCGAACTCCCCGACGTCATCGAGATCGCCGAGGACATGCTCAAATATCTCGTGAACGCCGTCCTCACGGAGTGCCCCGAGGAGATGAAATTCTTCGACAGCTTCATGGAAAAGGGCCTCCTTGAGAAGCTCTCCCACGTCGCAAACGCGGAGTTTGCCGTCTGCACTTATACCGAGGCCATCTCCATTTTGGAAAAGGAGAACGCCCGCTTCGAATTCCCCGTGCATTGGGGGAGCGACCTTCAGTCCGAACACGAGAAGTTCCTCACCGAGCAGGTTTTCAAGCGTCCCGTCTTTGTCACAAATTACCCCAAGGAGATCAAATCCTTCTACATGAAGCAGAACGCGGACGGCAAGACGGTCGCCGCGACGGACCTCCTCGTCCCCGGCATCGGCGAGATCATCGGCGGGAGCGAGAGGGAGGCGGACCTTGCAAAATTGCAGGCAGCCATGCGGGCGAGAGGGATGGACGAGAGCGCGTATAAACAGTACTTGGACCTTCGCCGCTTCGGCAGCGTGCCGCACGGCGGATTCGGGCTGGGCTTCGAACGCTTCGTCATGTATTGCACGGGGATCGAGAACATCCGCGATGTCACCCTCTTCCCCCGCAGCGTCAAAAATATCATGTAAAAAATTCTGCGCAAGGCATAATCATTTTCTCAAATTCGGGCGCGGTACTCCGCGCTCTTTTTCTTCCGAAGGCGGTATGAGAGAATTTTTCAAAAATTCATTTCCATATTTCAAGCGGCACCTGCCCGCCCTCATCTTCTCGATGGTGTGCGGGATCGGGCTGACCCTTCTCACGCTCATCACGCCGCAGATCGTCTCCCTCCTCGTTGACAGGGTACTCACCCCCCTTCTCGGGGGTGAGGCCGCGCCGTCGAACAGCCCCTTCCTCTTCCTCATCTCGGGGGTAGAGGGGGATGCGTATACGAAAATATTCTTCATCCTCGCAGGGACGTTGCTCGCGGGGGCAGTCCTTGTATTTCTCTTTTCGTATGGGAAGTGGTACGTAGGTCACCTCGTCACCCTCAAGGCGGAGGGGAGGCTGCGCGCGGACGCCATGAAGAAGATCGGGGAGGCGAGTTCGCCCCTTCTTGAAAAGTATTCCTCGGGCGACCTCATCCTCATCGCCACCCGCGACCCCTCCAACGTGCGCGATGTGTATGTGCACAATGCGCAGTTCCTTCTGAACGGCATCCTGTCCGCCCTCATCGCCTCCGTATTCTTGGGGAACATTCACTTCTCTCTCCTCTTTCTGCCCATTGCGGGCGGGGCGGCGTGCGCCGTCATCGTCTTTCTCTTCAACGGCCGTGCGAGAAGGTATTACGACGACGTATGGAAGCATTCCTCCCGCCTCAACACCACCGTGCAGGAGAGTGTCTACGGCATTCGGACGGTGGCGTCCTTTGCGCGGGAAGGGGAGCGGCGCGCGCTCTTTTCGGGGGACAACGAGCGGCTCCTCAAAACGAACTATCGCGGCGTCGGGCTGTTCGCAAAGCGGGCGTTTCTGACGCAGGGGGTGCGCGCGGTCGTCTTTTGCGGAGAACTTGCCCTCGCCGTGTGGCTGGGCATCTCGCACCGCATCACCGCGGGGGAATTTACCGCCGTGATGGGGTATATGGGGACGCTCATCTGGCAGCTCACGAGCGTTCTCATCAACATCAACAACATCCAGAAAAACCTCGTCTCCGCCCGCCGTCTCTTCGGATTTTTGAACACGCCCGATGAGGTCGCGGCGAAATACGGGCATACCATGCCCGCGATGAGACCTTCTATTTGCTTTCGGAATGTGAGCGTGAAGAGCGGCGACGGCTACGCCCTCCATGACGTTTCCCTCGAGATCCCCTATGGGAAGAGGGTGGGCATCATGGGCAGGACGGGCGCGGGAAAGACCCTCCTTTGCAAACTCATGCAGGGGATGGCGGAGTGCGACGAAGGGGAAATTTACATAGACGGGCAGCCCCTCCATACATACGAGCGCGAGGAGCTTGCGCGGAGATTTTCCTACGCCATGCAGAACGTCTTTCTCTTCTCGAACACCATCTCCGCGAACATCGCCCTCTACGACCCGTTCGCACCCGAGAAGGACATCCTGCGCGCGGGGGCACTTGCCGAAGTGGACGAGTTCGCCCGCCGCTTCCCCGAGGGGTATCAGACGACGGTCGGCGAGAAGGGCTTCGGGCTTTCGGGCGGGCAGAAACAGCGCATCTCCATCGCCCGCGCCCTCTTCAAGAACGCGCCCATCCTCGTCTTTGACGACGTGACGAGCGCGCTCGATATGGAGACGGAACACGCCGTTTTCAACAACATCCGGAAGGAATGCGGGGAGCGCACCCTCGTCATCGTCACCCACCGCGCGACCGCCCTCAAGGACTGCGACGAGATCTTATTTCTGGACGGGGGAGAGATCGTCGAGCGGGGCAGCTTTGCCTCCCTCATGGAAATGAAGGGGAACTTTGCCGAGATCTACACCCGCCAGACGGGGGAAATGGTATTCGGAGGTGGAGAAGATGCACAATAACCTCTACTATCAGGACGAATACGTTCGGCAGAAATTCAACTTCCGCATGTTCTTCCGCCTCGCACGGCAGGCGGCAAGACACAAAAAGACGCTCATCTTCAGCCTCCTCATCGAAATGGTCACGGGCGTCCTCTCCCTCGTCCCGGGGCTTTTGTACTCCGTCATCATCTCCGCGATCTTCCCCGCGGACGGCGTCTTAAAGGGCGGCTACATGACGGTCGTCCTCCTCGCCGCAGGGGGTCTCCTCGCGACATGGGTGGGGTCCGCGCTCTTCAGCTTCCTCGAAAATCTCGTTCCCAAGCGGTTCGGCCACCTCTTCTCCGCGGAGCTTCGGTCGGAAATTTTCGACCGCGTTTCCCGCCTCTCTTTCCGCTACTTCGACACCCATTCGACGGGGAAGATCCTCGTACGCGTCACGACCTATGTGGATGAGATCGCCGAGATCATCGGCAACCTCTTCTACATCCTCCTCTACTGCGCGGGCGTCATCCTCATCGGCATCGTGTGGATGCTCTGCCTCGACGTGCGCATCGGCGGGGCGGTCGTGGGGGCGCTCCTTCCCCTCATCCTTCTCATCTATCTCTTGAGCAGGGTCATCCACGCCCGCGAGGGGAAACAGCGCAACAAGAACGCAAACTACACCGCCTTCGTCGCCGAGAGCATCGGCGGGGCGGAGGTCGTCCGCGCCTACAACCGCTCCGCGCTCAACGTGGAAGTTGCGGGGAATTTGTACGAAGAATACCGCAAGGCCTTCATGCATACGACGGCCGCCCGCGAGTCCTTCTTCCCCATCGCACACGGCTTTTCGAACGCCCTGCTCACGGGCATGGTATACGGCGTTGCGCTCGCGATCTGTCTTTCGGGTGGAAATCTTTCCCTCGGGACGGTCGTCGCCATCGGCTCCGCGCTCGGGGAGATCACCTCCGTCGTGGGCGCGGTCTGCGGGGAACTCGCCGATCTTTTCAAACTCACCGCCAACGTCGAACGCATCTACGATACCGTGGATACGCCCATCGAGATCTGCGACAGAGAGGATGCCGCCGAACTTGAAAATTGCAAGGGGGAGGTGGAGTTCGACCATGTCGATTTTTCCTACATCGAGGGGATGCCCGTCCTCAAGGACTTCTCCCTTCGCGTGGGTGCGGGGGAGACAGTCGCGCTCGTCGGGGCGACGGGTTCGGGCAAGACGACCATCGTGAGCCTCCTTTCCCGCTTCTACGACGTGCAAAGGGGGAGTGTGAAGGTGGACGGCCGCGACATCCGCGAATACTCCCTCATGTCTCTTCGCAGAAGTGTGGGCGCGATGATGCAGGACACCTTTATTTTCAGCGGAACGGTCCTCGACAATATCCGCTTTGCCCGCCCCGAAGCGACGGACGAGGAGTGCATTGCGGCCGCAAAGGCTGCCTGCGCCGACGCGTTCATTTCCCGCCTTCCCGAAGGGTATCAGACGGAGATCTCGGAATCCTCCGCGCTCTCGGGCGGGGAGCGGCAGCTCCTCTCCTTTGCGAGGCTGCTCCTTGCGGATCCTCGCGTCATCGTCCTCGACGAGGCGACCAGCCATGTGGATACCCAGACGGAACTCGAGGTGCAACAAAGCCTCAAAACGCTGCTTGCGGGCAGGACGAGTTTTGTCATTGCCCACAGGCTCTCCACTATTCGCGACGCCGACCGCATCGTCGTTCTTTCGGAGGGGAAAATCGCAGAGCAGGGCACCCACGGGGAACTCCTCGAAAGAAAGGGCCTCTACTATCACATGCTCTCCTCCCAGCGCACTTAAAAATTTCACCGAAAAAATAAAAGTTTTTTCCCGCGGAAATGGGGGAGACCCCTTTACGCCGCGGGATTTTTTATTGCTTTTATGCGCATAATTTTATATTAACATTTTTCATGCGCATATCCACATGAAAATTCCTCACTCCTCACATTTTTTGTGAATTTCGTTCAATTAACCGTTTTTACACGGGGGTTAAGTTGAAATACTTGACATGTGCGCGCGTGAAACTATAAAATAATATAAAATCGGGCGCGTGTATCTTGTGTATAAACTTGATAGGAAAACGCATAATCTTCACGCCGATACCGTCCCCGAAAATTTTCGATGAGGTGCAGTTATGAAAATCAGGAAATTATTCGTTGCTTTTCTTCTTGCTGCGGCTACCTGCTTCGGCATCTTTGCCGTTGCGGCCTGCGGGATCAGCAAGAATGTCCCGGAAGGACCCGAGACCGGCGTCTATTACTATGACGATGCGGCAAGCGGAAAGACGTATACCGTCTCTCTGCACGACGGCAACAAGGCCGACTTCAAGGTGAAGGCCTACGACGTCTCGGGGAAATACACCGTGGAGGGGGACAGTATCAGTTTTACCTTCAAGGACGAACCCAAGACGCTCTCGGGCGTTCTCGCGGATGAGGTCCTCACCGTCACGCTGGACGGGGACGTCATCCGTCTTTGGAAACAGGTGAATTACACGGTCACCTATCAGGCGGGCGGGAAAACCTTCAAGACGGACACCGTCATGAACGGGAAGTCGGCGGTCCGCCCCGAGACGGATCCCGTGAACGGCGAGAATGTGTTCATCGGCTGGTATACCGACAATAATACTTTCCGCAACCTATACGCGTTCACGCAGCCTGTCCGCGGGAATATCACGCTGTATGCACGTTTCATCGTGCCCATCGAGCCTGAATTCAAGGCGACCCTCGACTATAACTATGAGGGCGCGCCCGAGCCTGAAGAGAGGGAGACGGCGGGCGGAAAGCTCTTCAACCTTCCCACGCCCTCCAAAGCGGGGAGCGCGGAAGAGTTTGCGGGCTGGTGGGTGAGCCAGGACGGTACTTCCGACGCCCTTACCTATCGCTATCAGGAACAGCAGCTCTTTGAGAACACCACGCTCTATGCCGTGTGGGACGACGGTACTCCCCTCGTCTCCATCGATGAAAACGGCGTGAGCTGGACTTCGAAAGGGGTCAACAACAACTATACCTTCAAATTCACCGGCCCGGACGGCGAGACCATCGCAAATGGCCCGCGCAGTTCCACGAATTATCCCTTCAACTTCGCGAATGCGGCCCCCGGCAAATATACGGCGGAAGTCACCCTCGCGGGCAAGACGGGCAGGGCAGTCTACAACAACAAGACGCTCGCCCATGTCTCCGTCCTCAAAGTGGAGGGCAACAAGCTCCTGTGGAACGCCGTGCCGAATGCCACACGCTACCGCGTGGACGTTGTCTGCGGCGATCCCGCACATGTCCATGGCGGCGTTGTAGAGGGAGGCGCGCGCGAGTACGACTTCTCGGGCTGCACCATGCCCGAAGAAGGCGGCATCAAATTCACAGTCACGGCCGAGGCCGACGGCTTTATTTCCTCTGCTTCCGAGGAGCTTTCCTATGACCGCACCCTCGAAAAGACGGCAGGCCTTTCGATCGCCGAGGCGACCGCGACCCTTTCCTGGCAGGCGGTGGAGCATGCAGAGAGCTATAAAGTATTTGTGCAAAAGGATGGGGGAGAACCCACTCTTGTCGTGGAGACGGAAACGCTCTCCGCAACATTGAAATATCTGGATCCCGCGACGTACACCGTCTCGGTACTTCCCGTCGCACACGGTTGGCATTCGCCCGAGGCGACCGCCGTTTCCTATGAGAAGGTGCGCCTCGCCGCGCCGCAGGGCTTTACCCTCGACCGTTCCGAGGTCAGATGGCAGGCTGTCGAAGGCGCGGATTACTACCAGGTGACGGTCAACGGGAGCGTTCATACGACAAATGTCCCCTACTACGACCTCTCGGGAGAGGGCGGCACGGGGGCGTCCATCACCGTCCGTGCGATGAAAACGAATGATGATACCAATGCGAAGGCATCGCCTTCCTCCGAGCCGTTCACCGTCTCGAACGGCACGATGGGCACCGTTTCCTACGAAAGGGGCGAGGCGAAGTGGGACGCCGTCTACGGCACGACGGGTTACATCGTCAAAGTCAACGATGACGGCGAGGAGATGAGCGTCAACGCGACGAGCTGTGAGATCGTTTTCCAAAGAAAGGGAGAGAACACGATCTACGTCTGTGGCGTCCTCGACGGAGGCAAGCGCACTCCTTGGGCGACGACGACGGTGGAGGTCTTTGCCGTCTACTTCGATGAGAACAACGGCGATGCTCCCGTCGAGACCATCTACAAAGCGACGGGCGATCCCCTCGATCTCGGGGACAAGAGAGCGATCCGCACGGGCTACACCTTCACGGGTTGGTATACCGATGAAGAGGGCCAGGAGATCTATACATCTTCGACCTTCAGTTATAATACAGACATCACACTGTATGCGCAGTGGAGGGCAAAGACATACACAGTTACCCTTGTCCCGGACGACTACGGTACGCTCACAGATGCGCAGACGAAGGTCACCGTTACATACGATCAGCCCTACGACCTCAGCGTTCCCGAATTCCAGACGCTCACATATGCCTTTGTAGCATGGCGTAATCAGGCCGGGGGCGCAGGCATCCAATACACAGACGAACACGGCCACGGTCTCAACGTCTGGAAGGGAACAACGGATGTTATTCTCTATCCGCATTGGATGGAGATCTTCGAATTCTCCCTCAATGAGGATAAAGAGTCGTGGAGCGTCTCGAAGGGCGAAGGCATCAACTACGTCACCGAAGTCACCATCCCCGCGACCTATGTCACTGCGGAGACGGGGGATCCCAAACCCGTCACGGTCGTACAGGATTTCTCGAACTGCAATAAACTCGAAGTCATCAACATTCCCGATTGCGTGGAGGAGATCCCCGTCAGCGGCGTTGAAAATGTGCCCTTCATGGGGTGCAATGCCCTCCGTGCGATCAATATCATCGGGGAATCGAAGGATCCGACATTTGCCTCCGAAGGCGGCGTCCTTCTGCGCTTCAACGAGGCAGTGCAGGGCCGCAAGGAACTTATGTTCTACCCCGTCGGAAAGGCGGATATTGACTACACCGTACCTTACGGCGTGCAGGCGATCGTAAGCGGTGCATTCCGCAATTCGAAATTCAAGAATGTTACCATCCCTGTGAGCGTCTTTTACATTGGGACGGAGGCATTCTCTTCCTGCACAAAACTTGAGTCGGTCACCTTTGACGGCGGGCAGGGTGAGCCGCTCACGATCGGAGAGAAGGCCTTCCATACGCTGGCACAGCTCAAAGACGTCACTCTCTCCGAGCGGATGGTTGCAGTCGACTCCAAGATGTTCTACAACTGCAACGCGCTCTACAACATCAATTTTGCCGCGAATACAGCACCTGAGGGATACAGCTCGGTGGACGGCCTCCTTGTGAAGATCAACGGCGGCGTCAGGGAACTCGCCTTCTATCCTTTGGGGCGGCCCGCGGAGTTCACCGTGCCCGAGGGGATCACCTCGATCGGGAAGGATGCCATTTCCCGTACGGTCAGCACGATCCCTTCTATAAAGGATAGGGACGACAGGTTGCAAAAAGATTGGGTTCAGAAGCAAAAGGGCTGGAACACCCAGATCACCTCTGTCACCATTCCGGGATGGGTGACGAATATCGCAGATGGCGCGTTCGAAGGCTGTACTTCGCTTACGCAACTCTTCTTCCAAGGAACGGCGGACAGCAATCATCTTACTATCGGCAAAGAGGCATTTGCATATTGCAATATCCGTGAACTTAATTTGCCCGAAAATCTTGTCAGCATCGGCGAGTCTGCCTTCCACGCAGGAACGAGTGCCACGCAGGGTTTGAACCCCTACAAGAGCGTTACCCTTCCCGCAAGCCTCGAACATGTCGGTTCGTATGCGTTCGGCGGGAACAAGGAACTCACCGAAGTCACCGTCAATACCGTCTGCGACTCTACAGAGAGCAGAGAGATCTTTGCCGCCAACGTTTTCGGAACAAACGAACTCGGCGGATCCGTCGAACACAAGGCATATGTGACGGTCGTCCACATCAGCGCGGAGACCTTTGTCAACATCGCGGACGTATTCGGCGCGCAGGTGGAGGAGTTGGTTTTCGACGGCGGCGTGGAAAGCAATCCCTATTATTCTGTGGTCGACGGCGTCTACTACAACAAAGAGCAGACGGAGATCGTTTTCTTCCCTGCCGGACATACAGAACCCTTTACCTTCCCAGAGACCATCACCGAGATCCCTGCGAACCTCCTTCGAGGCAAGACGGATCTCACCGAAGTCACCATCCCCGCGACGGTCACAGCTATCGGCGATAACGCCTTCCAGGGCTGCACGGGGCTGACAAAAGTCACCTTCCTCACTGCCCTTGCGGAGGGGAGCGAACACACCGCTGCGACAGAACTCACGATCGGCTCGAATGCGTTCTACGGCTGCACACAGCTTACTTCGATCGTATTGCCGGAATATACCACTTCGATCGGGGCAAAGGCATTTGCGCAAACAGGTCTCACATCCTTCACAATCCCGAAGGATGTCACTGAACTCGGTATCACGAAGGACAATACCTATTCTATCGACTACTATGCGACATTTGAGGGCTGCAGCATGCTTGAAAGCATCGAAGTCGCTGCCGGGAACACGACCTTTGAGAGCCATAACGGCGTTCTCTATCTGAAGAATGAGGATGGCACGCTCGAACTTCTCACCGCGCCGACCGGGTGCAATCCGGAAGGCGGAAAGATCGTGATCCCTTCGAGTGTTACAAAGATATGGCCGCGCGCGTTCTATATTGTAGCAAATAACAATGCAGGAAACTACAGCGTCGAAGAGATCTGCTTTGAGAACAACAAGATCGATGGAACGCTCACGATCGGAGAATGGGCATTCTGGAGCATGTCGAGTGCGCGCACTGCCACGAAACTCTCCCTTCCCGAAGGGTTGACGGAACTTCTGAGCAATGCGCTCTACGGTGCGCAATTCGAGGAGATCGAACTTCCCGTATCGCTGACATTGATCCACGGAGGAGCGTTCAGCGGTTGCAACAAGCTCAATACCGTCACCTTCCGTGCGCCTGAAAAGGGCGCAGTTCGCCCCGGCCTCACCATCGGCGACGGGTCTGTCGGCGTATTCCAAAACAGTACGAGGCTGACATCGATCGTTCTTCCCGAAGGGACGGTCGCGATCGGCGACATGGCGTTCTACAATTCCTCCATCTCATCGATCACCATTCCCTCGACGGTCACTTCGATCGGCTCTAAGGCGTTCTACAGCCTGACCCTCACGCAGTTCACGATGACGCCTGCCGCGGAGGGGGCCTCCCTCACGATCGGCGAAGCCGCCTTCCAGTTCGTCAAAGGACTTCTGTCCATCTCCATCCCCAATGCAACGAGCATCGGGAAGGATGCCTTCAACGGCTCCTCCATCACATCGGTCACGTTCGGCGATGTTCTCGAGACGATCGGCGAGAATGCCTTTAAAGGGTCCTCGATCGCAGGGGAGATCTCCTTCCCCGCGACCATCAAGTCCATCGGCAAGAGCGCGTTCGAAGGGCTGGCCATCAGCAAGATCACCTTTGTAACGCCTGCCGAGATGCCCGCCGAGGCAGACCGCCTCGTTATCGGTGAGAATGCCTTCAAGAACTGCAGCTTGCTCAATGCGGCAGAGCTTGAAAAGAGCAGTGTGAAGGAAGTGGGCAACAGTGCCTTTGTGGGCACAAAGCTCACGGACGTGACCTTCCCGTGGACGATCGGGAAGATCGGCGATTCTGCATTTGCAGGGCTCACCAATCTCGGCAGTGTCACCTTCAAGGTGTATCCCGAGACAGATGAGGGCACAAGCTCGCTCTCTTCCATCGGCACGGGTGCCTTCAACTATACCTCCATCGAGGAATTCAATTTCCCGAACAGCAGTGCAAAAACGATCACGCTTGCCCAGAAGATCTTCGTCGGGTGCAGCAGCCTTACGAGCATCTATCTCTCCGCGCAGGTCCTCAGCATCGACGGCGTGTTCAACGGCTGCAGTTCCGTCACATCCATCAAAGTAGCTCCGGACCATCCTAACTTTTCGACGAAAGAAGGGGATGGATCCATTCTGTACGACCAGCTCGGGAAATCTGTCATCCTCATCTATGCGGAGCTTCCGAGCGGGGAATTCCAGATCGCGTACGGTGCGACCATGATCGGCGCGGGTGCCTTCAAGGGGCAGACCCAAGTCACGACGGTGAAGATCCCCAATACGGTGCTGACGATCGGCGACGAGGCTTTCCTCGGCTGTCTCGATCTTGAGAAAGTGATCTTCTATAGCGAAAATGAAGAGGAACAGGGGATCATGAGCAGTCTCACCTCGATCGGAGCGAGTGCGTTCAAGAACTGCATCAACCTCACCACCATCGAACTCGAAAAGGCGAGTCAGCTCACTTCGATCGGCGAGGAGGCCTTCAGGAACTGTCGCAAGCTCACCAAGGTGGACCTGAGCAAGAATGACGGCCTTACAGGTTTTGGCGATATGGCCAAAAATAAGGCTTACAGTTATATCTTTGCGGGCGCGGGCACGGAGACGACGGAGGAGGCTCCCTTCACCGTCTCGCTCCCGAGCACGATGACCTTCCTCGGATTATATACATTCAACGGAAGCGGCCTCCGCAAGATCGATCTGTCCGCCCTTACGGGCCTGATATGCTTTGGGGACAATCCCAAGGCGGCGATCGGCGGCAGCAAGACCTCTCTGTTCATGGACTGCGCGCTTCTCACGGAAGTTGTCTTCCCCGAAAACCTTGCAAAGATCGGTGCCCATGTCTTTGAGAACTGCGTCGCACTCAAGAAGATCAATCTCGAGAAAGTGACGGATGTCGGCGAGAGTGCCTTTAACGGCTGCACTTCGCTCTCGGGCGATCAGCCCGAGAACCTTGGGACGGACCCGCTCGTCCAGCCCAATATCTCCGTCGATCTCTCTGAGGCAACGAATATCGGCAAGAATGCGTTTGCAAACTCCGGCGTCGTCTATGTGAAGGTCGGCAGTAACCTTGGCTCAAGCGGCTTGGGACAAAGCGCGTTTGAAAACTGCACCTCCCTGCGGAAAGTGGATCTTACGGCTGCGGCAAGTTTGACCAAGATCGGCCAGACTGCCTTCCACGGCTGTATCAATCTCACCTCCATCGAGCTTCCCGCAAGCGGAAAACTTACGACCATCGATAAACAGGCATTCGGCGATTCCGGTCTTACGGGCGAGCTGGTTCTCCCGGATAGCGTGACGACGATCAATGCGCAGGCGTATGAGAACACGGGGATCACATCCGTGACCCTGCCTCAGAGCCTCACGAAGATCGACACCAAGGCGTTTGCGGGGACAGCTCTCACCTCGATCGTCATCCCCAACACGGTGACGTCGCTGGGCGCGGGCGCATTCTACAACTGCACGGCCCTTAAGACGGTCACCTTTGCAGGCACGGATGCGACCCACAAGAGTAAATTCAGTGCGACCGGCATCAGTGGACCTTCGTCGGCCGACACGGCTTCCCGTACGAGCTATGGCGCGTTCGAGGGCTCGGGTGTCGACACTGTCAACTTCGGTGACCGCGTTGTGGCGATCGCAGCGTACATGTTCTACGGCTGTAAATCCCTCAAGAGCATCACGATCCCGTCGACCGTGACGACGATCAACGCCTTCGCATTCGCAAAGAGCGGCCTTACGACAGTGACCATTCCCGAGACCGTGACGACGTTTGGGACGATAAAGAATGGTAGCATCGTCAACGGCGGTCACCAGTTCATGGGTTGCGAGTCTCTGACATCCGTCAAATTCGACACGGGCTTCGATGCCGCGATGTCTCCCTACATCTTCTCCGGCTGCACGAGCCTCCAGAGCTTTACCTTCCCCGAGGGCATGACGGAGATCAGCATGGGGATGTTCAAAGATTCCGGTCTCAAGTCAATTGATCTTGAAGGGATCGAGACGATCAACGCGTATGCCTTCCAGAACACCAAGCTCGAAAAGCTCGTCATCCCCGCGACAGTCACGTCGCTTGTAGCATATCCCGGTTCAAATAAAGATCACCTGATATTCGCCGATTGCAGCGAACTGCAGAGTGTGACTTTTGAGACAGACCCTGCGACCGGCAAGGCGGGCGTCACCGACCTTGGGATCGGAATGTTCCAGAACTGCCCGAAGCTTACACAAGTCGTATTGGCAGACGGGATCATCGATTTCGGCGACGATACCTTTGTCGGGTGCTCGCAGCTGCAGATCACCCTTCCCGAGTCCGTCGAACTTCTCACGCCTTATCTTGTGGATTTCCTCTTCCATGACAAGGGAAATGAGATCACCGTTCCCGATCAGATCAAGTACATCGGGGATAAGGCGTTCCAGAATGCACGCTTTACGAAGATCAACCTTCCCGACGGCGTCATCGGATTCGGCTCGTACGCATTTGCCGGTTCCGCGCTCTCGAGCATCAAGATCCCCGCAAGCCTCCAGGTGATCGGCGATCAGACATTCAGAGATTGCCTCAACCTCGCCACCGTCGACTTCAGCGCGAATACGACGATCGAAGCGTTCGTGAAATGGAAGTCGGGTTCCCTGACGGATAAAGAGACCTCTTCAAGTTATGTCTTTGCGAATTGCCCGTTGCTCACGACGGTCGACCTTCCCGCCTCGCTGACCTATCTCGGACAGCACACCTTCGAAGGGAGCGGGCTCGAACGCATCGATCTCTCCGATCTCACGAGTCTCACCAAACTCACTTCGTTGACCACGAGCAGCAGCATTGTCGGACAGAGCTCTTACCTCTTCGTAAATTGCACGAATCTCTCCGAGGTCATCCTGCCCGAAACGCTGACGGGGATCGGCAACTACGTATTCCAAGGCTGCGTCAATCTCACGCAGATCGACCTCTCGCACCTTACCATGATCGGAAACAATGCCTTCGACGGCAGCGGTCTCACCGAGGCCCATCCCATCGTGAACGTGACGGCGAATTTCGGTACGGCAGTCTTCCAGAACTGCAAAGACCTCAAAAAAGTCACTCTTCAAGAGGGGCTTACCGAACTCAAGGCGAATATGTTCAACGGTTGCTCTTCGCTCGTATCCGTCAACATTCCCGCAAGCGTCACAAAGATCGCGGCGAACACCTTCACGGGTTGCCCTTCGCTCAAGCTCACCGAGGACGTTGTCCTGAATGGGGCAAGCGGCTTCACGCTCGTAGGCGATTTCTATGAGAAGGACGGCACAATGTACGCCTATGCGGGCGGCACGCCTGCAGAGGATGCCGAATTCACCGTTCCCGCAAACATCAAAGTGACCGCGAACATGTTCAACGGCTTCAAAGTGAAGAAGCTCATCATCGCCGAGGGGACCACGAAGATCGAGACCTCCGCCTATGCGGGCATCACCGCGGACGAAGTCGTCCTGCCCGAAACCTTGACGGAGATCGGAAACACCGCCTTCAGCAATGCCGTCATCGGCGAGATCACCATCCCCGAAGGCCTCCTGAAGATCGGGAACAAGACCTTCCAGAATGCGACCATCGGCCACATCACGATCAACAGCAAGACCGTCTGGACGACATCGGAGAGCCTTGTCTTTACGGGTGCAAACATCGGGAGCATCGACTTTGCCGCGGGCGTCACCATCGGACAGCAGTGGTTCGCCGTCAACGGCTCGACCGATCCCGGCGCGACGCTCCCCGCAGACCTCGACCTCAGCGGCGTCGTCACGATCGGCAAGCAGGCCTTTGACAGCACCAACCTTCAGGGCACGCTCACCATCCCGACCTCCGTCACTTCCATCGGTGCCGCCGCGTTCAAGAACCTTCAGCCCGAACAGGTCGTCTTTGCAAAGGGCGAGGGGAACGCGCTCACCATCGAGGACGGCTCCTCCGCGAGCGACGCACTCTTCGGTACGACGTTGTTTGCGACCATCGAACTTCCCGAACGTCTCGTGAAACTCGGCGCGTTCGCCTTTGCGGGGAACGCCGAGCTTACGAGCATCGTCCTTCCCGAGGGCGTCACCGAGATCGGCAAACAGGCCTTCGACGGATGCACTTCGCTCACGAGCGTAAGCCTTCCTTCCACCCTCCTCACCATCGGGGAGAAGGCGTTCTTCGGCTGCGAGCAGCTCGGCGAGATCTTCATTCCCGCCAAAGTCGCCTCCATCGGCACGGATGCCTTCGCAGGTTGCAAAGAGGGCCTCGTCCTTCGCTTCGGCATGAGCAGGTACACCTACTTCTCGCTCTTCGGTGCGGACTTCTATCTCGACAGCGGATTTGAGTTCCTCTTCGGTCAGCAACCCGACGCAGCGGAGAGCAAAGGCGAATAAAATTTCGCAGAAATTTCATCAAAAACGTCCGACCTCACGGCAGATATTGCCGTGAGGCTTGGGCTTATAGAAAGGGGATATTCATGAAAGACGATCTCTTGCGTGAACATTCAAAAAAACTGAAGAAGGAGGCGGCGATAAAGTCCGCTCTCTACGGCATTCTCGCAGGTGCGGCAGCTCTTTCCGTCATCGGACTTTTCAGCTGGATCTTCGCCTTCAAAGAGGGGCTATTCGTCGCCCTCGCCGCGTTTGCCCTCGTCGGCACGGCGGTCGGCCTTCCGCTCTACTTTTTCGCATTCAAGCCGAAGAGGAAGGAGATCGCACGGCGGGTGGACGCCTTGGGCCTCGACGAGCGGGTCATCACCATGGTCGAACTCGACGGGGACAGCTCCGAGCTTGCCTCCCTGCAGAGGAAGGACGCCGAGCGCGCCATTTCCTCCTCCAAGGGGAACGCCATAAAACTTGCCCTCTCTCTCGTCCTTGTGTGCGTGACTGCGGCCGTTTTCGCCGTCGGCATCGGCACGACGACCGTCGACGCACTCTACTATGCGGGGGCGATCGAGAGCGGTATCGGCATTGCCGAGAAGAACAAGAAGCCCGAACTCTACACCCTCTCCTATGAGATCGGGGAGGGCGAGGGGACCATCTACCGCGTCGACGAAAACAAGAATTTCCGCGAAATGGATCCCGCCGAAAAGGTGGAGGCGGGCGGAAGCGGGAGCATCGTCTATGCCTATCCCGCCCGCGATTGGGTGTTTGCGGAATGGTCGGACGGATACCCGCTTCCCTATCGGCAATTCACGGAGGTCGACAGGGACTATGCGGTCTTTGCACGCTTTGAAAAGTTGGACGATCCCGACGACAGCGAACCCGAGAGGGGAGATCCCGCCGAAGGAAAAGGCGACGGCGATGACGGATCCGGACAGGAGGGAAGCGGAGAGCCGAACCCTTCGCCCCAGCCCGGACAGACCGGAGACGGAGCGGGCGAAGCGGGAAGGGACAGCGCGAACAATCAGATCATCGACGGCAGCACCTATTACGGTGACGAATTCGACAATGCCCACGACGACGCCATGGGGCGCGTTGACTCCGACGGCTCCCTCTCGGATACCCAAAAGGACGCCATTTCCGACTACCTCGATTCCATCGAGAAGGACGGCAGCGGGAATGACTCCGACGGGGGCGGCGGCACGGGCGAAAATTAAAGACAAAAAATCATAAAAAATAAACAGAAAGAGAGAACAACATGGTCACGGAAAACGACATCAGACAATTCAGCACACAATGCGAAGAGATCTTCAAACAGATCCGCAGGGACGTCATCGGGCAAAAGCCCGTTGTCGAAGGCACCGTCATCGCGATGATCGCGGGCGGAAACGTCCTTCTGGAGGGGGTCCCCGGCGTCGGCAAGACGAGGCTCGTGAGGAGCCTCGGGCGGGTGTTCGACCTGCCCTTCTCGCGCATCCAGTTCACCCCCGACCTCATGCCGGCGGACGTCACGGGCACGAATATCATCGTGAAGGATGAAAACGGCAATTCCAGGTTCTCCTTCCAGAAGGGGCCAGTGTTCGCGAACATCGTCCTCGCCGATGAGATCAACCGCGCGACGCCCAAGACGCAGTCCGCCCTCCTCGAGGCGATGCAGGAGCATACCGTCACCGTCATGGGGGAATCGAGAAAACTCCCCGAGCCGTTCTTCGTGCTTGCGACGCAGAACCCCATCGAACAGGACGGCACCTATCCTCTCCCCGAGGCGCAGATGGACCGCTTCATGTTCAAGCTCCTTGTCCCCAATCCCGCTCTCTCCGAACTCATGGACATCGTCACGATGACGCAAAAGACGATGGCGGAAGTCGCGGACAAGGCCTGCACGGGCGAACAGCTCCTCAGGATGCGGGAGACGGCGAACAAGATCCCCGTCGCGGAGGATGTCCTTCGCTATGCCATGGTGCTTACCTCTGCCACCCATCCGGACAGCGAATGCGCCTCTTCGGCGGCGAAAAAGTACGTCCGCGTCGGTGCCTCCCCGCGTGCGGGACAGGCTCTCATCTCGGCCGCGAAAGTTATGGCCCTCATAAAGGGCAGACTGAATGTCGCCTATGCGGATATCGACGAGCTTGCCTATCCCGTCCTTCGTCACCGCATCAAGCTGAATTTCGAGGCGATCGCCGAGCGCGTGAGCGCGGACGACATCATCAAAATGATCCTCACAGAGATAGAAAAGATCAAAAAATAAGAGACCATCGTGAAAATTACGCAGCTTAGTGACGCGTTCTTCAAACGGTTGGAGACGATGTCATTGAACTTAAGATCCCGCCTCGACGGATATTTCGGGGGCAAACACCTTGTCAAGACTTACGGACAGACGGTGGAATTTGCCGATTTCCGCGAATATCGTTTGGGTGACGACATCCGCCGCATCGACTGGAATCTATACAGCCGCTTCGAGAAATACTTCCTCAGGCTGTATACCGATGAGCGGCAGATGCAGGTGCAGGTATTCCTCGACATGTCCGCATCCATGGGCAGGGTCGCACCCGGGAAGGGGGAATACGCCGTCTCGGCCGCCGCCGCTCTCGGCTTTCTCGCCGTGCAGAACATGGACAGACTCTCCATGTATCTCATGCGTGAAAAGAGCGCGGAGGATCCGTTCGGCAAGATCGTCGGGAAAAACGCCTTTTTCCGCGCGATCTCTTCCCTCGAAGAGTGCGAATTCGACGGCGATACCGACCTCTATGCCGCCATCACGGGATGCCCCGATACGGGCGTCAACAACGGGCTGACCGTCATCATCTCCGACTTTATGACGGACAGCGATTGGAAGAAAGCGGTCGATTATCTCCTCTATAAGAAACGGCAGATCCTCCTCATGCAGGTGATGACGCCCGACGAGCTTGACCCCGCCTATGAGGGAAGGGTGCATCTTCTCGACGCCGAGAGCCTCGACGCCGCCGACCCGCGCAACATGAAACTGCGCATCAACCGCAACATGCAGCGGGCATATGCGGCCGCTCTCCGCGATTTCCTCGGGGACATCCGCTCTTTTGCCGCCAAGCGCGATGTGGGCTATCTCATGTTGAATACGGGGGAGAGCATCGAGCGCGCCCTCTTCGGAGAACTCTTACAGGGAGGTGTCATGTCATGACGTTGCTCCTTCCTTTAGGGCTTATCGGCCTTCTCGGCGTCGCAGCCCTCATCGTCATCTACGTCATCCGTCCCAACTATGAGACGCGGCATATCTCCAGCTCCTACATCTGGAAACTCAGCTTGAAATACCGCAAAAAGCGGCTCCCCACGAACAGACTACGCAATATCCTTCTGTTTCTTGCCCAGCTCCTCATCCTCCTTCTGATGGCCGCGATCCTCGCCCGCCCCGCCCTCGCTTTGAACACTTCTTCGGACAGGACGGACGTCATCGCGATCATCGACTCTTCGGCGAGCATGAGCGCGGGCTACAACGAGGACACCCGTTTTCGGCGTGCCCTCGACGAAGTGAAGGATCTCTCGCAAAAGACGCTCCGCGGCGGTGGATATATGACCATCATCCTCGCAGAGGAGAAAGCCCGCTTTATCGAGCGCACCGCGCCGGGCGCGAAACTTCTCGACATCTATGAGGAACTTGACGAGCTTGCCGAGGGGGACGGCTGCTCCTATGGCGTCGCCGACATCGCGGGGGCGATCTCCCTCTGCGAAGAGGTCCTTGCGGAAAACAGCTCCGCAAGCATCTGCCTCTACACAGACACCGAATACGACTATGTCCCCGAGGGCATCACAGTCTATCAGATGGACGAAGCCGGGGAGTGGAACGCCGCCGTTCTCGATGCCTATACCGAGATGGAGGACGGCTATTACCGTCTCACCGTCGAAATGGCATGCTACGGCGGAATGGACAGGAGCATCCCCCTCCATGTGAGCATCGAAGGCAAGAACGCCCACGACGCCACCGAAGAGGGGAGCAATGCCACCTTCGACCTCAGCGTCCCCTGCAACGACGACCGCACGAAGAAGGTGATCTTCTGCACGGGCGGTGCGGACACGGAGGCTGCGGATGAGGACACGATGTATATCGACCTCAGCAACGAAGAGCGGTTCTTCAGCTACCGCTCCATCAACGTCTACATCGATGCGGACGATTCCCTCCCCGCGGACAACAGTCTCCAGATCTACGGCGGCCTCAAAGAGGTGCTGAAAGTCGAGTATGCGAGCGGCGATCCCAATATCTTCTTCAACGGGGCACTTCTCACCCTCAAGAACTTATACGGCGAGAACTGGGATATCCAGATCACCTCCGTCAAGAAGGGGGAGCCGCCCAAGCTCGAGGGATTCGACTTCTACATCTTCGAACATACCATGCCCGAGTCTCTGCCCGCGGACGGCGTCGTCTTTCTCATGGACCCCGATATCGCCCCCGTGAATGCGGGATTCTCCGTTCTCGAGGACACGGGCCTCATGGGGGGAAGCGTCTCGCTCACGGGCGGGGAATCGCATCCGCTCCTTCGCAACATCCTTGCCGACCGTATCACGGTGAGCCGCTACAAAAAGCTCGCCCTCGAGCCGGAATTCGGGTACGAAGTCATCATGACGTGCGACGGATCGCCCCTCTTTGCGGCGGTCAGGGAGGAATCCCGCCAGATCCTCGTCATGCCGTTCAGCGTACACTTTTCCAACATCAGCGTCATGCCCGAATTCATCCTGCTCTTCATGAACATCTTCGACGAGTACTTCCCCGCCACGGTGAACAAGACGTCCTTCGAAGTGAATGAAGAGATCCTTCTCTCGGGAAGGGGGGAGAGCATCTCCCTCTCCCGCGGAGGGAACGAGGCGGACGAAGTGTTCACGGAGTACCCTGCGACGGCGGCGAGAAGCACCCCGGGCACCTATTCGATCAGGCAGACGACCTATTACGGTAAGGAGCTTTCTCCCATCGACATCTTTGTGCGCATCCCGCGCTATGAGAGCAATATACGGCGCGTCGAGGCGACCCTCGAAGGCCCCGTCCGCGATGGGAGCGATGCCCTTCGGTACAGAGAACTTTTCATCTATCTTGCCGCGGCACTCGTCGCCCTTCTCTTTGCGGAGTGGATGCTGCAGGCGAGGGAAAACAGGTAAGGAGGGGAGAGAGGATGCATCATTTCCGTCTGCAATTTGCATATCCGTGGGCACCATGGCTCTTCTTCCTGCTCGTTCCCGCGCTCGCCGTCATGCTCTTTCTGTATTTCAGGCAGAACAAGCGGTACAGGAGGACGCGCAACCGTGTCATCTCCATGGTGCTGCACATGCTCGTCATGACGCTCTCCGTCACCGTACTCACGGGGCTTGTCTTTGTGTATGACGTCGTCAATCTCAACAACGAGGTATTGCTCCTCGTCGACCTCTCGGACACCGAGCAAGGGGCGGAGGAGGTTCGCGACGCCTTCCTCGGAGACGTCATCCGCGACTGTGGCTACGACGGGTTCAAAGTGGGCATCGTGACCTTCGGGTTCACACAGGAGTACGCCGTGCCCTTCACCTATGATACGGACAAAGTCCTCGAGACCTACCATGCCGCGCCCCTTCCCGATACGACGGCGACGGACATCGCGGCGGCACTCACCTTCTCACGGGGACTTTTCGAGAACCCCGAGACCTCCAAGATCGTCCTCATCACCGACGGCATGGAGACGGACGAGGATGCGAACACCGTCATCCGTTCGATCGCGGCGCAGGGCACCAAGGTGGATTGCGTCCGCCTTCCCTCCGCGCTGGAGGGAGACACGGCGCGGGTGACGGGCATGACCTTCCCCGACTATCACCTCGAAGTGGGGGATCCGTGCAGGATCGCCGTCTCCGTCACAAGCGACAGGGCGCAGAATGCCACCGTCGACCTCTATGACAACGGCGAAAAGGTCGCCACATCGGGAGTACAGTCTCTTGCCGTCGGGACACAGGCGGTCTATTTCGACGTCACCTTCGAAGAGGGGGGCCTGCATGAGATGTCCGCCCGCATCTCCGCCCCGGAGGACGGTTTTGACGCAAACGACAACTTTACTTCCTATTATTATATCGAAGTTTTCAACAAGGTCCTCGTCCTCGAGGAATTCGAGGGGAATTCCGAGGAACTTGAGGCCCTTCTTCGGGAGGACGGCGCGGACTATGAAGTGACAAAACTCAACTTCGAGACGGACAGCGACAAGATCCCCAAGAGTTTGGACGCCCTGCGCGCCTACGATCAGGTGATCTTGAATAACGTCGCACAGGCCGACCTTCCCGCGGGATTCGAAGATCTGCTCTTTGAATATGTCTATGACTGCGGCGGCGGACTGTTTACGCTCGGAGGAAGGGAGGAGGACGGTTTGGTCGCGCATGCCTACAACCGGCAGGACCTTCTGGGCACCCGCCTTCAGCAGATGCTCCCCGTGCAGGCGATCGACTATACGCCGCCCGTCGGGGTGATCATCATCATCGACATCTCGTCGAGCATGGACAACGAGTTCGGCGGGCTGACCAAGCGCAAATGGGCGACGGAGGGTGCGTACGAATGCCTCGGTGCCCTCACGGATCGGGATTATTGCGGCATCATGACGCTGGATACGAACTATGCCAAGATCCTCTCTCCCACCCCCTGCACCCAGCTCGACGTCATCCGCGATGCGATCTATGAGGTGGCTGACCTCGACGGGGGCATGACGCAGTATGCGGACGCCATCGATAGCGCGGGACAGGAACTCGTTACGCTCAAGAACGTCGACCGCCGCCACGTCATCCTCATCACGGACAGCCAGCCGACGGAGCCGGAGGACAGATATCTCCCGCTCATCAAGCAATACTATGAAAGAAACGCGATCACGTTCTCCACGGTCGGCATCGGGGTCACGGACAGCGACCCGGCGTCGAACAAGATCAAGAGGATCGCAGAGGAAGGGCACGGCAGGGCACACTTCTACGACCTCTCCAACCGGGATAAATTGCTTACGGATATGATCGGGGACGTGCAGGCAGAACACATCGAAGAACTGCAGGAGGGAGATTTCTCCCCCGGCGTTTCCGATGCTCTTTCACCCCTTCTGCGGGGCGTGGAGCTATCGGACGGGAAGCTCGGCGGGACGCTCGGCGGCTTCTACGGCGTGCGCGTGCGTTCGAGCGCGGAGCTTGTCCTCGTCGGCGAATACGACGTCCCGATCTATGCGCAGTGGAAATTCGGCGCGGGGAAGGTCGGCAGCTTTATGTCCGATCTCCACGGGAAGTGGGCGGAAGGGTTCCTTGCGGACGGCGGCGCGAAGCGGTTCCTTCTCAACGCCGTCAACGGCCTCATGCCCGTCTCGAATATCCGCCCGAAGAGCATCTCCGCCACCCTCACCGAGGGGAACTACATCAACCGTCTCAGCATCTTCTCCGACCTGAAGGAAGGGGAGAGCATCCGTGCTGTCCTCACGCCCGTCTCCGGGGAGGGAGAGGATATCTCCCTGAATGCGACGGGAGATGCTACAAGCAACGTCTACGTCCTCTCCGCGCTCGGCAGTGAGAACGGCTTCAGCCGCGCCACCTTCATCATCAAGGAGGCGGGAGTGTATCGCATCCGCATCGAGAAGGTGGACGCCGCGGGAAATGCGGATGAAAACGAGACGGTCACCTTGTATAGATCCTTTGCCTACTCCAAGGAATACGACGCGGAAGAGGGGGATGCAGACCTTGCGAAGAAACTTGCCGCGCTTGCGGAGAGCGGCGGAGGAACGCTCATCGGGGACCTCTCCGATCCCTATGAGATCTTCGAAAACTTCGATATCTATCTCACGCGGAAATTTGACCCGACAGTTCTCTTCATCTCTCTCGCCATGGCTCTCTTCCTTCTCGATATCGTCGTGAGGAAATTCCGCTTCAAGTGGCCGCACGAGATCGTGCGGGAGCGTAGGGCGCGCAAAGAAGCAGAAAATAAGGAGGAGAAATGATGAAACGTAAAAGTCTGTTCTTCATCCTTCTTCTTGTCATCTTCTCCCTCGTTCTCGGCATGACGGCATGCGGCGGAAGAAAATTGGAGACGCCGCGCATCTACGGCATCAGCGACGAGGACTTGCTCACATGGTCCGAAGTGGAGGATGCCCGCCAATATGAGATCGAGATCGTAAACCCCGCGGGCGGACAGCCGAGGACGGAGATCGTCCGCAGGACGAGTTTTTCCCTCTCGGGACTTGAAGAGGGGGACTATGAGATCCGCATCCGTGCGACGGGAGGGAGCAGGAATGCCGTCACCTCCGATTGGTCGGCAAGGGAATTCTTCCAAAAGGGACACGAATCGGGTATGCTGTATACCCTCATCGCACAGGGAACGGAATATGCCGTCAAGAGCGTCGGCTCCGCGGAGGGCGAGGTCGTCATCGAGGACGAATACCGCAAGAAACCCGTCACGGAGATCTCCGCATCCGCCTTCCGCGCCGCCAACCATGTGACGGGCGTCAAGGTGGGGAAAAATGTGCGCACGGTGGGCGACAATGCCTTCTACAACTGCGCTGCCCTCACGCGGGTGGAACTTCCCGACAGCGTCACTGCGATCGGAAAGTCCGCCTTTCAGGTGTGCGGGAAGCTCGAAAGCGTCCGCCTTCCGTCCGCACTTACCGCCATTCCCGAATATCTCTTCGCCTACTGCCGCGCGCTCTCCTCGGTTGAGATCCCCGAAGGCGTCACATCCATCGGCGAATCCGCCTTCTACGGCTGTTCCGCCCTCATGGAGATCGTCTTGCCCGAGAGCGTGGAGCGGGTGGGCGAGTACGCCTTTGCCACGGCGAACGCCCTCCGAAGGGTGCGGTTCGGAAGCAAACTTCAAAACATCGGCCCGCATGCCTTCTATGCGGATCCCGCCCTTGAAACGCTCGAATTTTCTCCTCTCGAAGGGGAGATGGCGATCGGGGACGAGGCTTTCTCCAAATGCACCGCCCTCAAAGAGATCTCTCTTCCCGAGGGAACGGCGGGCATCGGAAACAATGCCTTTCTTTCCTGCAAACAGCTCGCAGCCGTCACCCTTCCCGCGACGGTGAAAAAGATCGCCGCATACGCCTTTGACGGCACCGCGCTCTACAAGATGCAGGAGGAAAACGGTCTCATCTATGCCGGCAAATGGATCGTCGGGGCGACGCAAGAGCTAAAGCGCGGCAAGCCGCAGGGGGGCACCGCCGAGGGCGAGGAGGAGAAGCTGCGCTTCTCGCTCGTATCCGAAGATTTCAACGGGGTCTCCTTCACGGATGACATCGTGAAGGTCAGATCGGATACCGTCGGCATCGCGTCCAACTGCTTTGCACAGTGCAGTGCCCTTCAGGCGGTGAGACTGACGGGCGTCCGCTATCTCTGTTCGTACAGCTTCTATCAGGATCCCACCCTGACCGACGTCCTTCTTCCGGGCGCAGAGATCGTCTCCGAATATGCCTTTGCGGATTGCAGATCTCTCGGCAACCTGAGATTTCATGTGAGTTTCAAGGAAAACATCACCCTGAAGGAGATCGAGAGCTACGCCTTCTACAACTGTTCGGGGCTGAATTGCCAGGAGGTGGAAGCTCCCGGAACGCTCACCCGTATCGGCACCTACGCCTTCTACGGGACACAGCCCTATCTGATGAAAGACGAGCAGGCAAGGGGCCTCGTCTATTTCGGGGATTGGGTGGTCGGTTACTTCGATAAATTTTCCGAGATCGTCTTAAAAGAGAACACGCGCGGCATCGCAGACTATGCCTTCTATAACGATGATATCGTTACGACGGTCAGGGCCTCCTCCGTCGGGATCGTCGGGCGGGGAGCGTTCGCAAACTGCTACGATCTCCTCAATGTGAGTTTCGGGCGCAATGTCAGAGAGATCCCCGACTATGCCTTCCGCAACTGTGCGGCCATGATCAATATCAGCCTTCCCATCCGCCTCGAGCGCGTCGGGAAGTATGCCTATGAGAACTGTGTCGCCCTCCTTCAGGCGGATGCGGAGGGGACCGCTCTCACGCAAGTGGACGAGGGCGCGTTCTATGGCTGCACCCTCCTCGGGAAAGTCACCCTCCCCGAGACCGTCGAAGAGATCGGGGCGTACGCCTTCTACAAGACCGCCCTCACCTCTTTGGAACTTCCCGCATCCGTGCGGACGGTGGGAGAGCGGGCGTTTGCGATGGACACTGCCCTCGAGAGCGTCATCCTGCATGAAGGACTTCTCGAGATCGGCGACTTCGCCTTTCGCGGGTGCAGCAGTCTTGCTTCCATCGACCTTCCTGCGACCCTTTCAAAGATCGGAAGATACGCCTTCTATCAGTGTACCGCCTTGAGATCGGTCACATTCCGGGAGGGGCTTGAGGAGATCGGCGAGTACGCCTTTGCGGGGGATATCGCCCTCGGGAGCGTCCGCTTCCCCGCGACCCTTTCAAAGATCGGAAGCTACGCCTTCCGCGGCTGTGAAGCTCTCACCTATGCCGTCCTGCCGGGGACTGCGGTCTCCGTCGGCAAGCACGCTTTCAACGGATGCGGGAAGCTCACCTTCTATACGGAAAACACGAATGCCGCCGACATGGCCGGGCAGTGGAATTCCTCCTACTGTCCCATCGTACTCGGCTGCACCTTCGGGGAGGAGGGATATCTCATTTCCGTAACGACGGCGGGCGTCGTCAATCCCTATTGCTTCTTCGGGCTTTCGGCTCCCGTGCGCGAAGGGTACACCTTTGCGGGCTGGGCAGAAGCGGCGGATGCAACAGAGGCGGAATATTCTTTGGATGAGATCTGCGATCTTCCCGCGGGCAGGACGCTCTATGCGTTATGGACCGCTCTTCCCGAAGAGGGAGAAAATTTACAATAACCCTTGCAAAAGGAGACATCGATATGAAACGGAAAACAAGGATCTTTTTGGCTGCGTTTCTCGCGCTCATCGCCGCGCTCTGCCTGTTTGCGGCATGCGGCGGCGGGAAGAAGGTCAAGCTCTCCTTCGAGCCAAACGGCGGGCACATGGAGAGGACCTCTTACTCGGTCAAAGTCGGGGAGGAGTTCACCCTGCCCGAGCCGGAGCGCGACGGCTATGCGTTCGAAGGCTGGTACGAAAGCGAGAATTATAACGGGGCAAAGGCTCCCTCCGTCGTCACGGCCGAAAAGAATACGAAGTACTATGCAAAATGGTCGCAGCTCTTCAAGGTCACCTTCGACCTCGGCGGCGGAACGATGACAGTCGGCGAAGTCCCCGTCGCGGAGGGGGCCAACCTTCTCTCCGCGCTCACCTCCGCGCTGGACGGCAAAGTTCCCCAAAAGAGCGATCACCTCTTCGGAGAATGGCTGCTTTCGGGCAACCCCGTCACGGAAAGCACCGTCATGCCGAAAAACAATATCACCCTCACCGCGCACTACAAGGTCAAATGCACCGTCGAAGTGTATCTTCAGGGCGCGAACGGCTATGAGAAGGGGGAGACGCAGACGGAATACGCTTATGCGGGGACTTCATATACGCCCGTATTCCTTCCCGAAGGGTATGAGCTGAACCCCGACGCAGCCGGGTCCGTTGTGACGAAAACGGTCTCCGAGAATGCCGCCGATAACGCGTTCGTACTCTACTTCGACCGCGCACGCATCACCGTGACCTATATCGCCGATCTTCCCGGGGATGAGACCGCCCAGCCCGCCGTCCGCACCTATTCGTACGGAGAGAGCGTCACCGCCCCCGAGATCTTCGGGCAAAGCGGCTACCTCTTCCTCGGCTGGGCGGCGGAGGAGGGCGGCGAAGTCCTCTATCACACGGATGCCATTGCAAGCCGTCTGCACGGCGAAGGGGCACCCGAGGCGGACAGCTTTACAGCCGAAAAGAGCATGACGCTCTACGGCGTGTGGGCAAAGGCCTATCTCGACGTCTTTCACGGGAGCGACTTCCTCTACCTCGATCCCGAGGAGCCGTCAGCAGCCTATCTCGAGCGCGGCGGCATCCTCTTCAAGGGGAGCTACCGTGCATCGACAAAACTCTTCACCTTCAACGAAGATTCAACGAATACGATCGACGGGAAGATCGTCGGCGAGGGCGCGTTCGTCCTCTACAGCGAGGCCCGTCTCGGGCGCGTCAGTACCCTCTATCAGAACAACGCGCTCGAGGAAAGCGTCCATCTCACCTTTGACGAATACAACGGCGTGACCTACAGAAGGGACACGGATCTTTCCGAAGGGACGTATACCGTCGACGATGAGGGCGAATATGTCGCCACCTTCACATCGGGGCCTCTTTCGGGCAAGACGCGCGTCTTTCTCCTCGGCACCCTCACGCGGATCACCGATGAGGGGGCAACGGACGAACGCTCCGTCTTTATGGAACGCAACGAAGAGGAGTTCGCCATCGGCAGGCTCGTACACTACTATGTGCTTGAGAACGGCGTCTACAACTCCATCGCTCCCTACGACAGCATCACCTTCAACGGCTTCGGCGTGTGCAGTTATGTAGACCAAAACGGCGAGACACAGTACTATTATTATGAGAAAAACGAGGACGGCACCTACGACCTCCTCTACTCCGACCGGGAAAACGTCTTTATGACCGTCTCCCTCGACGGGGACGGCGAGGGATATTGGACATATTCCTCCGCCCTCGATACGTGCTACTCTCTCAAAGACGGCGGTACGCTCGAGCTTGACGGATGCGGCAAGGGCAAATATACGGATAAGGACGGCACCCTCTTCGAGGGCTACTTCATGACCGCCGAGTCCGCCTTCGGGGGAAGCATCATCCGTCTCTTCAAAATAGAGGATCCGACGGGCGGCTATACCTTCCTCGTCACGCCCATCATCGTCCCCGGCATCCCCACGCCCATGGGATATGAGACGGAGATCGTCCCGAACGGCTACGGCGAATATCACTATTGCGACGCATCTTCCGTCTACTATGCACCTCTCATCGTCATGGACGAAGAGGGGGAGGGGACGGCCAAACTCTACGGCTATATGAGCGACCAGAGCTACGCACTCGTCGCCCGCGGGAAGTATACCTATGACGCAAAGCTGATGCGCTATACCTTCACCGCGGAAACATATCCCGAGATCATGCCCGACATCCTCACAAGCCCCTTCGACGTGAGGGAAGTGAAGTCCTTCGTATTCGGGCTTGGCATTCGCGCAACTTCCACCTCCACCCGTCAGATCGCCTATTGGTACGAGATGACGCTCAAGAATGAAAGCAAAGAGGTATATTCCGAGACCTATAAGAATGGGGACGCGGAACTTACTTTCATCGGCGCGGTCGTCATCTATAAGGACGCGAGTGGAAACGTACGCTCAGGCTCCTTCATCGAGGACTACGAGGGCTACACCGCGGTCGTTCTCTCCAACGGTCAAAGGGAACCCACCGTCCTCATCGTCGATCTCGACGAAGAGGCGGGGACATTCTCCGTCATCTCGGGGTTTGTCGGCACCTACAACGCCCTCACGGCAAACGGCTCGGGCGCGGACGGCGACACCCTCCGCTTCACGGGCAACGGGCAGGAGGCGATCTACACGCAGAAGGCGCAGGAGGAAGAGGGCGAGGATACCGTCTACAACGGCACTTACCGGACGACGGGCGAATACAAGGGGCAGGCCCCCATCTATGTATTTACGGCGGACGGACTTTCTTTCCGCTTCATCATGGTCGGTTCCTCTTCATCGAGCTACTTTGCCCGTTTTGCGGAGGACACCGCGGGAGAATACTTCGAAGCGGAAGAAAAAGAAGGCCAATATGTCCAAAAGGAGGGCGGCACGACCTTGCGTCTGGACGGCTACGGCATCGAGGCCGTCTATACCCCCAAGGAGGGCGATCCCATCGAGGGGAACTACAGCTACGCGGACGGCGTCGTCGAATTGCTCGTCGCGAACGAGCAGGGCACGGTCGTCGGCAGGATCGTCTTTGACCTCCGCGGCGGCAAGCTGTTCACGGCCCGCGGCGGCGAGGCGGACACCTACTTCCTCGCAGACAATCAGGAGGTGAAAAACCTCGGCTTCATTCTCGACGGCTACGGCCACCTTCAGGTCTATACGACGGTGCGGGACAACGAGGGGAGCAGAGTGGAATTCATCGACAGAGAGGGCACTTACGCCCGCAACGGCAATTCCTATCTTCTCAGCTATCGTGAAAACAATGCACCCGTTGAGGTCAAGGGGCACAGCGGATATCTCACGCTCGGCGGCAACATGTACCGCTGTATCATCGCCGAACATCCCGAGTCCGCCCGCAGCTATGTGTGCGAGGAGGACCTCACCGTCATCACCCTCGACGGCTACGGCGGCGCGACGAGGTATAAGGCGGACGGGGGCGTCGAGGAGGGCTTCTATACCCTCATCACAGAGGGCATGTTCTACTATACCAACGGCGGCGATGCGAACTCCTTTGACGGCTGCATCTACCACTATGACATTGAAAAGGGCGTAGCGGTCGCATCCGACCTCAAGGAGATGGGGTACTACACATCCGACCTCGAGGCCATCCGCTTCTCCGAATACGGCACGATGGTCTACAACGACACCAACTATTTCTACGATGTGGATGCGGACGGAAAGGTCACCATCTATCACCGCGGCGGAGACGCACCGAACGTATACGGCTTTGTGGGCGAGGTTTTCGGCACCTTCGATGCAGAGAAGATCTGGGACGGCAAGACCTACCACCGCTCCTCGAGTGCCAGCGTGCCCTTCGAGCGTGCGAGCGGAGATGAGGGCAACTATCCCATCATCCAGACGGAGAACGTAGAGGGGGAGGACGGCTCCACGACGGAGAAAAAGACCGCCCTTCAAGTCGAACGTCTCGTATTCGCCCCCGCCGGAAGCGGCACCTTCCGCGTGTCCGGCACCGCCACGATCGGCGGCAGGGGATATACTTGCACCGTCGTCAAGGAGACGGACGCCTTCTATTTCACCGTAGGGAATTTCCGCTTCGACATCACGGTGAATTACAGCGGCTATGACGCCGAGAGCGGGAGCGGAGCAAACGACAATACCTTCACGGTCACGGCGATGCACACGCAGATGTCCCTGCGTTCGGAGACCTTCATGTATGAGTATCTCATGCTCTATCTCTACCTCGGCATCCAGATCCCCGATGACTTCGGTACGATCGACCTTATGAATGAATACAACACGTCGGGCGAGGTGGGAAGACGGTATGTGAATGCAAACTTCGGCGAAGATTCCCTCATGTATGATGCGAACGGGAACATCGTCTCCATCCGGGAGAAGGCATACGAATTCGATGAGGAGAGCGGCCTCTACACCGTCGACCTCGGTGAACTTGAGGACGGCTACAGCTACATTCTCCGCTTCTATGTGACGACGAGCTTTGTGAGCTTCGGTGCCTCTTATACCTACCGTGTGGCGGGCTTCAACCGTGTGCAGACGCTTGTCAGCGGCGAATACACCCTCGAGATCGAGCGCGTCATTGCAAGCGACATGATCGCCATGGGCAGCATCTACTCCGTTCCCACCCTCAAAAAGAACGGCACCTCGATCGTGATCGATCCCGAAAAGGACGACGTGGTCCGCAGCGGCGTTGCGAAGATCTGCTTCATCCTGCGCACACAGAACGAAGAGGGGAAGGCCGTCTCCGCCAAGTACTTTGTCCTCTCTCTGACGGAGAAGGACGCAGAGATCATGGAAGGGGAGGAGCGCGTTCCCGGCTACGCGCCCTTCGCATCCTTCACCGTGGAAGAAAAGGAAGCGACGACCCGCTACACCGCGGACGGCAAGAGCTATGTCGACATGACGGCGGACGGGGAAGTTCTGCTCCTTTGCATCGCCTCCGAGGAAGAGGGGGCTGCTCCCACCTACTACATGCCTTCCGCCACAACGCATAATACGGACGGAAGCTATACGGCGACGGTCTCCGACGTCCTCGACTACACCGTCAGGATCGAGAGCGACGGAATGGTGACGCTCACCGCCGTCGAAAAGACGCCCGCCCCCGAAGCGGGAGAGTAAATTTTCAGCCCGATACAGAGGAGGCCTGCTTATTTTGCAGGCCTCCTTTCCGCGCTATAAGGCAGCGGTAGAACTCTTGAAAATATTGCAAAAATTGCTTGACAAAAGTTTCATTTTCTTTTCACAATACGTTGACATTTCATGCGGGGGGAACTATAATAGGGAAAGTAAAATTTTTCTGTAAAGGAGAAGAATATGAAAAAGACAGTCATTATAGCAGGTGTTCTCGCCACCGCACTCTTTGCAAGCGTCGGTCTCGGCGCATGCTCGATCACAGACGGCGGGAACTACAGCGAGACCTTCGAGGGCGTGATCTCCACCGAGACGTACACGTCACAGGATGCTGCCGCCAAGGCATTCATCGAACACGAGATCGTGGACGGTTCCGCGACAGTCGCCTATGAGAAGCAGGCGGACCTCACACAGGAGGAGATTGCCGCGCTCAATCTCGGCGATGTGAAGGCGGAGGACGTCGTCTCTGCGGAGATGGGTTCCGTTACCTATTCCCCCGTGTCGAAAGCGCGCGCCGCACAATTTGCCGCGGATACATCCGTTTCCGGCGGGAAAGAGGTCAGCCTCATCATTTTGGGCTTTGAGGACAACGCCTTCCGTTACTACATCCCTCAGCCGAGCGTAGGAGAGACGATCTCCAAGAGCTATCTCGACAGCGTTTGCGACCTCTCTTCCTATACGAACTTCACGATGACCGCTAAGTCTACGACCTCCGTGAATTCGACGGTCACCGTGCAGGGCCGTACGCAGAGCGTCAAGTACACGATGGACCTTTCCATCACCCTCAAAGTGACGGAGACGGCCGCCATGATCAAGACGACCACCTCCGCGAAGGGCAACTTCCCCGCAGAGGAAGGCATGCCGGAAGGGACACAGAGCGCGACCGTCTACATCGTGGTCGAAAATGGCGCACTCGTCGCCTATTCGCAGACAAACGGCGGGACTTACCAGAGAAACGACTATGCCTTCGCCGACTACGACTCGCTCGCAGAACTCTTCAATTATCAGCAACCCGACATCGACCATACCCTCTTCGAAAAGACCAAGACGGGCTTCAAGCTCTCCCCCGATAAGTTCGACGAATATGTCGAGGAATATCTCGGCGACGAAATGGACAACTTCAACGGTCTGATCCCCCAGATCAAGGGCGAAGCGACCTACTTCGTGACGGACGGCAGGCTCGCAAAGGGCACGGCAAAAGTCTCCGCCAAGGGCGGTGCCTCCGAGCAAGGTATGTCGATCTCCATCTCCATCGGTGCCTCCGCGACGACGACTTACACCGATTTCGGCACGACGGTCGTCACCCTTCCCGCCGAGATCGTTGTTCCCTCCGTTTCATGATACTAAACAAAAAGAGGACCTGCGTTGCGCAGGTCCTTTTTCTGTAAACGAAAACCACGCGATAGTCGCGTGGTTCAAAAGAGGCTTAGCCGATGAACAGAAAAAATGTAGAGCAATGAAAGGGAAGAATGTCTCTTGGCTGCCCCTTGAGGGGGAGCTGTCGAGGCGAAGCCGAGACTGAGGGGGTGTCATTCTATTAAGTCCTTTGATGTCTATTCGGGAAGATAATTTTCGAAGATGATGTTGTCGACGAATTTTCTCGCCTGCGCCTCGTCCTCTTCGGAGCGCACCGTCCAGCCGAGTTTGAACCCCTTGAACTTCGTGACCCGTTTTCTCGGCAGGTCGGCAAAGCAGTAGCTCACAAAGTCGGGCTTCACCGTGAAGTTGAGGGAAAGATTTTTCACGATGCGCGCCTTTATCCGCCAAAGAGGAGAGCCGCCGAAGTCCTCCTTTGTCGTTCTCGCCGTGGCAAGCACGCCGCAAAGAATGTGCGGGCGCAGCTTTTTGAACGCCTTCACATAGAGGGGCTGGAAGGATTGGATGGCATATTCGCCCGTGTAGCCCTCGAGGGCGTCGGAGAGGGCGGAGGCGATCTCCTTTCCCTTCACGCCGTCCATGCTCTTGATTTCGATGAGAAGGGGCGTGCGTCCCCCGACAAACCGCAGAAATTCCTCGAAGGTCGGGATGCGTTCCTTCCCCTCGAGCAGGAGGGCTTTGACTTCCTCGAGGGTGCAATCGGCAACCGCCCGCCCATCTCCCGTCATGCGGAAAAGGGTGTCGTCGTGGAAGATGACGAGCTTTTTATCCTTCGTAAAGCGCACATCCGTCTCGATGGGAAAGCCGTGCAAAATGGCTGCCTCGAAGGCGGGAAGGGAGTTCTCGGGCCGTATTTCATCGTGCAGTCCGCGGTGCGCGATCGGCGTTTTCAGCAAAAAATTTTCCATATCCATGATTATAGCGCATCGTTTACAAAATTGCAACCCCGCATTTTTTGCTTTTTGCGCAAAATGCTTGCAAATTTCTCCCGCCTTGTGCTATACTGACATTGCGACACAAATGAATATTTTGTTGATAATGGGCTATACCATGGGCATAGGTGTATCCTCTTTTTCCCATTTTCAACCGAAGGAAAAATCATTTGTGTCGCAACAATATGGGATACTACTTACGCGGCGTCCCGTATTGGGGCGTCTTTTATTTTATTCGCCCCTCATCCCGAGGGCGTTTATTCACCCCTCATCCCGAGGGCGTTAGCCCGAGCGGATCTTTCCCGAAAATTTTTTGGAGGTATTCCTATGAAGAAGAAGTTTTGGCTCATCCTGCTCGCCCTTGCGAGCGCACTCTGCCTTGCTTTGGGTCTCGCTGCCTGCGGCGGAGGCGGGCCGAAGGAGAAGAAGGTCGCTCTCGGCGATTCTCCCGAACAGGTCGTAAAGCTCCTCGGCGAGCCATACGAGGAAGAGAGCAGCGAGACCCACTATGTGTATCTTGGCAGCAATTACCTCTCTTTGCTGAAGAGATCGGCGGAGCTTGAAGAGCGTATGCTGAATGTGAAGAACGAAAAGGAGTTCGAGCAGATCTTCCGGGAGATGGCGAAGATCGAGACGACGCTCGCATCCCTCGTCTACACCAGGACGGAGATCTCATTCAAAAAGAATGAGGACGGCCAACTTGCCGTGAGCGAAGTTTGGTATGATGCCGCCTGTAGCGAAAACGCGCCCGAAAAGACGCTTGCAGGCGTGCTGCTCGACGGCGTTGAGAAGTGCTCTCATGAGGATCTCGTGCAGGGCACGATCGATGGCATCGGCATAACGGAGAGATATACCGACGGAAGCTATCGCACGACTCCGCTTGGAGATCGGGAAATTTCCTTTTACGCCGTAGGCAAAAATGTGACGTGGAATTGGGAGGACGATGGCGTCGAGCATACCCTTTCATCCTCCTTGAAGGCTTCCATCCCCCTTGGCATGGGGGCAACGGGGATCTATGGGAAGACGGGCGCATATACCATCCCCGAGGGCATGACCGAGATCGGAGACTATGCGTTCAGGGATTGCGATTGGCTCACGTCCATTGTGATCCCCGAGGGCGTAACTTTAATCGGAGAAAGCGCGTTCAGGAATTGCCGTTCGTTTACAAGCATTACGATCCCCGAAAGCGTGACCGAGATCGGAGAGTGGGCGTTCTATGGTTGCTATAAACTCGTGGAAGTTTGGAATTATTCCGACCTTTCGATTGAAAAAGGTGACATTACCTGTGGATATGTAGCGTATTACGCAAAGCAAGTCTACACGACGAACGAAGAGAGCAAGCAGACAGTGACCGATGATGGCTATATCTTCTATGAGGATGGCGCAAAGATTTATTTGATTGGCTATAAAGGGACGGATACGAAACTTACCCTTCCTGCCAAAAGCCCGTGCGGGAAAGATTATGCCGTCAATGAATATGCGTTCTCTTATTGCAATTCGCTTAAAAGCATTGTGATTCCCGAGGGCGTGACCTCAATTAGAAGTTCTGCATTCGAGGGTTGCAGCGGGCTTGAAAGCGTTACGATCGGGAGCGGCGTGACCTCGATCGGATATGGTGCATTCGTTGGTTGCAGCGGGCTGACGAGCATTTCGATCCCCGAGGGCGTGACCTCAATTGGAAGTTCTGCATTCGAGTTATGTCGCGGGTTGACGAGCATTACGATTCCCGAGAGCGTGACCTTGATCGGAGATCATGCGTTCTCAAATTGCACCGGGCTGACGAGCATTACGATTCCCGAGAGCGTGACGTCGATCAGAAGTGCTACGTTCTATAATTGTAGCAAGCTGAAATCCGTTTACTATCAAGGAACTGCCGACGAGTGGGGGAATATTTCTATCGACAATACATATTCTGAAAATTCCTATCTCCTCAACGCCACCCGCTACTACTTTACCGAGGACGCGCCGACGGAGGAAGAGTGGGCGGAATGGGACTATTGGTGGCACTTCGATGAGACGACGGGAGAAGTCATCGAATGGGCAAAGCCGCAGGCCTGAGAAAGAGAATGTGAAAAAATAGGGAGACTGCCGAGGTGGGCACCATGTCCGCCCCGGCGGGTTTTTTATGTGACGAAACCCCCTCCTTGGGGAGGGGGAAGAAAAGGGGGTGGGGCGTCGCTTCTTAATCGTTATGTTGAGCCGCGCGGCACGCGCGTGTCAAAACATCACCTTATTCTTGCCCCCTCCCGTTCGGAGGGGGTAGGGGGTGGGTACGAATTCAGAACACGCCCCACCTCAGTCACCCCAAGGGGTGACAGCTCCTCCCACGGAGGTGCTTTGCCCTCATCAGTCACCTGCGGTGACCGCTTCCCCCGTAGACGGGGGAAGCCCCCGTCATGTTGAGCCGCGCGGCACGCGCGTGTCGAAACATCACCGCAGTATAAAAAAAGGTGATACTTCGACTTCGCTACGCTACGCTCAGTATGACGAATTTAAGGGGGTGGGGTGTCGCTTCTTGATCGTCATGTTGAGCCGCGCGGTACGCGCGTGTCGAGACATCACCGCAGTATTAACATAATGTGATACTTCGACTTCGCTGCGCTACGCTCAGTATGACGAATTTTAGAAGCAGTCATTCCTCCTTCCTCATCTCGATGCCGCGCCGCCAAAAGGCGGCGCGGCGGAGGAGACCCCCTCACAAACACTTGCAATCTCTTTTCAAAACCGTTATAATAAAATCATGGCAAAACCCAGCAAGTACTTACGCAATTTTTGCATCATCGCGCACATCGACCACGGCAAAAGCACCATCGCAGACCGAATCATGGAGCTTACCGGGCAGGTCTCCAAGCGCGACATGGAGGAACAGCTCCTCGACAGCATGGACATCGAGCGGGAGCGCGGCATCACGATAAAGCTCGCCCCCGTCCGCATGTATTACACCGCCCTCGACGGGAACGAGTACGAATTTAATCTCATCGATACCCCCGGCCACGTTGACTTTACCTATGAAGTCAGCCGCTCCCTCGCCGCCTGCGAAGGGGCGATCCTCGTCGTGGACGCGACGCAAGGGGTGGAAGCGCAGACGCTCGCGAACGTCTACCTCGCCCTCGAGAACAACCTCGAGATCGTGCCCGTCATCAACAAGATCGACCTCTCTTCCGCCCGCATCGAGGAGACCAAGGCGGAGATCGAGGACGTCATCGGGCTGGACGCCTCCGAGGCTCCCTGCGTCTCCGCCAAAGAGGGGACGAATATCCGCGATATTTTAGAGGCGGTCGTAAAGCTCATCCCGCCCCCCGACGGCGACACCGACGCGCCCCTTTCCGCCCTCATCTTCGACAGCTATTACGATAACTACAAGGGCGTCATCCTCTTTGTCCGCATCAAGGACGGAAGCGTAAAGGTGGGGGACGCCATCAAGACCTTCCGCTCGGATCGCATCTACGAAGTGACCGAGGTGGGGGCGTTTGCGCCCGCCCTCCAGCCGAAGGACATCTTAAAGGCGGGGGAAGTGGGCTACATCGCCGCGAGCATTAAATCCATCGAGGACGTCGCCGTGGGCGATACGGTGACGGGCGCACTGCGCCCCGCAAGCTCGCCCCTTCCCGGGTATAAGGAAGTCCAGCCCGTCGTCTTTTCGGGCATCTATCCCCTGGACGGGAGCAAGTTCCTCGACCTCAAAGAGGCAATTTTGAAGCTCAAACTCAACGACGCTTCGCTCACTTTCGAGCCGGATAATTCCATTGCGCTCGGCTTCGGTTTCCGCTGCGGATTTTTGGGACTTCTGCATATGGAGATCGTCGAGGAGCGCGTCGAGCGGGAATTCAACCTCGAGATCATTACGACCGCTCCCTCCGTCTCCTACATCGTCCACAAGACAAACGGGGATACCATGTCCGTGGATAACCCCTCACATTTGCCGCCCGTCTCCGAGATCGACTACATGGAAGAACCGATCGTGAAGGCGGAGATCTTCACCCCGCCCGATTACCTCGGCTCCATCATGGAACTGTGCCAAGACCGCCGCGGCGTGTTCAAAGACATGACCTATCTCGACACGAGAAGGGTCAAGCTCGAGTACCGCCTCCCCCTCAACGAGATCGTGTACGACTTTTTCGACGAACTCAAGTCCCGCACCAAGGGCTACGCGAGCTTCGACTACGAGCTTGTCGGCTACGAGAAAAGCCCGCTCGTCCGCCTCGATATTCTCCTGAACGGGGAAATTTGCGACGCGCTCTCCCTCATCGTGCATGAGGACAGGGCGTATGCGCGCGGCAGGATGCTGTGCGAAAACTTGAAGGATGCCATCCCCCGCCAGCTCTTCGAAGTGCCCGTGCAGGCCGCGATCGGCGGCAAGATCATCGCCCGCGAGACGGTGAAGGCTGTCAGGAAAGACGTCCTTGCCAAGTGCTACGGCGGCGACATCACGCGGAAGAAGAAGCTCCTCGAGAAGCAAAAAGAGGGCAAAAAGCGCATGCGCAAAGTGGGCACCGTCGAGGTCCCCTCCGAAGTTTTCATGCAGATCTTAAAGACAAACAAGGATAAATGATGACCTTTTTCGAAGCGGTATACGAAGTTGTAAAGCGCGTGCCGAGGGGGAAGGTGATAACCTACGGCATGATCGCACGGGCGATCGGGCATCCGCGTGCGGCAAGGCAGGTGGGAAACGCCCTTCACCATAACCCCACGCCCGTCGTCATTCCCTGCCACAGAGTGGTGAATAGAGTTGGCCGTCTCGCTCCCGCGTTCGCCTTCGGCGGCCCCGATGTGCAGGCCCGCCTTCTCGAAGAGGAGGGCGTCCCCGTCACCGACGCCCTCGTCGATTTGACGAAATACTTATGGCGCGAATAGCTGCCCCCTTTGAAGGGGGCGGCTCCCGCGGAGCGGGTGGTGGGGGTTGAATTATGCGCACCAAAATTAAAAATCATAATCTCGTGAGAAATGCGAAATCTTTGCGAAAAAATGCGACAGACGAAGAGAAAAAACTATGGTATCGCTTTTTGGTTAACCTGCCTGTGAAATTTACGAGGCAAAAGGTGATTGATCGTTATATCGTTGATTTTTGTTGCGCGAAGAAAAAAATCGTGATCGAATTGGATGGTGCGCAACATTTTGAAGATGCCGCAAAGGAACAGGACAGACTTCGTGACGCCTTTCTCGAAGAGATGGGCTATACCGTTCTCCGCTATTCCGATAAAGAATTAAATTCAAACTTTAAGGGCGTTTGCGAAGATATTTATAATCATCTGGGGATATAAAAGCCCCCACCTGTCTCACTTCGTTCGCCACCCGCCCCCATAAATAGGGGCAGGTAAAAGGAGGCACCCATGCCCGGGATATATGTTCATATTCCATTCTGCAAGCACAAATGCACCTACTGCGATTTCGTCTCTTTTCCCAACCGTTTGAACTTCGCCGAGGCGTATATGGCCTGCCTTACAAAGGAGGCGGAGATGCGTGCGAAGGAGCTTGAAAAGTTCACCTTCGACACCGTCTACATCGGCGGGGGAACGCCCTCCGTCGTCGATCCCAAATACATCTATGCCCTCATGGCGAAGATCGTCAAAAGCTTTCACCTTACAAAAGACCCCGAGGTGACCATTGAACTCAACCCCGGGACGGTGGACGCGGAAAAAATACAAATTTACAAGCGGGCGGGTATCAACCGCTTCTCGGTTGGCCTTCAAACGGCGAACGATTCTCAGCTCGAAGAGATCGGCAGGATCCATAATTCCAAGGACTTTGTCGCCTGTGCAAAACTTCTTCACGGACAGAACTTTTCCGCCGACGTCATGCTCGGCCTCAAGGGGCAGACAAAGGAGGACGTCGCGGCGACCATTGCCCTCGCAGACGACAACGGGGCCACCCATGTCTCGATGTACGCCCTCACGCCCGAGGACGGCACGCCCATTTACACCGACTACCTGAACGGCGAACTGCCCGACGGGGACGAGGTCGCCGCCCTCTACGACTTCGGCTATGATCTTCTCAAAAAACGGGGCTACATGCGCTATGAGGTGAGCAACTTCTGCAAGCCGGGCTTTGGCAGCCGCCACAACCTCAACTATTGGAAGAGGGGGGAATATATCGGGCTGGGTGTCTCGGCGAGTTCCTTCTTCTTCGGCAGACGGTTCACCAACACCTTCGACTTGGACGAGTATATGAAGTGCATCCTCTCGGGGAATTTCCCCGTCATCGAGAGCGAGGAGGTCTCGGAAAAGGATGCGAAGTTCGAGTTCGTCATGCTCGCCCTCCGCACCGTATTCGGCATTTCTGCGGCCGCCTACAAAAAGCAGTTCAAGAGCGATTGGAAGGAGGACTTCAAGGGGGCATACGAGCGGACGAGGCAATATCTCGAGGAGACGGGGGACATTACGAAGATCAAGGACGAATACCTCTACGTGCAGAACCAAATCCTGACGGAATACATGGAATAAAGCATGACAGTATAAAAACCAACGCCCCGCGCTTCCTTGCGCGGGGCGTTTTCCGTACATTATGTCCTCATCTCGACGACACGATAGTGGCGCACGAGCCGAAGGCGAAGTACGGTTCTATCGCGGCGGAGGAGACCCCTACAGACCCACTTCGGCGCATTGAGAGGGGATCTCCTCACTTCGTTCGAGATGAGGAAAGGGGGACCGCGTCATGCTGAGCTTGCCGAAGCATCCCCTCATACGAAGTCCGAGGGCTTCCCCCTTATGAAGGGGGAAGCTGTCACGCTCCGCGTGACTGATGAGGGTTGGGCTTTCAATGGCCGCCCTTATTCTTGCTGTCCCTGAAAGGGAATGTACCCGCCTTTGGCGGGGGAAAGGGTTTTAACCCCTCTGTCGCTAACGCGACATCTCCCCTTGCAGGGGCGACGAGAATCCTCTGTCGCTAACGCGACATCTCCCCTTTGCAGGGGCGACGAGTGCCCTCATCCGTCGCCGAAGGCGACACCTTCCCCCCGAGGGGGGAAGGCTTTCAAATCATGTCATGTTGAGCTTGTCGAAACATCACCTTATTATTCGGACCTCGCACCTCGGGATTCTTCGGCCGCTTTGCTCCTCAGAATGACGCTGACCGATCCCGCCGCATCTCGCTCTTTCCTTACACCAATTTGTCATATTCCTCATCGGAGACACGTTCGAGCCACTCGTTGGAAGTGTTCTCCCCGGGGACTTCGACGGCGAGATGCGAAAACCAGCTGTCCTTCGCCGCGCCGTGCCAATGCTTCACGCCCGCGGGGATGTTGACGACGTCGCCCGGTTTCATCTCCACGGCCTCCTTGCCCCACTCCTGATAATACCCGCGCCCCGCGACGCAGATGAGGATCTGCCCGCCGCCCTTTTCGGCATGGTGAATGTGCCAGTTGTTGCGGCAACCCGGTTCGAAGGTGACGTTGAAAATGCCCACCTGCTCCTTGGAAATGGGGGCGAGGTAGCTCCTTCCGCTGAAATACTGCTTGAAGCCGTCGTTGGGTGCGCCGATGGGGAAGACCATCTCGCTTGCATGCGCCGCCATCTCGGAGGAAGCGTCCTCCTCCGTCCATACATCTTTGGCCATATTGAACACCGCCCACGCCTTCGGCCAGCCCGCATAGAAGGCGACGTGGGTGACCGTGGCGGCGATTTCCCTCTTTGTCACGCCCGCTTTTTTGGCGTTTTCGAGGTGATATTTGAGCGACGAATCGGTGACGCCCGAGGCCATGAGCGCGACGACCGTGACAAGGCAGCGCGTCTTGTGATCGATGCCCGGATCGTTCCAATTTTCGCCGAAGAGAACGTCGTCGTTGAAGTGCGCAAATTCGGGAGCAAATTCCCCGAGTGCCTTTCTTCCTGCATCCTGTGTGATTTTTTTCATATCAAACTCCTTTTTATTAGCTATCTGTATTGAAGCTGTTCACCCAAGTTTCAACGTTGCTCTGCGCAACGTTTCCTTCAAAGCGTCTGCCCGAAAGCCAGGTGGAACCACTTGCGAGGGCTTGAATTTCGGATAGACTTCCGTTTATAGAACTCGATCCCGAGGTGCAGAACGGCACGATGGTCTTGCCCGAAAAATCGTAACTCTCGAGGAAGGTATAGATGATCTTCGGTGCCTTGCTCCACCAGATGGGATAGCCGAGGTAGACGACGTCGAAGGCACCCATGTCCGAGACAGAGCTTTTGATTTCAGGGCGGGCGGCATCGTCTCTCTGCTCGCGGTTTGCGCGGCAGTCGGTGCCGTAGTCAAGGTCTGCGGCGGTATAGGGGACAGCGGGCACGATCTCAAAGAGCGTTCCGCCCGTCGCCTTGGCGATCTTCTCCGCAACGCCCCTCGTCGTCCCCGTGGCCGAGAAGTACGCAACGAGAATGTTTGCCGCCGCCTCATCCCTTTGGACATCGAATTTTACATCCAACGTGCAATGCAGATCCCACATCGTTCCTTTTTGGACATTGTTCCATTCCGTCTCGCTTCCCTCATATTCGATCCTTTCTATCGTGCTGTCCGCAAAGGCGTATTTTTCGATACTTATAACGGAGCGGGGGATATAGAGCTTGGAAATACCGTTTGCCCTGCGGAAGGCGGCGACGCCGATCCCCGTGACGGTAGAGGGGATCTCGCTTTTGTTCGTGCCGCGGATGATCGTGTGCGTAGCGAGGTCTATCAGGTTGTTGCCTTCGCCCGAATAGGCCGTGTTCCCGCTTGCGACGGTGAAGCGGTCGAGCGAGCCGCAGTTATTGAAAACGCTGTCGCCGAGTTCTATCACGCCCTCGGGCAGATAAAATGATTTCAGCGCGTGGTTGCCCGAAAAGGCGTTGTTTTCAATGGTTTTGAGTTTGCTGTTCGTGCCGATGTTCACGCTCTCGAGCGCGTCTTGATTGTAGAAGGCGTTCAATCCGATTTTCGTGACCGAGTCGGGAATGGTGACGGAGAGAATGTCCGACTTGTGCCTTGAGTAGGCAAACGCGCTCTCACCGATCTCCACGACGGGCAAACTGTCATGCGTTTCGGGGATGACGATCTTCGTGTCCTCTCCTTGATCGCCCGTGACGATGTAACCCGTTCCTGCTTCGTTGCGCTCAAACGTGAGCGTATCCGTGGGGGTGTCGTCGTCACCGCCGCCGTTCGTTTTGCCGCCGCCCGTACCGCCGCAGGCGGTAAGCCCGATAGAAAGACACAGTATCATTGCCGTTAAAATCAATACAAACTTTCTCTTCATGGTCCGCTCCTTTTCCATAAAAATTTATATGGACCTTCCCATTTGAAAGGCTTCCTCGAGCTTTTGATCGCCTTCGATGTCGCCGACATAGTTCACGCCGCCGCAGAACACATAGCCCTTCAGGCGCGCTCTTTCATAGCAAACGACCCAACCGTCGAAGCCCGCAAGCGTCCTCTTTTCGGCGTCGTCGCTGTCCTCCGCCGCCGCAAAGAGCAGGTAGACGTCACGGAATCGATAGTCCGAAGAATAGAGCGGATTGCAGCGGTCGAGCAAAGTTTTCAGCTGCCCGCTTATGCCATAGTAGTAGACGGGCGTTGCAAACACCAAAACGTCCGCATGTAGCATTTTCTCGCGGATCATGTCGGCGTCGTCGTGGATCACGCATCTATTTGTCTTTTGGCAGACGAGACACCCGCGGCAAAAACTGATCTTTTTGTCGTGCAGGGAGATAAATTCAACTTCGTTTCCCGCCTCGATCGCACCCTTCGTAAATTCTTTGGCAAGCCTTGCCGAATTGCCCTTCGTCCTGAAACTTGACGAGATGACCAAAACTTTCTTGTTCATGTATGTATCTCCTTAAAATTTTATTGCAAACTTATCATCACCGCGACGGGGTTGTTTTCCGTGAGAATTTCCTTGATTTCGCTCTCGGAGCCTTGCATCTTTCCGAGCTTTGTATAACTCCACGAATTTCTGCCGTAAAACAGGACGATTTGATCGCCTGAATAGAGAATGACGTCGCCCGTCTTGGTCGTCATCTGCCTATCTTCGCGGGGAAGGGTATGCCCCAAGTCGCCCACCTTTTCAAAGCCGCCGTAGTCGTGCGCGGTGTAGGTGATATCGCCCTCTTGCAGAAGTTCGACGAGTGCCTTCGTTGCAGCATTCTCTTCGAGTTTTACGGCAATTTTATGAGCTCCTATCGTCAAATAAATGGTATCCACAATTTGTTCCTCCCGATCGTTACCGCTTGTTGTCTCCTGCCCGGTCGTCCCGTTCTTCCCGCAAGCGGCAAGAGCAAAGCAGAGGCACAGCAAGACGGCCGTTAAGATAACAACAAACTTTTTCTTCATGACCTGCTCCTCAATAATTGAAATTATTTCATGATTTCTAAGCCTTCGGCATGAGATGCTTCATGTGACCTCTGTAAATTTTTGCACGCGCATTTTGAGGTGATACTTCTCGCGGAGGGCGGCGATTTCTTTCATCATCGGGCTTTTATGGTGGAAGTCGAGGGCTTCTTCATTTTCCCAAGCGTCGATTAGAAGCACAGTTTCGGGGTCGTCCATCGGCAGAAAATACTCATAGCGAAGATTGCCCTTTTCGGCGCGGATACGTTCCACAAGCCCGCTATCTTTCATCTCTTCCGCAAACTTTCTCGCGTTGCCGTCCGTTCCCGTGTAATAGATATTGACCGTAAGAGCCATATTTCACCCCCGAAGGCTCTTGCCAAGCTCATAGGCCTCAGCCATATAGCGGGAGCGCGCCGTCATCGCAGGCGTTCCGCAACCCTTGCCGAGAACTGTTCCCATATCTTGAAAATTCAGATACCGCACGAGCGTTTGATAATGCGCTTCCAAGGCGTCAAACGTCCAGCTGTCCGCGTTCCAAGCGACGGCAATGAGTGCCGATCTCATGTGCTTTCTTTGAATTTCGCCGTTGAATGCGCAGAAGCGGTCGATGACCGTTTTGAGCTGTGCGGACATTCCATAGTAGTAGAGGGGCGTGACGAACACGACCATATCCGCGCCGAGAATTTCCGCCTTGATCCCGCGCATTGCGCCGCTTTCAGAACCCATATCGTCCTTCTGCGCACAGGGACCGCCGTATCCGCAACGGACACAGCCCGTGCAGGGGCGGACATTTGCGTGCGCTACGTCGATGACGGAAACACTGCAGCCCGCCTCCGTTGCGCCCTTGATAAACTGCTCTGCAAGCAAATTGGACGAGCCGTGCTTTTGCGGGCTACCCGTAAGAACCACGATCTTCATAACTTCAAACTCTCCACAAAAGATTTAAGCGAGCTTTCGCTTGCGCCGTTTATTAGCCTTCCGCCCATCCATTCGGCGTTCGGGGCGCAGGGACGGAGCGCGGCCTCCGTATTCCCGAGTCCGCTCCCGCCGCTCGTGGCAAAGAGGACGATGCGTTTCCCCGAGAAATCGTAGCTCTCGAGGAAGGTCTTGATGATGGTCGGCGCAGTGTACCACCAAATGGGAAAGCATAGGAAAATGACGTCGTAGACGGAAACGGGGGCACCCATGTCCGCAAGAGATGGCCGAGAGGAGGGATCATTCATCTCCAAAGTCGAACGGCTCTTTTTGTCCCTCCAATCGAGATCGGCCGCCGTATAGGGCACCTTCGGCTTGATCTCATAGAGGTCGGCTGTCGCCGCTCTTGCAAGGAGGCTTGCCGCCTTTTTCGTAACACCGCTTGCCGAAAAATAGGCCACCAAAATTTTTTTGCTCATCATTTTATTCTCCCTTTGCGGCGATGAGTTGCATTTTCGCCGCTAAATTTTGCAGATTCCCAAGAAGCTCTTCGGGGCTTTCGATCTCCGAATAGATCGCCTTCTCCCTTTTATAGAGGTCGGATAAAATTTCGTCCGCAAACTTCTTCCCGCCCGGCGTCAAAGAGACGAGAAGTTCCCGCCGCTCCCCCTTGATATGAGAGAGTGCGACAAGATTTTTGTCCTCTAAGTCCTTGATGATGGTGTTTGCCGTACTCCGCGGGATCGCCCAATCCTCGCAGATCTGCTTTTGGCTGTGCCGCTCTCCGTCGTTGAGCGCGTAGAGGATCCAGAGGAGGTTGGGGGAGCCGATTTGGCATTGCTTTCCGTATTCCTCATACACGTCGTCGATTCTGTATACGAGCTTTCCGAGCCTGTAGAAAAAGATGCGTTCGTCCATAAAATATGCCTCTGAAATTCGATTTCGTATTTTAATTATAATTCGATTTCGGATTTCTGTCAAGCGTTTATCGGAAAATTTTTATTATAATTATTATAAAGTATAGGGCAGGAACTTGTAAAATATCTATTTTGCAATGTGCTATAACCTGCGCGCATACCGTTGACTTAGGCGCACGGATATGATAAGATGAAAGGGGAGGCGGGATATGGAACTTTCTCAACTCGAACAATTTGTAACGATCGTAAAATGCGGAACGCTTTCAAAGGCCGCAGAGGAGTTGTTTATCTCACAGCCCGCACTCTCCCGCTCCATGCAGAAATTCGAGCAGGAGCTTGGGGTCGAGCTGTTTTCTCACGGGAAGAACAAAATAGAGCTGAACGAAAACGGGAAATTCGCCCTCTCTCTTTGCGAGGACATCTTGAAAAGCACGAAAAGTTTTGCCGAACAAGTGCGTGGGTTCGACAGAGTGAACAGAACGGTCGCCGTCGCTTCCTGCGCACCCGCGCCGCTTTGGGAAATTCTGCCGTTCCTTTCTTCGCTCTACCCCGAAAAGCGATTGACATCCGAAGTCGTCGATAACGACAAGCTCTTTGATGGATTAAAAGCGGGAACGTATCAGCTCATTATTTCAACGGAAAAAGCGGACGATCCCGACATTGTTTCCGTCCTTGCGGGCAGGGAATCCCTCCTTTTGAACGTGCCGAAGATCCATCCGCTTGCGAAAAGCAAAAACGGCGTCCGTTTTTCGGAAATCGAAAAATATTCCGTCCTTCTCTATGCGCGTATTGGCGTATGGGAGAATATCATCCGCGAGCAAATGCCCGCCGTTCACGTGATTTTACAGGAAAACAGGGACAGTTTTGAGGCGTTGAAGCGGGAGAGCGCGCTTCTCTCTTTTTCCACGGAACTTTCCGCCCGTCATTACGGCAGCGACGAAAATGCGATCCAAATTCCGATTTTGGACGAAGCGGCGACGCTCACCTTTTACTGTCATATTCTCAAAAAGAACAAGGCGGCTTTACAAGAGTTTATAGAAAAATATCAATAAAGGTTCACAGAATTTGTTTTCAGCGGAGAAAACAAATTCTCGTGAGTTTAAGGGGCGGCTGCCCCTCGCGCCCGCTTTAGCGGCATATTGCCCACAAATACGACGCGGGTGCTCACCCTGCAAGCCATAAATGGCAAATAGGGAGCGGCTGGCGGAGGGGTACCCTCCTTGCCGCCAAAGAAGATTTCGACGAAGAATAGAGTTTGCCCCGAAATTTCTTACTGAAATTTCGGGGCAAAAAAGTATTATTTACTGCGCGAAGCAGGGTTCCCCTGCGGTAGCGCACCCAATTTGCGCGACCCTTCGCGCTTGTTGCCTTTTGAAACGAACGAGACGACCAAGTGAATGAAACCGCCACCGCCCATTTCCTCGACGAAAAGATTCCCGAAGGGAAGATTTTCGTCGAAACTTTACGGTTGATCGTTGAAGTCTATATCAAGCGACATATATGCTTTCTCGGCATCCTCGATCGACATATTGTAGTAGCGCGTGTTACGGTCGAGCTGTGCAATTTCCGCCATTTCTTCCGCAGTCAGTTCAAAGTCAAAGAGGTCGATATTTTGCTCGATATGCGCCTTCGACTTCGCGCCGGGGATGATAATATTTCCCGCCTGAATATGCCACCGCAAAATGATCTGCGCGTTCGACTTTCCGTATTTTTTCGCAAGGCGGGAGAAAACCTCTTGCTCCATGAGGCTCTTGTCGCCGTGTCCCAAAGGGTACCATGCCATCAGCCCCATTCCGAATTTTTTGAGATATTCTTTGAGTTCGGTCTGCGGATAGTAAGGGTGCGCCTCGACCTGTACGACCTGCGGAATGACGGTGCAATTTGAAAGCACGTTTTGAAGCCTGCCCTCGGGAAAGTTGGAAAGCCCGATCGCCTTGATCTTTCCCGCTTTGTACGCCCGTTCCAACGCCTTGTAGCCTTCGAGATAGTTTCCGACGGGCTGGTGCAAAAACAACAAGTCGATATAGTCGGTATCGAGCCGTGCGAGCGTATCGTCGATTGCCTTGTCGCCGTTTTCGTACTCGGTGGGCCACAGTTTCGTGACGAGGAAAATGTCCTCGCGCCTGACGCCACTCCGTTTGATTCCGCGGCCGACGCCGCGCTCGTTCATGTAGGCGTTTGCCGTGTCGATCATGGGGTAGCCCGCCTTCAAAGCCTCATAGACGGAATTCTCCGCTTCTTCGGGAGAAAGCAGGAACGTTCCGATCCCGACCATGGGCATTTTAACCCCGTTGTTTAAGTCAAAGTATTGCATGTTTCCCTCCAATTAAATATTTTTCTTTGCCCAAGCGGAAACTTTCGCTTCCGCCTGCCCTGCCTCCGCGCCGTGGATGGAAAGCCCCGCGGCGACGACCGCGCCCTTGCAGATGCTTTTGAGTTGCCTTTCGCTCGAACCCATCCCGCTGCCCTCGTTCGTGCAGAATGGAACAATTTTCTTGCCCGATAAGTTGTAGTGTTCGAGGAAGGTACACATACACATCGGCATCTGTCCCCACCAATTCGGATAGCCTACGAAGATCGTATCATATTTTGAAATATCTTCGACGTATCCTTTGATCTCGGGACGGGCATTGGCGCGAAGTTCGGCCTTTGCTTCCTCGCTGCACTCGTAATAACTTTTTGCGTACGGTTTTACGGTTTCGACCTCAAAGAGGTCTCCGCCGACCGCCCTTTGGATAAACTCGGCAACGCGCTCGGTATTGCCCTTTGAAAGATCTCTTATCGAGCCGTTCCAATAATTTTCGCCCTTTCTCGAATAATAAACAATCAAATTTGCCATTTTGTCCTCACCGATTTTTCCTTTCTTGCCTCTATTATAGCGCGGGAAGGGGATCATGTAAAATACCTTTTTTGCAACCTGCTATAACTTTGACGCATAGAAAAGGGCGGCGATCTGCAGACCGCCGCCAACCTTTTTACATATCGCATGAAGATTTCCCGATTGTCGGGAATGATTTTTTTAAGTCGCGCTCTCCCTTCGGGCGAGGACTGCGCCCGTCTCGCTGTCGATAAGGAGGGAGATGGTGTGGCCGTTTTTATCCACGATCCCGACATAGTAGTAGACGCTGTCCCGCTTGAGAAGGCGCACGCGGTATTCCCCGAAGAACTCGCCCTCCCTCGTCATGCGGGAGATGGCCTCCTTCTCGCTTTTCACGGCTTCGCTGAGGGCCGCCTCGGGGGAGATCGTCTTTTCCGTCTTGACGGAGGTCGCGACGATCTCGCGCGTCTCCTCTTCCCATTGGATGCGAAGAGTGACGCTATTTTCCGGGAAAACATCCACTCCCTGCGAATAGTAATAGTCCCCGCGGACGTTGCGGTAGGAGGTCTCGCCGCCCCAGGTTTTTTCTCCGATCACGAAAACGGAGTAGTCCGCGCGCGCCTCTGTCACGATGGAGATCTCGCAAAGTTTGGAGACGGGGCAGACGATGCCGTCGTCCGCATAGGGGTATTCGCGCTCGGTGCAGGAGAGAGTGAGGGAGAACTCCTCCGTCTCGGCGACGAAGATGTCCGACTTCACTTCGGAGAGATATTTTGCGGGTTGCGTTTTCTTTCCGCAGCCCGCGAGGGCGAAAAGGGGGAGGACGCACAGGGGAAGGCATAAATAAAACACTTTCTTCATGCTATCAAATTATGAAAATCCCTCTTTCTTCATGACAACATCCCCGATTTCTCTTGCAAATTTTTTGAAGCTGTGCTATAATACAATATTAGAGAAACATTCCAAAGAGCGCGAAATTCCCGATGCGACAGAGAAACATTGTTTTCAAGACAATTTTTATCACCTTCGGTGTGGCCCTGATCCTTGCGATCGCCGTATTCGGCATCGTCTCTTTGGCCGCGCCCGCGACCATGATGCGCTTTACGGATTCGCTTGGCCTCACGCAGGTCAGCGGGGATTACGCTTTTCAGGAATACGAACGCTCCGGCTCCATGGAATGTTTGACGCGTTCCTTTATCATCTCGGCGGAGCGGAAGCGGTATTCGACGGCGGAAGAACGCTTTCAGGTCCTCTATGAGGACGAAAAGGAGGCGTTCGAAGCTTATTGCGCCGAGCAGGACGAGAAACTTTCCCCCGAGGGAGAGGAGGGGGATCTCTTCGCGGCGGGGACATACCGCGCCTATATCTGCGGTCTCGCTTCCCGCGTGAAGTATCACCTCGCAAAGACGGAGGAGGAGAAGGCGGCCGTCATCACATTCGCCCTGAATGAGACGGACAAAAAGTTCCCCGCGGGCAACCCCGCGATCGCCCTCGCCACAGAGGCTGCGAAGGCGGAGGACAAGGACTTCTGCTCCGCCCTTATCTCCGCACTCGAGGGGGGAGAATTCGAAAATACTGCGGATCTTACCAACGTCATCGGATTCCTGCGGCAATGCGCTGAGGCATGAGCTATGGCTCCAAATTTTTGCAGGACATCGGAATTTTGACTTTACCTTCAAAAACGCCCCCTCGGGCGTTTTTCGATAGAGAAATCATTTTTAAGAGAAAAACACCGCAGATTTCACAAAGCAGCTCATCGGTGCATTCATTAAGAGATGAGAGAGATAGGAGGACATATGGAAAAGTGTGCGTGGTGCCGCGACGGCGGGCTAAACGAAGAGTATCACGACAGGGAGTGGGGCGTGCCCCTTCGGGACGACAAAAAGCAGTTCGAATTCCTGATGCTCGAGGTCATGCAGTGCGGCCTCTCGTGGACGCTCATGCTCAAAAAGCGGGAGATATTCCGCGCCGCGTTCGATAATTTCGACTACGAAAAGATCTCCCGTTACGATGAAACCGACGTGAAGCGCGTTCTCGAAACGCCGAACATGATAAGATCGGAGCGCAAGGTGCGGGCGATCGTTTGGAACGCGAAGAGGTTTTTGGAAGTCATCGGGGAGTTCGGCTCCTTTTCCTCCTACATCTGGAGTTTCACGAAGGGCAAGACGGTTGTCTATCCTCGGCACCAAAAAGAGTGGGTCTCTCACAACTCTCTCTCGGACATGGTGGCCTCCGATCTCGTCAAAAGGGGGTTCAAGTACCTCGGCCCTATTACCGTCTATTCGCATCTGCAGGCCGCGGGCGTCATCTGCGACCACGAAAAAACTTGCCCGCGCTACGCCTTCATCACGAAGAACTTTCCCATCGAGATCCGCGAGGGGGAGCTATAGACCGAAGAAGTTTTTATTGAATCTCACCGAGGGATGATCGGGGGCGACTGCCTCCGATTTTTTATGATATTCCAAGGCTTTCTCCCGCTCGCCGGCATGATAGTAGCAGACGACAAGCTCCAAAAGGGGAATGATGCCGCGGCAGTCGGGATATTCGAAGTCGCCCTCCGCGCTGTGATCCTTGGAGGAGAGCGCGGCCTCATACCAATAGACGGCCTCCTTGTATCGTTTTTGCATCTTGAAGAGGGCACCGAGATCGCAGAGGACGGCGGAGCGCGGCTCCCCGTACCCAAAACTTTCCAGGAGGGCGCGGATGGCCCCCGAAGCGTCCCCGTCTGCCAGGCGGCAGCCCGCAAGCAGCTTGCACGCCTCGATCTTGTTCACATACCACCCCTCGCCTGAGAGCATCTTTTTGAGGACTGCCTCCGCCTGAACATAGAGTTTATGATCATAAAGTTCCCGCCCGTAGTAGAGGAGATCGCGGGGAGAAAGAGGCTTCTTTGTCGCCCACTTCTCGTAGATGTGAAGGTTGCGCATCGTATATTTTTTTTGCTTCGGAAGGTGCGTGACGGTGAGGTCGGAGCAGAGAATTTTTCCGAAAGGAGGGATGCACTCGTGGACATGCCCCCTCCATTTTGCGTCCGGGCAGTTTCTGACGATGCGTTCGCGGAGGTATTCAAGCCTGCCCGAACGGTAGGGACACATCACCGTGTCCGCCCCCGTCTTTTCGATCTCTTCGAGGAGGGAAGGGAACTTTTTCGCCTCATCGGGAGGGAGGACGTCGTCCGCATCCAGCCACAAAAGATAGTCGCCCGAGGCCTTCGAAAAGGAGAAGTTCCGCGCCTTCGCAAAGTCGTCCTCCCACGCAAGATCGTAGACGTATCCGTACTTTTTTGCGATCTTCTTCGTCCCGTCCGAAGAGCCGGTATCCACGATGACGGCTTCCTCGACGAGGGCGGCAACGGAGGAGAGGCACCTTTCCAGCACCTCCTCCTCATCCTTCACGATCATGCAGAGCGTAAGTCTCATAGTCACCCCGTTTCATTTTATAAAATATGATGAGATAGGGCGGTTTGTTACGCCCCAAATCAACATGCGGCGGTCCGAAAAGTTTGGACTGCCGCCGGGAGGAAAATATGATGTTTTACAGACGCTGCCCTTCGTGCGGGAACTGCCCCTGCACATGCGGCATGATGGGGTTCAACCCCTGCGGATGCGGAGTGCGCGGAGCGACGGGGGCAACGGGACCGCAGGGTCCCACGGGGCCGCAGGGACCTGCGACGATCACCGTCGGACAGACGATCACGGGGGAGCCGGGCACACCCGCTTCCGTCACCTCGACGGGCGGCGAAAATGCCGTCCTCACCTTCACCATTCCCCGCGGTGCCACGGGTCCCATGGGCGCGACGGGGCCGCAAGGCGTTCAGGGCCTCCAGGGCGTACCGGGAGCGCAAGGGTCTCAAGGTCCCACAGGACCTCAAGGTGCGACGGGCGAAGCAGGTCCCACGGGCGCAGTAGGCCCTCAAGGTCCCACAGGGCCTCAAGGTGCGACGGGCGAAGCAGGCCCCACGGGCGCAGTAGGCCCTCAAGGCCCCGCTGGCGCGGACGGCGTGACGCCCGCGATCTCGCTCGGGGAGACGGTCACCGTCGGCCCCGATACGCCCGCTTCCGTTGCGCAGTCGGGAACGGCCGAGGCACCTGTCTTTACCTTCACCATTCCCCGCGGTGCGACGGGTGAACAAGGCCCCGCAGGCCCCCAAGGCCCCGCGGGAACGCCCGCCGTCATTACCCCGGCTGCGGCGGTCGATGACGTCGAAGAGACGCCCACGCCCGAAGAGGTCGGCACCACGCTCAACGCCCTTCTTGCCAGCCTTCGTGCGGCAGGCTTCCTTGCAAACAGCTGAGAAAGTTTTGCCCGCCGAAGTTCTCCTTGGAAGAGTACTTTGCAAATCGCAGAAAGTGCGCCGTTCACGGGATTTTTTCCGTGAACGGTTTTCATTTTGCCCTGTATGTGGTATAATACTACTATACCGTTACATATCGGAGCGAACAGAACATGAAGCAAAAGAAACAAGCACAGATCTCCTCCGAAGGGAACGCCGGGCGGACCGCATGGCATGCGATGTCCGTCGAAGAGACTTTAACTGCTCTCCGAACTTCGCGGGAGGGGCTGTCCGAAGAGGAGGCGGAACGCCGCCGCGGGCAGTATGGGAAAAACGTCCTCAATGCGCGCAAGCCCAAATCCATCTGGAGGATGCTCTGGGAGCAGATCAAGGACGTCATGGTCATCATCCTCCTCATTGCGGCCGTCGTCTCCATCGTCTTTGAGGACTACGCCGAGGCCGCGGTCATCTTCGTCATCGTCGTCATCGACGCCGTCATCGGCATCGTGCAGGAGAAGAAGGCGGCGGACGCACTCGCCTCGCTGAGCAGTCTGAGCGCGCCAACGGCCCGTGTTCTCCGCGGCGGCAAGGAGTGCATTCTCCCCGCCGAAGAACTCGTCCCCGGGGATGTTGTCATCCTCGCGGACGGTTGCGTCATTCCCGCCGATCTGCGCCTTCTCGAGGAGGCAAACCTGAGCGTGCAGGAATCCGCCCTCACGGGGGAAAGCGTTCCCGTCGAAAAGGACGCTCCCACCATCCTTCAAGAGGACGCTCCCTTGGGCGACCGCGTCAACATGGCGTACTCCTCCTCCGTCTCCGTGAACGGGACGGGCGTGGGCGTCGTCGTCGAGACGGGCATGCGGACGGAGGTCGGCTCGATCGCGGGCCTTCTCGAAGGCACGGATGAACTTCAGACCCCCATGAAGCGCAAGCTCAACCATGTGGGGAAGGTGCTATCCATCGTCGGCGTCGTCATCGCCCTCGTGATGCTCGGCATCTCCTACCTGCGCGTCACAGATTGGAGCGTGAAGAGCAATTGGCAGCTTCCGCTCCTCACCGCAATTTCGCTCGCGATCTCCGTGATCCCCGAGGGGCTTCCCGCGACGGCGACCGTCGTCATGGCGCTCGGCGTCCAGCGTATGGCTAAACAGCAGGCACTCGTGAGATCGCTCCCCGCCGTCGAGACGCTCGGCTCTGCGACCGTCATCTGCTGCGACAAGACGGGCACCCTCACTTTGAATAAGATGACCGTCACGCGGTTTGCGACCGCGGAGGAGGAAAACAGCCTCGCGGTCACGGATGGCATGACGCCTACGAGAGAGGCCCTGCTCCTTTGCGCCGCCCTCTGCAACGACGCCGCCCGCACGGCGGAGAAGGGGGTCCTCGGCGATCCCACCGAGGGCGCGCTCATCGATCTTGCCGAAAAATTCGGCCTCGATCAGGGGGAACTCAAGGAGCGGTATCCCCGCCTCTTCGAACAGCCCTTCGACTCCGACAGAAAGCGCATGTCCGTCGTCGTAGACGACAAAGGGACATACCATGTCTGGACAAAGGGTGCGATAGACGAACTTTTGCCCCACTGCACTTCCATCATGACGGACGCAGGGGCAAGGCCGCTTACAGAGGAGATGAGGGCGAAATTTTTGCGCCTTGCGGAGGAGGCCTCCGGGGAGGCACTGCGCGTCCTCGGCTATGCGACCCGCGAGATAAATTTTATCCCCAAGGAGGGGGACGACGTCGAAGAGGGGCTGACCTTCATCGGCATCACCTGCATGATCGATCCGCCACGGCGGGAGGTCATCGGCGCGGTGGAGAGCTGCCACAGAGCGGGCATCCGCGTCGTGATGATCACGGGCGACCACAAGACGACGGCCGTCGCCATTGCGCGCGAACTCAAAATTTACCGCGAGGGGGACACCGCGCTCACGGGCGCGGAACTTGCCGCCCTCTCGGACGAGGAACTCGACAAAGTGGTGGGGACGACCTCCGTCTATGCCCGCGTCTCGCCCTCGGATAAGCTCCGCATCGTGCGCTCTCTGCAGCGCGTGGGGGAAGTCGCCGCGATGACGGGGGACGGCGTGAACGATTCGCCCGCCCTGAAGGCCGCCGACATCGGCGTTGCGATGGGAGCGGGGACGGACGTCGCAAAGGACGCCTCGGACATTGTTCTGCTCGACAACAACTTCACCACCATCGAGAGTGCGGTGCGTGAAGGCAGAAGGGTGTATGCCAACATCCAGAAGGTCATCCAATACCTTCTCGCGGGCAACATCGCCGAGATCATGGTGCTCTTCATCGCGACGCTCTTCAACCTGCCCGCGCCCATTCTCGCGGTGCATGTCCTCATCATCAACCTCGTGACGGACACCCTGCCCGCCCTCGGCCTCGGCGTCGATCCCGCCGCAAAGGACGTGATGGAGCGGCCGCCCGTAAAGTCGGGAACGCTCTTCGAAAAGGGGCTTGTCCTCCACGTCCTTCTATATGGGACGGCCATCAGTGCGATCTCCCTCGGCGCGTACTTCATCGGGCTGTACGGCTATCACAGCACCGCGGCCGCGATGACGATGTGCTTTATGGTGCTTGCCGGATCCCAGCTCGTACACAGCGCGAACCAACGCTCGAACACGCAGTCCGCATTTGCCCGCGGGAACGGCCATAACCCCGTCCTCGCGCTCGCCATCGGCGTCTCCGCCCTCGTGATGCTCTTCATGCTGTTTGTGCCCGTCGTGAACACCTTCTTCAACTTCATCTATCTGAGCTGGCAACAGTACCTCATCTGCATTGCCCTCCTTGCGGTGCCGCTTCTTCTCGGAGAGCTTTCCAAGTGCTTCATCCGTCTCCATTCAAGGAAGGGGAAGAAGGCGTAAAATCTCCCGAAAAACACATCCGCCGCCTGCGTTTTCTTTCGCAGGCGGCGGTTTCCCTTTCCGCGTCATTCTGCCCCGCCCTCCCCGTGTCATCCCGAGGGGCGTAGTCCCGAGAGGATCCCCCCATACGAAGTCCGTCACCCCCTCCGTGGGAGGGGGAATCAAAGGGGGTGGGGCGTCCGCGCGGACCAACCGCGTCATTCTTCCTACGCAGTCCACTTGCCCACCCCTTGAGGGGTGGGTGTCGCTTTTGGCGACAGAAGGGGTGTCCCCCGTGTCATCCTGCCCCGCCCGCCCCGTGTCATCCCGAGGGGCGTAGCCCCGAGAGGATCCCCCCATACGAAGTCCGTCACCCCCTCCGTGGGAGGGGGAATCAAAGGGGGTGGGGCGTCCGCGC
>CANREM010000008.1 GCA_947629675.1 uncultured Clostridia bacterium
ACGCCGTTTTCAAAGTGGTGGACGAGCGAACGGTAGTCAAGGTTTACGGTGCCGACGATTGCCGCCTCGCCGTCCGCAGAATAGGTTTTAGCGTGAATAAAGCCTTTCTCGTACTCGAAAATCTTTACGCCTGCCGCCATAAGGCGCGGATAGTAGCTTCTCGTCATCAAAAAGACGAGCTTTTTATCGGGAATGTGCGGCGTAATGATCCGAACGTCCACGCCGCGAAGCGCGGTATTTTCGATTGCCGCGGTCAGTTCATTGTCGATAATGAGATAGGGCGTTGTGATATATACATACCGTTTTGCGCCGTTTAATAAATTTATGATCGCCGTCTTGGAAACCTGCCTGTCGTAAATGGGCTTCGGACCGTCGCCGAACGGGATGCAGTAGCCCTCGGCTTTCGCTTCGGAAGTCAGGTAATAGTCCCCGAAATTGTCCGTCGGCTTTTTGACGTTCTGATTGTAGTCGATAAGGAACAGTCGCGTAAGTTCGCCCACCGCTTCGCCCTCCAAACGAACGCCTACGTCCTTCCAATGCCCGTGTTTTACAATGCGGTTGATATATTCGTCGGCAAGGTTGACGCCGCCCGTGTAGCCCACCTTTCCGTCGATGACGGTGATCTTTCGGTGGTTTCTGTTGTTGAATTTGTTGTTCGCCTGCCCGCCGAGCTTGGAGAACGGAACGCATTTGATCCCCGCCTTTGCAAGTTGCTTGTAATAATTGCCGGGGAGCGTCATCATGCACCCGATGTCGTCATAGACGACGCGAACCTCCACGCCCGCCGTTGCCTTTTCTTTCAAGACATGAAGAATGGAATCCCAGAACAGCCCGCCCTCGATGATGAAGTATTCCATAAAGATAAACTTTTCGGCTTTCTTCAAATCCTCAATAAGCGCGGGGAACAGCTCGTCGCCGAGGGGAAAATATTGAATTTTTGTTCCGAAGTAGAGGCGGGACGAGGAAAGTTTTGTAAGGGAGACCGCCTGCGAATATACGAGTTCGTCCTGCTCTTTCAAGGCGAGAAGTTCCGCCGAATCGTCTTTTCCCGTTGTCTCGGATTTTGCCCGTTCCACATTTTTTCGCTGTTTGCGGTTGAGCTTGCGGTCATAAAACATAAAGTAGAGCATAAACCCGATGATGGGAATGAGCAATACGAAGAACAGCCACGGGAGCTTATAATCGGGGTTATCGTTCCGTGCGATAATGCTGATCGCAACGCCCACTTGGGTTGCGACGACGGCAAAATAGAAGTAGGGAACATAGATCGTGATGAGGCTGAGTACCGCGATCACGGCGGCGATTTCAAAGAAGATAAGGAAAATATTCAAGATATAACGGAGAGGGATGTAAGATACGACTCTCTCTGTCTTTACTCCGTTCTCAATAACTTCTATCGTCTTTTTCAAAGCCTTATTCCCCGATTTGAATTATTTCTTGGAAATTTCCTTTACGATGCGGCAGGGATTTCCGACGGCGACGACAGAAGCGGGAATATCCTTCGTGACGACCGATCCCGCGCCGATCACGGCGTTGTCGCCGATGGTCACGCCCGGCAATACGGTCACGTTCGCGCCCAGCCAAACGTTGTTTCCGATTTTGATGGGCTTGTCGTTGAATACGCCTTTCAAGCGCTCGTCCGGGTCGATCGAATGGTTGGTGCAAATGAGCTTACAATTCGGGCCGATCAGAGCACAGCTTCCGATGTCGATAAAATTCGTATCGAGGAAGGTGCAATCATAGTTGATCATCGCCATCCCATGGAAACGGATATTCTTACCGAAACTGCACCGAAAACCGTCCTCGATAAAGACATATTCGTTATAGCCCGTCACAAGCTCTTTGACGATCTCCGTTCTTTTCGGATCGGACGGTTTCAAGCTGTGAAACTCGTGAAGCATATCCTTCACCTTGTTCAGGAAAAGATATACCTCTTTGTCCCTGCGGTCGAACTGCTCGCCCGAAAGTGCTTTTTCAAGTTCGGTCATTTCTCTTCCTCCACGATTTCGACGGAATACTTTTCGTCAAGCCCGCGCTCCTTCAAAAATGCGTTGAACTCGTCAGCAAGTTGCTCTGCGGAGTAGTTTGCGGGGTTTGCAGCGGGAGCAACGCTGTGCGCGCGGATGCTTGCCTGCGTCTTTGCGTGAAGCTCGTCGAGCTTTCTTGCAGTGTCTGCATTGGCATTTGCCGCGCCGCGCTTGATGTTTTCGATGACAAGGCGGCACTTTGCCTTGAACCCTTTTGTGTGCAAAAATTCTTTGAATTCTTTGTTTTCTTCGGAATTTTTGACAGCTTCGATGTTCGCCCTGTCCTGTTCCTTTTGGCGGCGGGTATTTTCGCTCATTTGCTTAAATGCTACCTTGAATTTTGCGACAAATCCCTTGGTATGGCAAAATTCTTCAAATTGCTTTGTGATCTCTTCCTGGCTGACGGCATAGTCTGCATTGTAGTTTTCCATTTTCTTTCTCCTTATTTCTATATATTTTTTATTTTTTTCGGAATGTTTCAAAAGTATCTCAAATTGCTCCTCGTAAGTTTTAGCCGACAGAAACTCATTGAGGTCGTCCATAGTCAGCACCGCATCGTCATCTGCCGATTGTTTTACGATTTTGATTTTCTTTGCCATAACTTCCTCCGCATCCTTTGATAAAAGTTTAGCACCGTTTTTTAGAAAACACCACAACACAAATCCCAAAAAGTGTCGGTTTCAAAAAAGTTTTTCGGATAAAACCGGACGACGCGCATTTTTACAGTTGTGTTTTACGGGGAAATATGCTACAATACAAAAGAGGTGCGCATTATGAACAAATCCGAAGCCAAATTCCATAACACCGCCGTGAAAATGGACGACGCGCTCGTCGCCTTGCTCGAACATAAAGACTTTTCCGATATTTCCATTATGGATGTATGCGAAAAGGCGGGCGTCAACCGCTCCACCTTCTACGCGCATTATGAAAATTTATACGACCTTTTGAAGGAAACGCAGGAACGCGCCGTTTCGGAATTTTTCGTGTCCTTCGGTGCTTCCTTCGGTGCGGCGGACTTCTCCAAAATGTCGGCGGACGAATTGATCTTTATTTCGCCGCAGTACCTCGTGCCGTACCTTTCCTTTGTCAAGAAAAATCGGCGTCTATACGAAGTCTACAACAATTCGGGCGCATTTCAGATCGGGGAAATGGATAAACAGCTCATTGAAAATATCTTTGTCCCGATTTATGCGAAAAACGGCGTTACGGACAAAAAAATCGTGGAGTATATGTCGCACTACTTTATAAGCGGCGTCACTGCCATTACGATGGAGTGGGTGAGGTGCGGCTGTGAGGACGATATCCTCTTCATCTGCGAAGTGATCTCCATTTGCGTCAGGCCGTATGCGCGGTCGGGGAAAGGCATTTAATAATTCTGTAAATTGTTCAAATAGGGGAACTTGCATGAGCGGCAAAGAGGGGAAGTTCAAAAAAGAATTAGAAAGGGTCGTGCATGACTATGCGCATAGGACCTTTCTCTCCTCCGCGCTCTCCATGGCCGCGACCGCGGTGTTCGGGTGCTACAACCTTTATTTGGGCTTTGCCTATCATGCGGCATGGAACTTCGGGATCGCCGTCTACTTCCTCCTTCTCTGCCTTCTGAGAGGCTACGTTCTCCTCTCGGAGCGAAAGTTGTCTAAATATTGCCCCGATGAGAGAGAGCGGGAGAGACACAAGAGAAAGCTTTTTCTCGTACAGAGTGTCTTTCTCCTTGTCATCGACGTCGCCCTTATTGCGCCTGTCTCCCTCATGGTCATGCAAAAGAGGGAGATCGGCTACACCGCCATTCCCGCGATCGCAACGGCAGCATATACGACCTATAAAGTCATTCTCTCCACCAAAAATTTTGTCAAGACAAGGCGGCAAGGGGACTTGAGCGTGCGCATTTTGAAAAACATCAGTTTTGTGGACGCGCTCGTCTCCGTCTTGACGCTGCAATACATCCTCATCATGACCTTCGGCGGTGGGATCGGAGGAGGGATGCTCTTTCTGTGTGCGGCGACGACCTTTCTTCTATGGGGTGCGATCGTCGCCCTCTCCGTCTATGCCCTCGTAAGGGCCGTGCGGCAAAGAGGGGAAGCCCCGAATGAATAATTTAATCGATTTATCGTAATTTTGTTTCATTTTTATGACAGTTGTGGTATAATGCTTATTGGTGGAAGTTTTAGACCATGAAAACGCTCTATGTGACCGATTTAGACGGCACGCTCCTCACGAGGGAAGAACGCGTCTCGTCCTATAGTCTCGAGAAGCTCAACGGCCTCATCGAAGAGGGGATGCTCCTTACATACGCCACTGCACGCTCGGCGCAGAGTGCGCAGAGGGCGGTGAAGGGGCTATCTCTGCATGTCCCCGCCATCCTTTACAACGGCGGCCTCATCTATGACTTTGAGAAAAAAGAGACGCTCTTTTGCTCCACCTTCGAAGAAGAATGGAAGTGGGATGTGTTCTCCGTCTTGCGGGAGCGCAGGATCGCCTTCATTGTATTCGGTGCATGGGAGGGGAAGGAACGCCTTGCATGGTACACCGGCCTTGAGACGGCGGGCATCCACCGTTATCTCTTCAGAAGAAGGGGGGACGAACGGCTCTCTCCCGCCGACACTGTGGAGGACCTTCTCAAGGGATACGTATTTTATTTCAAGTGCATCGGCCCGCGCGAACAGCTCGAGGATGCCTGGAACATCTTAAAGTACGACAGCCGCTTCATCTGCATCTTCCACCCCGAGACCTATTCGAGCGACTTCTGGATGGAGATCTCACCCCGTGCCGCCACCAAGGCGGCGGGCGTGAAGTTCCTCAGGGATCACATGCGGGCGGATCGCGTCGTCTGCTTCGGCGATACCTCCAACGATTCGGACATGTTCGACATCTGCGAGGAAAAATACGCCGTGAGAAATGCGGACGATTGGCTCAAGGCGAAGGCGACGGGCGTCATCGGATACAGCGAGGAGGACGGCGTCGCAAAGTGGCTGTGCGAGCATTTCCGCCAAGAGATCATATAAAGAGATAGATCGAACGGAAGCCCAAAAAGAAACAATACACATTGAGGACGGCGATCACGGGAAGGAAGATCATGAGTGTCATGCTGTTCAGCCTATAGCGCATGGCGAGAAGGGAGGCATAGATGCTCACGGCTCCCCCCAGGATGGCGGTGAGGACGAGCTTTCCGTCCCCTGCACGCGAGTCGCCCCCCTCATCCCCGTCGCGGAGAGCCTTCGCATAGCGGATGCCGTAGAAGTTCACCGCGAGGATATATACCGAAAACAGGATATACAGGAAGATCATATAACGGCAGTATGTGCCGTTTTCATAAAATTTCCCCGTTGCACCTTCGGAGGGACGCAAAAAGATGGAATCGCTCAGAGAACTCTATAAGATCGGGAAGGGGCCTTCAAGCTCTCACACCATGGGGCCGATGCGCGCTGCACAGGATTTTCTTTCGAGATATCCCGACGCGGTGCGTTTTTGTGTGGTTTTATACGGTTCCCTCGCCCACACGGGGAAGGGGCACCTCACTGACGTCGCCGTCTGTGAGGCGTTTGCGCCCTGTCCCACGGAAGTTGTCTTCGACCTCGAGCGGAAGGACCTTCCCCACCCCAACACTCTTCTCATCACGGGATATGATAAAGAGGGGAAAAAGGTCGGCTCCCTGGAATATCTCTCCGTCGGCGGAGGGAGCATTTGCATTGCAGGGGAAGAAGAGGAGAAGAAGCTCGACGTCTATCCCTTTGCAAACTTTGGCGAGATCATGGTCTATAGCAGGGAGAAAAAGATTTCCCTCGAGGAGGTCGTCTATGCCTTTGAGGACGAGGGTATCCGCGATTTTCTCACGGGAGTATGGCATACGATGCGCTCTACCGTGCGGAGGGGATTGAAAGCTTCGGGCGTGCTTCCGGGACCTCTCGGCGTGGAGCGGAAGGCAAAGACGCTCTTCGAGACGGTGGAACACGACGAGGAACCCGAATCGAGGGAAAAGCGCGTCATGTGCGCCTTCGCCTTTGCGACGGCGGAGGAGAATGCGGCGGGCGGCACCATTGTCACCGCCCCCACATGCGGGGCGAGCGGCGTCCTTCCCGCAGTCCTCTATTACCTCTCCACCAAGCACGGATATGACGAAAAGCGCGTCATAGCTGCCCTTGCGGTGGCGGGGCTAATCGGCGTCACCGTCAAGCAGAATGCCTCGATCAGCGGGGCGGAGGCGGGCTGTCAGGCGGAGATAGGCACGGCAACGGCCATGGCCGCCGCAGCGGTGGGAACGCTCTTCGGAGCCTCTATGGATGAGATCGAGTATGCCGCGGAGATCGCCCTCGAACACCAGCTCGGCCTCACCTGCGATCCCGTCGGCGGCTTCGTGCAGATCCCCTGTATCGAGCGCAACGCTGTCGCGGGACTTCGCGCCCTCTCCGCGGCCCAGCTCGCAAAGGTGCTTGCGGGCACAAGGAAGATCACCTTCGATACCGTCGTGGAGACGATGTATTCGACGGGTAAGGACCTCTCTGCCCGCTATCGTGAGACGGCGGAAGGCGGCCTCGCCGCCATCTACAAAGGCTGTCATTGAGAAAGCCTCGTCATTCCGAGGCTCGCAGAGCCGAGAGAATCCCCTTAATGAAAATAGCGAAATTGGGAAACAGCGCGGCATTCTAATCTTGTCATGCTGAACGTAGTTGAAACATCACATTATTATAATGCGGTGATACTTCGGCACGCGCATACCGCGCGGCTCAGCATGACGATTGGAATGGTGCCCTCATCCGTCGCCGAAGGCGACACCTTCCCCCATGGATGGGGGAAGGCTTTGACACAAAAAAACAACGCCGCGGCGGTCGCCGCGGCGTTGTTTACAAATGAAATCTTTATTGTTTGTTTGCCAAAAGATAGGGGGTGAGGGCCTCTGCCAGCTGATCGGGGCAGGAGGTGTTCTGACGGCAGCGGATGCCCTTCAAAAGGGGAACGATCTCGTCGGGCGATTTGCCCTCGACGAGGCGTGCGATGCCCTGCAGATTGCCGCTGCAGCCGCCGATGAATTTCACGTTGTGGATCTTGTTCTCCGCATCGATATCGAAGATGATCTGTTTCGAGCATGTCCCTTTGGTCGAATAGGTTACCATGATTCCTCCATTTGTTGATTTAATCTACCAGCGTTTCATAGACGACGGAATAAAGCTCCGACGCCTTATCTTCCCACTTCTTATAAATGGTATTCGCCGTCTTTTTATCGGGGACGACGAATTTGAGTTCCAGCATGGGCTGGACGGGGGCGAGGATCTTCAAAAACACGGTGTAGGTCCCGTCTTTATTCTGATAATAATCGGCTTTGCATTCCTGCCTCGTGCGCAGTTTCGAGCTGTTGTTCTTGACGAAGCGGGAGATCTCTTCGCGGAGGGAAAGGGGGATATTGATGTAGAAATTTGCAAGCGACTCCCTTCCTTCGGGGGTAATGGTGAAGAGCGTCTCCTCCACGCCGGGGATCGCACAGATGAACCCGTCGCCCAGGAGTTTCTGGATGAGGACGACGCAGTCCATGTAGTTGATCCACGCATTCGAGGAGGAACAGATGTCGAGAAGCGTCCGTTCCGAGAGAGGGCTCTCCATCTTGTCGAAGACGAACAAGAGTATTAACTTGTTGACCGAAGTCTCGCCTTTGATCTGCATGAGAGAGTTTCCTTGGTGCGCTCCTTATGGAATGTTCTCTCATTATAACGAAAAAGTTGTATAAAATCAAGATATTTCGGGAAAAAAGTCTTTAATATTTTTGTGAACTATGATATAATGATGAAAAGTATGCACGGGGCGTCTGCCCTTGGAGGGACTATGGAAAGCGAACAAGCGCGCATCGGGAGATTTCTTGCCGTCTGCACCGAACTCGTAGAGGGGAAATTTGCGACCGCGGAGAGGAAGATCTCCGAGGCGTTGAGAGCGATCGCGGAGAGCAAACAGCTCACCGAACTCTTTACCGCCGTCACGCAGGAATTTGACTATACGTGGGCGAAGGAGACCTATCTTCGCTATCCCGCACGCGAAGGCTCTTCGAGAGGGGAGATGCTCCTACCCGCAGGTCGGAGCGAGATCCTTGCCTTCGTGTTCTGCCTCTTTGTGGAATTGGATGCGGGCAGCGTGAGGCTCGGCGACTTCCTTCTCAAATATTGCTATGTGGACGGGAGCTATACGGCGAGCTATTCCGTCTTTGCCGAGCGCGTCATCCGTCCCTTCCGCGACATCGTCTACGACTGCTTCCCTGCGGCGAAGCGGGAGGCGAAAAAGACGGGGGAAAAGGGCGCGGCCCTTCACCGCATCGGCGAACTCATCGAGGGGGAGAAGGCGCGCATGGAAGCCTTCGGGCTTCGCGAGGAAGAGAGCAATGCCTTCCGCATCCTCTCTTCGGGCATCCGCTCCGCCGTTCAAAAGGGAGAGACTCAGCTTCTTGTCGCGCTCCTTGAGGGGTATCGCTATTTCCTCCGCTACACGGGCGGGGAGAGCAATGAGAGCGCGGCCATCTTCGAGCTTGCCTCCAAATTGTAAGTTATGGATCTCAAGGAAAGAACATTCAAAAAGCACGTCGTCTTTTCGGGGAAAATTTTGCAGGTGCGGAAGGACGAGGCCGTCCTTCCCGACGGAAAGATGTGCACCCGCGAGGTCGTCGAACATCCGGGCGCGGTGTGCGTCCTCTGCATCAGAGGGGGCGAAGCCGTTTTTGTGCGGCAGTTCCGCTATGCCTTCGGAGAGGAGCTTTGCGAGCTTCCCGCGGGGAAGCTCGAAAGGGGAGAGGATCCCAAAGAGGCCGCCTTCCGCGAACTCGAGGAGGAGACGGGACTTCGGGCAAAAGAAATGCAACTTCTCCTTTCCGTTCTCCCCAGCCCCGGCTATTCCAACGAGGTCATCCACATCTTCCTTGCCGATCATATAGAGGAGACGGAAAGCCATCCCGACGAGGATGAATTTTTGGACGTTTTGCGCATTCCCATCGAAGAGACCTATACCATGATCGAGGATGGGCGTATAAAAGACGCAAAGACGGTCGCGGCCCTTCTCTTTTACAAGGCCCGCTTTCGGCAATGAAGATCACATGAAAAGAAACGGTCCCCGTGCGAACTTGCACGGGGACCTTCTCTACGGGATCGGATTCAAAACCTCAGTTGTTGCAACCGCAGCCGCCACCGAATCTTCCGAGAAGATCGGAAAGGCCGCCGTTCTTGCCCACGCAGTAGGCGATCGCGACGAGAAGCGGCCAGCCGCAACCCGTGAGCAATCTCGAGTTCAGAATATTTTGCCCGCACGAACCGAGAAGGAGCAGGATGATGAGCGTCCAAAGGCAGCTGTTGCCATTCAAGCAAGACATAGTTTTTCCTCCTTTTTTAACGCCGCAGAGTATGTAATCGTTGAAGTTCTGCGGTTTTCTATCACATCGTATGCGAAGATGCGAGAAATTTGTGCTTTCCTCCTTTCATTCGTTTGCCAAAATTCCGCACATTTGATATAATGGAAGAAGAAAAAGCCGATTGGCGGAACGCGACAGCTTGCGCGTATCCGTTTGCGGCAAAAAAATTTTTTCTGCGGATATTCCGAAAGACGGAGATCCGACGGAGGTAACTGAATATGAATAAAGGGAAACTACTCTCGGCCCGCAACATTGCCTACTTTTCCGTTCTGCTCGCACTCGTCGTCGTATTGCAGTGTTGCGGCGGATTTTTCCGCATCGGCCCGACGTCGCTCAGCTTCGTGTTGGTGCCCATCGTCCTCGGCGGGATCCTGCTCGGCTGGATCGCGGGCGGACTTTTAGGACTCGTATTCGGCTTTATCGTACTCATGTACGGTGTCGCGGGAGCGGATGCGTTTACGGCAACGCTTCTTGCGGACAGTCCCGTGATGACAGTCTTGATTTGCCTTGTAAAGGGCATTGCGGCGGGCATTGTTCCGGCACTATTATATAAGCTCATCGCGCGGAAGAACACCCTCGTTGGGGCCATTGTGGCCTCCGCCTCCGCGCCCATCATGAATACGGGGCTGTTCATTGTCGGTTGCCTTATCATAAACGGCACGATCGCAGGCTTTACCGCAAATGGTACGATGAACGAGGTCGTCTATTTCCTCTTCATCGGCTGTGCGGGATGGAATTTCATCATTGAATTTGCGATCAACTTGGTACTCGCCCCCGCCGTCCACCGTGTCGTCCTTGTCGCGGAGAAGGCACATGTGCAAAAGAAATCGAAGGTCGCAAAGCCCTCTTCAGAGGGCACCATGCCTCAACAAGAACAAGCGGAGAATAACTCGTGATCATCTGTATCGACGTCGGAAATACCAATATCAAATGCGCCATTTTTGAGGGGGAGACGCTCCGTCTTTCCTTCCGCGTGGCGACCGACCTCAAAAAGACCTCGGACGAATACGGCATCCAACTTTCGGAGATGCTCTGTCTCAACGGCATCAGGCGGGAGGACATCACGGGCGGCATCTTCTCCTCCGTCGTCCCTTCGCTCGACTATACCGTAGCACACATGCTCAAAGTCTACCTCGGCATCTCGCCCAAAGAGGTGGGGCCGGGGCTTAAGACAGGCCTCCGCATGCGTGCGGACAATGCAAAGGAAGTGGGAGCTGACCGCGTCGTCAACAATGTGGGCGCGATCAAAAAGTACGGTTGCGAAAGGCCGATGATCATCGTGGATTTCGGCACGGCGACCACCTTCAACGTCATCAGTACGGAGGGGGAATTTATCGGCGGCGTCATCGCCCCGGGCATCAAAGGCTCGCTCGATTCCCTCGTCTCGGGCACGGCAAAGCTCCCGCGCGTCGAGATAGAAGCTCCGAAGAGCGTCATCGCGACGAGTACGGTCACGAACATGCAGGCGGGCATCGTTTTCGGCTTTGCGGGGCTTGTCGAATATCTTGTGAAAAAGATACAAAAGGAGCTTGGCACGCGGGACGTTCTGACGATCGCCACGGGCGGTTTTTCCGAGGTCATGGCACATGAGACAAAGTGCATCGACGTCGTTGACAAGATGCTCACGCTCGACGGCCTCAGATATTTATATGAACTCAACAATTCGGAGGAAGTGAAATGAAGAAGATCGGCGTAGCCATTCTCGGCCTCGGCAAAGTAGGCGGCGAAGTATATAAAATTCTCACGCAAAACAGGGAATTCTATCGGACGACGCAGGAAGTTGACTTTTCCGTCGAGAGCGTCTTAGAGCCGTGCGAAGGCCACATCGAAGAGATCGGCGTTCCCAAGGAGATCGTCGTATCCAACGTCGCGGAGGCGGTCCTCAATCCCGACGTACAGGCGGTCGTCGAATGTATCGGCGGTGCGGAGATCGCCCGCAACTATGTGCTTGCCGCACTCAAGGCCGGCAAGACGGTCCTCACTTCCAACCGGGAACTCATTTCGAAGTATTCCCATGAACTCGAACGCGCAGCAAAGGCGCACAATGCGGGGCTTTACTATGGGGCAAGCTGTCTTGGCGGCATTCCCGCTGTAAGGACGCTTCTCGACGGCGTGCAATCGAACGAGATCACCCGCCTTGTCGGCATCGTCGGCGGGACCGCCAACTTTGTCTTATCGGACATGGCAGAGCGCGGCGTCTCCTTTGGAGAAGCTCTCGAAGAGGCGAAAAAACTCGGTTTCTCCGATGATCTCGCTGCAGATGTCGATGGCACGAATGCGGCATATGAACTCTCTGTCCTCGCCTCCATCGCGCTTCACACCAAGATCCCGTTTGCGAAAATTTTCCGCGAGGGCATCGGCGGCGTGACGAAGGAGGACATCGAATACGGTGCCTCGTTCGGATACACTCTCAAGCCTCTTGCTGTTGCAAAGCGCACCCATGCGGGCGTCGAAGTGCGCGTGCATCCCGCCTTTCTTCCGGAGGAACATCCGCTCTCCGCTGTTGGCGGAACGGCATGCGGTGTTTCAATTCAAGGCAGCCTTATCGGCGAAGTGATGCTTCGCGGCAACGGCGCGGGGGAACTTGCCACAGCGAGTGCGATCGTCTCCGACCTCATCTTTGCGGCAACGCACGGTGAGCATCGCTATTCTCCCTATAAGAACACCGCCGCACCCGAGAAAGATGTCGTATTCAACGACGATTTTACGAGCGCGTACTTCATGCGTCTCACCCTTCCCGACCAAGTGGGGGTGCTTTCAAAAACCCTTTCCGTCCTCGCAAAATGCGGCGTTTCGCTCGCAAAGATCGGCGAAACGGTGGTAAATAACGGCACCGTAAAACTTCTCCTTGTCACCCACGAGACACACGAGCGCGCGGTAAAGGGGGCAATTGCAAAGCTTACGGCAGCACAGCTTGTCTCGGTGGACTCGGTCATCCGCATCGAACAATAAATTCAAACGGCGGGACAGCCCGCCGTTTTTCCTATCATGAAACAGGGGATCATTCTCATCAACGCCTATACGCAGTCGGAGGCCGAACTCAACCAGCCGAGAAGGCTTCAAGAGGAATTAAAAAAATTCGGCGTGCAGACTGCCATCCTTCGCAACAGCCCCTCGGCGATACGAGCGGAGGGGGATTTTTGCATCTTCCTCGACAAGGACAAGTACGCCGCCCGCGCCCTCGAACAGCGCATGCGCCTCTTTGACCGTGCGGAGGCAATCGAGATCTGCGACGACAAGATGCTCACCCACCTCGCCCTCGGGGATATTCCGAGGCCCGAGGCGATCTCCTCGCTTCTCTGCTATACGCCCGATGCAGGAGAGGATGAGAAGTTTTTGGACGAGGTGGAGGCAAGGCTTGGCTATCCCGTCGTCGTCAAGGAAAATCACGGCTCGCTCGGAAGGCAGGTCTACCTCGCAAGGAACAGAGGGGAGCTTCGCGCCCTCGTCGCCCGCCTTCGCCCCATTCCGCACCTCTATGAGAAGTTTATCTCGGAGAGCGCGGGAAGGGACGTGCGCGTCATCTGCGTGGGAGAAAGGGTCGTCGCCTGTATGAAGCGGGAAAACGACCATGACTTCCGCTCCAACCTCTCCGCAGGAGGAAGGGGGGAGCGGTGTGAGCCGGACGCCGAAATGCACAGCATCGCGAAGAGGGTGTCCGCCCGTTTGCAGCTCGACTATTGCGGCATCGATCTCCTTCTGTCGAGGGATGGGTATCTCGTCTGCGAGGTCAATTCCAACGCCTTTTTCGGCGGCATCGAGCAGGTCACCGGCATCAACGTCGCCAAATCTTACGCCGAACACATCTACACCGAAATTTATCAAAAATAACCGAATATCATTCAAAAAACGAGGTACTATGCGAGACATAGTACCATGCAAAACTGAAAAAACTCCCATTCGCAGGGAGTTTTTCTACAAAAAGATCAAGTACAGTTTTTATTTGGAGAGGATGTTGCGAAGGTTTGAGAATGCTGTGTCCCAATCACTTTTTGGAATCATCATAAAGGGATTTACATTGGGACGCCCCCAAATATAATCGGCCCCGTCTTTTTGATAGAGTTCGAGAAGGTTGTTGTCGTCAAACGATGCGGGGTAGGAAAATAGGGGTTTCCCCAAGCCGATTTCGGCGATGAAATCCCATTTCCCCGTAGAAAACAGAACCATGTCGGGGCGCAAATAGGATATAAGTCCGCCGAACAGGTCGCATGTCAAAACTTTCTTTTCCCATGGAGAAAGTTTGCTCCATGTCGGATTCGTGGCGATCGGCGATTTTAAGTCGATATGGATCGCGGTATTTTTTGCATTGGGATCGCCGAGCTCTTCACCCGCATAGGATACGTTGCACCTTAAACAGCGAAGAGCTTTTTCATAACAGTTAAAATATGCTCCAAATGGATTTATGTGAAAATAGTTGCTATACGCCCATGCTATTTTTTCATGCTCCGCATTTTCCCAATGCACCTTTGTGAGAGGAACGGCTCTTTTATCCGCATATGTAAAAAATCGAGGCTTGGAAAATTCCATGTTTGAGGGATTGAGTCCCACTGTGATGACGCGGGTCTCCGAGCATAGATAGGCGTCCATGTCGCCGAACCAAAGGATGGGGAAGTTCTCCGCTATCCTCTTTACGGAAGGCAACTCCTCGACTTCCTCAAACTTATTCCATGCCTTCGATAAAAAATTTCCGATATCTTTTTCCATATGCACTCCTGAGAAATATTGTATTATAATACCGATTGACCAAATTTGATTATTAAAAAACGAGATATCGATTGGTTATTGCGCCTTGGATGACATCCCGTTTTTTTGAAATTCTTTATATCTGAAAGTAGGACGATTAGCCGACGATGAGGTTGACGAGGCGGCCGGGGACGACGATGCACTTTCTCACCGACTTTCCCGCCGTCTTTTCCTGCACTTCGGGGAGAGCGAGGGCGATGCTCTCTATCTCTTCGTCGGAGGCGTCGCTCGCGATCATCGTCTTGCAGACGATCTTGCTGTTGACCTGCACCGCATATTCCTTTTCGTCGAGGGTGAGTGCCTTGGGATCCTCCTTCGGGTAGCATTCCTCGAAGATGGAATACTTTCCGCCGAGCTGCTGCCAAAGTTCTTCCGAGAAGTGAGGCGCGCATGGTGCCATGAGGAGGATGAGGTCGCGCACGGTATCCTTGAGGAGCGCGATGTTTTTCTTTTCCAGACTGTCATATTTATAGATGGCGTTGACAAGCTCCATGAGGCGGGCAATGGCGGTATTGAAGGAGAATGCCTCAAGGTCCTTCGAGATGCGCATGATCGCAAAATTCCGCGCATAGTTGAGGGCTTTTTCCTCCTGTCCGAATTGCCCTTCCTCGCGGGGGAGTTTATAATCACGGACTTTCAGGGCGATCTTTTCCACACGATCCATGAATCTTGCGATCGCCTTGATGCCGTCGTCGCTCCACGGCCCGCCCTCTGTATAGGAGAAGCCGAACATGAGATAGAGACGGAAGGCGTCCGCACCGTATTCTTTCACATAGTCGTCGGGAGAGACGACGTTGCCGTGCGATTTCGACATGCGGTTGCCGTCCGGTCCCAGGATGACCCCCTGATGCACGAGACGCTTGAAGGGTTCGTCGAAGTCGAGATAGCCCATGTCGCGGAGAGCCTTCGTGAAGAAGCGGGCATAGAGGAGGTGCATGCAGGCATGTTCCGCACCGCCAACATAGGTATCGACGGGAAGGAGCCTGTCCACCGCCTCGCGGTCGAAGGGAAGTTTGTCGTTGTGCGCATCCGCATAGCGGAGATAATACCAACTCGAGCAGACGAAGGTATCGAGCGTATCGGGATCGCGCCTCGCCGCTCCGCCGCAGTTCGGGCAGACGGTATTCATGAACTTTTCGTGTTTTGCAAGGGGAGACTTTCCGTCGGGACGGAACTCCACGTCGTAGGGAAGGCGGACGGGGAGATCCTTTTCGGGAACGGGCACCGCGCCGCACTTTTCGCAGTGGATGACGGGGATGGGGGCACCCCAATAGCGTTGGCGGGAGACCAGCCAGTCGCGCAGACGGTAGTTGACCTTCTTGCCGCCCTTGCCGAGCTTGGAGACCTTCGCCGCGATCGCTTCGCGCGCCTCCTCGCCGAACAGTCCGTCAAATTCAACGGAACCGCTCACGATGCCGTCCTCGCAGAAGGGAAGCTGCGTTTCGCCGCCCTTCTTTTCGATGACCTTCTCGATGGGAAGGCCGTATTTTGTCGCAAAGGCGAAGTCGCGCTCGTCGTGGGCGGGGACCGCCATGACCGCACCCGTCCCGTAGGAGGCGAGTACATAGTCGGCGAGATAGATGGGGACCCGCCTTCCGTTCAAGGGGTTGACAGCATAGGAACCCGTGAACACGCCCGTCTTTTCGCGGGTGGAGGAGAGCCGTTCGATCTCGTTTGCCTTGGAGGCATAGTCGATATAAGAGGCGACCGCCTCTGCCTGATCGGGCGTCGTAAGTTTCAAAGCAAGGGGATGTTCGGGGGCAAGGACGATGTAGGTCACGCCGAAAACGGTATCGCACCGCGTCGTGAACACCTTGATCTTGTCGCCCGTCTCCGCCTCGAATTCTATCTCGCAACCCGTCGATCTTCCGATCCAATTGCGCTGCATGTTCTTTGTCTTTTCCGGCCAATCCAAGTCGTCCAGCCCCGTGAGGAGTTCCTCGGCATAGGCCGTGATCTTGAAGAACCACTGCGTGAGATTTTTGCGTACGACCTCGGAGCCGCACCGCTCGCACAGATTGTCCACGACCTGCTCGTTGGCAAGCACCGTCTGGCAGGAGGGGCACCAATTCACGGGAGCCTCCTTCCGGTAGGCGAGGCCGTTTTTATAGAGCTGGAGGAACATCCACTGCGTCCACTTATAGTAGTCCTCGCCGCAGGTCTTGACTTCTGTCGACCAGTCGAACATGGCACCCATGGCCTGAAGCTGGCCCTCCATGGTGGCGATGTTCTTTTCGGTGGAATCCTTGGGATGCACGCCCGTCTTGATCGCATAGTTCTCGGCGGGAAGGCCGAATGCGTCAAACCCCATGGGCTGAAAGACGTTATAGCCCTGCATACGTTTGAAGCGCGCATACGAATCGGTGGGGCCGTAGTTGTACCAATGCCCGATATGCAATTTTGCGCCCGAGGGATAGGAGAACATCTCGAGGACGTAGAGTTTGGGAGCGTCCGAACGCTTGTCAAATTCGTTGAGATGCGTCTTTGCCCATTGCATTTGCCACTTTTTTTCGATTTTGTTCATATCCATAACGGAAATATTTTACTATGAAGGAAAGAGAAAGTCAAGTAAACGCACAATATCTTCCATAAATAAATTGCATGGCTTCGCATACAATAAGGATGTGGAAGAAGTGGTCGTATCGGACGGGAGCGCGCGAAGCTCCTTTATCACATATCTCTATAACGCCCTCATGGGGGAGATCGTCGCAACCAACGGTAGCGGGGAGCTGATCTTCGGCGAAGAACGCGCAGCCTTCCGCATGCGCATCCAAAGGGAGCTTCACCTCGCGCTTATCAAGGAGAAACTCGCGGAGGTCCTCGGCATCGGCTATAAGTATGCCTTTCTCAAGGAAAAACTTCGGGCGTGTCTCCCGAAGCGGGAGCGGAAACTTCTCATCGCCGCCCTCATCGCCGCCGATTACGAGGGGGATAAGGCGTACATCCGCAGCAAGATCGGGGATATCAAGGAATTTGCCCTCGACGGGTTCTATGCCTTCCGCCTCTCATCTTTGAGAGAAAAGTGGATGCGCATCGTCGATTACATCCCCGAGGGATTCTCCTCGCAGGATCTCAAAAAGTTCTGCGAATTTCTCGTAGGAGAGAGCAAGAATAAGATCTATCTCAAGGGCCGTGTCGTGTTCGGGGAGAATTTCGCGCCCCTCCGCCGCAGTCGGCTCACGGGGGAGGAGGACGCGGAGACGGAGATCATGCTCTCCGATGCGGGGTTTATCTATTGCCTCGGTGAGGTGGAGGAGGACCTCGGAGATTTTCTGCAAAAATATTACGCAGAGCGGGCAATATTTTCTTGACAAACCGCGGAATTGTTCCTATAATTAAACGCGATAATGACAAGTAGCACCGCAAAGTAGCTTTCCAGAGAGGGGGTTCGAGGCTGAAAGACTCCCAAGCACCGCGGAGGACGAAACCGCTTTATCATCTTTCCAAAAACTCAAAGAGCGGCCCTGCTATGACGGGCAGGGCAATTAAGGTGGAACCGCGCGAACATCGCGTCCTTAAATCTTCCCGAAATGGGGAATTTGAGGCGCGTTTTTTGTTTTTAAGAAAAAAGCATAGTACTATGTCAGACATAATCGGAGGAAAAACCATGGAAATTACATTGAAAAACGGCGATAAGCTCACTTTGGAGGAGGGGGCCACGGCCCTTGCCGCCGCACAGGCGATCTCCGAAGGACTTGCACGCTCCGCCGCATGCGCACGGGTGAACGGCGTTCTCGTCGACCTCATGACGAAGCTCTCTGACGGCGACAGCCTCGAGATCGTCACCATCAAGGATAAGGAGGGACTTGAGGTCTACCGTCACACCTGCGCCCATGTTCTCGCACAGGCCTTAAAGACGATCTATCCCACCTGCAAACTTGCGATCGGGCCTGTCATTGACAACGGATTCTATTACGACGTTGACTTCAAGACGCCCATCACCATCGAGGATTTCGCCAAGATCGAGGCAGAGATGAAGAAGATCATCAAGAGCAATCTGCCCATCGAACGCTTCACCCTTCCCAGAAAAGAGGCAATCGCCCTCATGAAAGGGTACAGCGAAAAGTACAAGGTGGAGCTCATCGAGGACCTTCCCGAAGATACGACGCTCTCCTTTTATAAGCAGGGCGCGTTCACCGATCTTTGCCGCGGCCCGCACCTTCCCTCCACGGGCAGGATCAAAGCATTCAAACTTATCTCCATTGCGGGGGCGTATTGGCGCGGGGACGAAAAAAAGAAGATGCTCACCCGTATCTATGGTACCGCCTTTGCCAAGAAGGAGGAGATGGACGAATATTTTGCCATGCTCGAAGAGGCGAAGAAGCGTGACCATATCAAGCTCGGCAAGGAACTCAAGCTCTTTGCCCTCCTTCCCGAGGGGAGAGGGTTCCCGTTCTTCCTGCCCAACGGCATGACGCTCAAAAATATCCTCGTGGACTATTGGCGGAATATCCACAGAAGAGAGGGCTACGTCGAGGTCCAGACCCCGATGATCATGACCCGCACTCTTTGGGAAAATTCCGGCCATTGGGAGCATTATAAAGACAATATGTATACGACCAAAATCGACGGGGAGGACTGCGCCATCAAGCCCATGAACTGCCCCGGCGGCATGCTCGTCTACAAACTCTCGCCCAAGAGCTATAAGGACCTTCCCATCCGCATGGGCGAACTCGGGCTTGTCCACCGCCACGAGAAGAGCGGCCAGCTCCACGGCCTCATGCGCGTGAGGTGCTTCACGCAGGACGATGCGCACATCTTCATGCTGCCCGAGCAGATCGAAGAGGAGATCAAGGGCGTCGTCAGGATCATCGACGAAGTCTACTCCCTCTTTGGATTCAAATACCATGTCGAACTCTCTACCCGTCCGGAGGACAGCATGGGCTCGGACGAAGATTGGAATGCCGCAACTTCCGCCTTAAAGAAGGCACTCGAAGATCTGCATCTTCCCTATGAGGTCAACGAGGGGGACGGCGCGTTCTACGGCCCCAAGATCGACTTCCACCTCGTGGACGCGATCGGAAGGACGTGGCAGTGCGGGACCATCCAGCTCGACTTCCAGATGCCGCAGCGGTTCGATCTCGAATATGTGGGGGAGGACGGCGAAAAGCACCGCCCGATCATGATCCACCGCGTGGTGTTCGGCTCCATTGAGCGGTTCATCGGCATCCTCATCGAACACTATGCGGGCAAGTTCCCCGTCTGGCTCTCTCCCGTGCAGGTGAAGGTGCTTCCCATCACCGACCGCGCCGCAGGGTATGCGCAAAAACTCACCGATGAGATGAACGCGCAGGGTATCCGTGCGGAGGCAGACCTTCGCAAGGAGAAGCTCGGCAGAAAGATCCTCGACGCCGAGAACGAGAAAGTGCCCTATAAGCTCGTCATCGGCGATAAGGAGATGGAGGAGGGGACGGTCTCCGTGCGCCGCCGCGGCGAAGGGGACATCGGCTCCATGCCGAAGGCCGATTTCTTTGCCCTCGTCAAAAAGGAAAACGACGAAAAAGTAGTGTTTTAAGATTTCGCAAGCCTTCCTCCGTCCGGGGGGTCGCTTGTCGAAGCACCGCCTTACTATCGGACTGTGTATCCACGGATTCTTCGGAGAATGGACATCCGTATCCGCTTTTTACGGCTCAGAATGACGCATATTCCTAAAAAAATCCGCAAAACATTGATAAAATCGGTTGACAAGTCTGCTATGGTGTGCTATTCTTTTAGGGTAAAGCAGAGGTAAGCCCTTCTCTCCGTAGTTGCACAGGCGGCACGGGTCAATGATTTCGGATGTGACACGCATTTGCGTGTGTGAAACGATTCGGACGGGTTTCCTATGCGAAACCCGTTTTTTTTGAGAGGAATATGGCAGTCAACAAGAATCAGCATCAGCTCAATGGAGAGATCCGCGACCGCGAAGTGCGTCTCATCGGCGCAGACGGCGAAATGCTCGGCGTGATGTCCGCCCGCGATGCCCAGCACATCGCAGATGAAGCGGGGCTTGACCTCGTGAAGATCTCCCCGACCGCAGTGCCTCCCGTCTGCAAGATCATGGACTACGGCAAGTTCAAGTTCGAGCAGGCCAAAAAGGACAAGGAGAACCGCCGCAACCAGAAGATCGTCGAACTCAAGGAAGTCCAGCTCTCCATGACGATCGATGTCGGCGACCTCAATGTCAAGGCCAAACAGGCACAAAAGTTTTTGGAGCAGGGGAACAAGGTGAAGGTCACCATCCGCCTTCGCGGCCGTCAGATGGCGCATGCAAATCTTGCAAAGGACGTCATCAATAAGTTTGCGGAGGGGCTGAAGGAAGTGGCTGTCGTCGAGAAACCGCTCAACATGGAGGGGAGGAACCTCATCGAGATCCTCGGCCCCATCAAAAAGTAAAGTGTTCGCATGGCGCGAAAGCCGTCATGCAGAAGATAAATTTGAAAAACATATCGTGGAGGATAAAGCAATGCCCAAACAGAAATCGCATTCGAGTTCGAAGAAACGCTTTTGGCTCACGGGCTCCGGCAAGGTGAACAGAGCCCACGGCGGTAAGAACCACAAGGCGGAGACCAAAAACCGCAAGAGAAAGAGAAACCTTCGCAAGGTGACCCTCGTCTCCGAGACGCAAGAGAACACCGTCAAAAAGATGATTCCTTATAAGGACTAAGGGAGGGACAAGCAATGAGGATCAAGAGAGGCGTCAACGCAGTTAAAAAACGCAGAAAGATTTTTAGGCTCGCGAAAGGGTACTTCGGCTGCAAGAGCAAGAACTACCGTATCGCGCGGCAGGCAGTGATGAAGTCGCTGCAATATGCCTATGTCGGAAGAAAGAGAAGAAAGCGCGATATGCGCCGCCTTTGGATCGCACGCATCAACGCGGGCGCAAGGGTGAACGGGCTTTCCTATTCCAAACTCATGCACGGGCTGAAAGTCGCGGGCATCGATCTCAACCGCAAGGTCCTTGCAGATCTTGCCGTGACCGATGCGGCCGCATTTGCCGAAATTTGCGGCAAGGCGAAAGCTGCCCTTTAAGCGTAAAAAAGCCTTTCAGCGAAAGGCTTTTTTGTCACTATGGTCATCACATCCAAACAAAATCCCGCCGTAAAAGAACTCTCCTCCCTCAAGGAGAAAAAGGGGAGAAGGGAAAGAGGGACCTTCCTCGTCGAGGGCGACAAGATGGTCGCCGATTGCATGGAGAGCGGCATGGAGATCGTGCGCATTGCCCTCCTTGCCACAAAGGAGCGGATGGCTCTCGCCGAAAGGCCCCCCTTCAAAGACTTTCTCGATAGAGATGCGGTCGTGTTTCTCGGAGAGGATGCCTTCAAGGCGGTTTGCGATGAAAAGTCGCCGCAGGGCGTCGTCGCGGAGGTGAAGATCCCGCAGAGGGATGTCTGCCAGCCCAAGGGCCGCTGCCTTCTTCTGGACGGCGTCGCCGATCCCGCAAACGTGGGAGCGATCATAAGGACGGCTTCCGCCGCGGGGTACGAAGAAATTTATCTCGCGGACTGTGCCGACCCCTATTCTCCCAAGGGCGTGCGCGCCTCGATGAGCGGCGTATTTTACACGAAACTCATGCGCGGAGAAAGAGGGGAGATTTTGCGCTCTCTCGGAGAAATTTACATGCTCGCCGCGGACATGGGTGGCACGGATGCGTTCTCCGTCCGCCCTCCCGAGAGGTTTTGCCTGTGCATCGGCAACGAGGGAAACGGCCTTTCGGAGGAAGTGAAAAAAAGGGCGGATCTTGTCGTCGGCATCCCGATGGACGGGCGCGTAGAGAGTCTCAACGCCGCAGTTTCTGCGGGGATCTTAATGTATCAACTCAAACAAACCATTCGGAGGTAATTCATGTCAGGTCACAGCAAATGGCATAACATACAGGCAAAGAAGGGCAAGGCGGACGCCGCGAGAGGACGGCTCTTCACCAAGATCGGCAAGGAGATCGCCGTCGCCGCAAAGGGCAATCCCAACCCCTCGACCAACTCCAAGCTCGCCGACGTCATCGCAAAGGCGAAGGCGGCGAACATGCCCAACGACAACATCGACCGCGCCATCAAGCGTGCGGCGGGCGAACTCGCGGGGAAGGATTTCAAGGAACTCACCTACGAGGGCTACGGCGTGGGCGGCTCTGCCGTCATCATTACGACGCTCACGGATAACATCAACCGTACGGCGGGGGACATCCGCGCGATCATGTCCAAGTGCGGCGGCGCGCTCGGCACGACGGGCAGCGTCTCCTACATGTTCGAAAACAGGGGACTCATCGTTGTCGAGGCCGCCCCGGGACTTACGGAGGACGAGGTGACCGACCTCGCCATCGAAGCGGGCGCGGACGACGTCGTTGCGACGGATGACGCCTTTGAAGTATACACATCTCCCGCGGCGTTCTCCGAGGCACGCAAATTCCTCGAGGAAAAGGGTCTCCGCTTCCTGCAGGCGGAGATCACGATGATCCCGCAGAACAAGATCGTTTTGGAGGGCGAAAAGCTGGATAGCTTTTTGAAAATGCTCGATAAGCTCGAAGAGAACGACGACGTGCAGGACGTCTACCACAACGTCGATCTTCCCGAAGAGGACGAAGAGGAATAAGCGTTTCAGACATCATAAAAGACGGAGTTTCTGCTCCGCCTTTTTTGTGTAAAAAAATCGGCAAAAAGCCGATCATTTTTTCTTCGTAAGCTCCTGAAGGGCAAACCCCAGGAAGTATTCCGCGGTGGAATTTTTGATGATGAGATCCTTTGCCTCCTCGAAGGTACACCATCTTGCCTCGGCGATCTCCTCATTCAAATTCAGCTCGCCCTCCTCGGCGGTGACGAGGTAGCCAAGCATTAAGATGTCCTTCGCATCGTGGTAGCGGGAGGCGAGATATTTCCACTTGACGGCGGAAAGATGCGTCTCCTCCTTGAGTTCGCGCGGGATCGCCTTTTCGGCACTCTCTCCCTTTTTGACATACCCTGCGAAAAGTTTGAACCCGTCGTCCTGCACATGGCGTGCAAGCAAGATCTTTGCCGCGTTGCGGTCTACGACGACCATCGAGACGGCTACGGGAAAGAAGGGGAATTTATACTTGCCGCACGTTTCGCAGTAGGGGACGAGACCTTCGTTCTCGAGGAAGCGAAGGCCGAGTTTGGAACCGCAATCTCTGCAAAACATACTATCCCTCCTATCTGCTTTTCCTTCTGAACATGCAAAAGCGGCATGTTCTTACAGTATTATTTTATCCTTGATTCGGCAGTTTGTCAACCCCGAACTTCAAAAATGTGCGTTCCCATTCAAAAGAGAGACAAATCGAGGGGGAAAATGCGCATGTTGCGCTTGACAAGGGAAGATGAGCTATAGTATAATAAAACATAGTTTTATTAACGAAAATATTCAACTTTTCGCAAATACGGGAAGGAGAGCCATGCTTACATCAGTCTGCGGCATCAATTGGGGCGACGAGGGAAAGGGCAAGATCGTCGATCTTTTATCGGAGGGATACGACTATGTTTGCCGCTATCAGGGCGGCAACAATGCGGGCCACACCGTTGTCAACGAGAGGGGGAAGTTCATTCTCAACCTGCTCCCCTCCGGTATTTTGCGGGAAAATGTCGTCAATGTACTCGGCGCGGGCATGGTCATCGACCTCAAACACCTCTCCGATGAGATGGAACGCCTTCGCTCAGCGGGGGTGAAGATCTCGCCCGAAAATCTCAAGATCAGCGATAAGGCGGTCATCACCATGCCCTATCACGTCCTTTTGGACTGCCTCGAGGAGGACCGTCTCGCCGACAGAAAATTCGGCTCCACCCGCCGCGGGATCGCGCCTGTCTATGCCGATAAATACATGAAGAAGGCCTTCCGCATGGGCGAACTTCTCGACCCCGAACGCCTCTTTTCGAGGGTGAAGGACATCGTCGAATGGAAGAATCTCACCGTCGCGGGGGGCTATCATCACACGCCGATTACGGTGGAAGAATGTATTGAATATTTCAAAAATTACGGTCTCCCGCTCAAAGAGTATATCACAGATACGGGACTTCTTCTCGACAGGGCACACAGGGAGGGGAAGAAGATCATGTTCGAGGCCCAACTCGGAGCCTTGAGGGACATCGACTTCGGCATCTATCCCTTCACCTCCAGCTCCTCTACGATCGCCGCCTATGCCCCCATCGGTGCGGGTGTTCCGCACCTCAGACTCGATGCGTCCGTCGGCGTGATGAAGGCGTATTCCACCTGCGTGGGAGAAGGCCCCTTTACAGCGGAATACTTCGGCGAAAAGGCGGAGAAACTTCGTGCCGCGGGCAACGAATACGGCGCGGCGACGGGAAGGCCGCGGAGGGTAGGGCCATTCGATGTAGTCGCCTCCTCCTACGGTATCCGGTGCCAGGGGGCGGACGAGGTCGTTCTCACCAAGCTCGACGTTCTCTCCGTCTACGAAGAGATCGAAGTTTGCACTGCCTATGAACTTGACGGGAAAATTTTGCACGAATTTCCCTATCCCGATGTCCTCGGCCGCTGCAAGCCCGTCTTTGAGAGGGTAAAGGGCTGGCACACGGATATTTCCCAATGTCGCAAAAAAGAGGAGCTTCCCCGCGAAGCACTCCGATACATCGCCTATCTCGAGGAGAAGTGCGGCTGCCAAATTTCCTATGTCGCCGTCGGGCCGGAGCGCGATGCGATCATCAAACTCAAATAGACTATGCAGAGAACTTTCTATAAAATGCACGGGATCGGCAACGATTACATCTACTTCGATTGCTTCGAAGAGGAGCTTCCCGACCCCGAAAAACTTGCCGTAAGGCTTTCCCATCGCCATTTCTCGATCGGCGGGGACGGGATCGTGCTTCTTCTTCCGAGCGCGGTCGCCGATGTCAGAATGCGGATGTTCAACGCCGACGGCAGCGAGGGGAAGATGTGCGGCAACGCCATCCGCTGCGTCGGGAAATATCTCTATGAAGTGAGAAATGTCAAAAAAGAGTGCATCCGCGTGGAGACGCTCTCGGGCATCAAGACGCTGAAAATATTTGCCCGCGACGGCGTTGTTTGCTCTGTGACCGCGGACATGGGTAGGGCGGAACTCCTCCCCGATAATATCCCCGCATGTTTTGAAGGGGAGAGGGTCGTCTCTCATCCTCTCATCGTGGGAGGGACTTCCTACCTTGTGACCTGCGTCTCCATGGGCAATCCCCACTGTGTCCTCTTCGGAGAAGATCCGGACCATATCGCACTCGAAAAATTGGGTCCGCTCTTCGAACATCATCCCGCCTTTCCCGAGCGCGTGAATACGGAATTTGTCGAGGTGATTGAAAGAAACGTTCTCAAGATGCGCGTGTGGGAGCGCGGCAGCGGGGAGACATGGGCGTGCGGTACGGGGGCATGTGCGGCAGCCGTTGCGGCCGTTCTCAACGGATATTGCGACAAGGATGCGGATATCACCGTCAAATTGAAGGGCGGAGAGCTTACGATCCGCTATCGGGAGGAGGAGGTCCTCATGACGGGGCCAGCCGAATTCGCCTTCCGCGGCGAGGTCGAACTTTAACACAGGAAGCGCAAGAGGTAAGAAATGACGAAATATATCTTCGTGACGGGCGGCGTCGTATCCGGCCTCGGAAAGGGGATCACCGCGGCGTCCTTGGGGAGGCTCCTCAAGATGCGCGGCTATAAGGTCGCGTCGCAGAAACTCGATCCCTACATCAACATCGACCCGGGGACGATGAGTCCCTATCAGCATGGCGAAGTCTTTGTGACGGAGGACGGTGCGGAGACCGACCTCGACCTCGGGCACTACGAGCGGTTCATCGACGAGGACCTCAATAAGTTCTCCAATCTCACGACGGGAAAGGTGTATTGGAACGTCCTCAAAAAGGAGCGTGCGGGGGAATATCTCGGCCAGACGGTGCAGGTCATTCCCCATATCACCAACGAGATCAAGTCCTTCATCTATCAGGTGGGGAAGGCGACGGATGCGGACATTGTCATCACCGAGATCGGCGGGACGACGGGCGATATCGAATCGCAGCCCTTCCTCGAGGCGATCCGCCAGGTTTCCCGCGAGGTGGGGAGATCGAACTGCTGTTTCATCCATGTGACCCTAGTTCCTTACATCTCGGGTTCCTGCGAATTCAAGAGTAAGCCCACCCAGCATTCCGTGAAGGAATTGCAGGGGATGGGGATCTTCCCCGACATCATCGTCGCCCGCGTCGACGAGCCTATGCCGGAGTCTATCCGCGAGAAGATCGCCATGTTCTGCAACGTTCGTCCCGAGTGCTGTATCGAAAATCTCACGGTGCCCGTCCTCTATGAGGCTCCCATGATGCTCGAGAGGAGCAACCTCTCCTCCATCGTTTGCAACATTCTGGATCTTTCTCCCAACAAAATTGATATGAGCGAGTGGGAAGAGATGCTCACCCGCATCCATGCCCGCAGTAAGACGGTCAAGATCGCGCTCTGCGGCAAATACGTCCAATTGCACGATGCCTATCTCTCCGTTGCGGAGGCACTCGCCCACGGCGGATACGAGACGGACGCCAAGGTGGAGATCGCATGGGTGGACACCGAGAAACTGACGGAGGGGAATGTGGAACATTTGCTCTTCGGCGTCGATGGGATCTTGGTCCCCGGCGGATTCGGCGGAAGGGGGATCGAGGGAAAGATCGTCGCATGCAGATACGCCCGCGAACACAACATTCCCTTCCTCGGGATCTGTCTCGGTATGCATATCGTCGCCATTGAGTTTGCACGCAATGTCCTCGGGATCCCGGATGCGAACTCCACGGAGTTCTTCCCCGCATGCCCGCATCCCGTCATCGGTCTCATGTCCGACCAATACGGCGTGAAGATGGGGGGCACGATGCGCCTCGGTGCCAATCCCTGCAAACTCATCGGGGAAAAGATCAAAGAGATCTACGGGACCGAACACATCTCCGAACGCCATCGTCACCGCTTTGAATTCAACAATGCCTACCGCGCCGCATTCGAGGAGCGCGGCATGAAGATCGCGGGGACTTCGCCCGACGGCGCACGCGTCGAGGCACTCGAATATCCCGCAAACGATTTCTTCATCGCGGTGCAATTCCATCCCGAATTCAAATCCCGTCCCAACTGTGCGCATCCGCTCTTCCGTGAGTTCGTGCGCGCGGCGACGGTCTATCGTAAAAATCATGAAAATTAACGAACATTTCTTGGATCTATCCGAAAACTATCTCTTCTCGACGGTAGGCGCAAAGGTGAGTGCCTTCCAAAAAGCACATCCCGACAGGAAGGTCATCAAGCTCTCCATCGGGGACGTGACCTGCCCGCTCGCACCCGCCGTCATTGCAGCCATGCACCGCGCCGTGGAGGACCTCGCCCATGCGGAGAGTTTCAAAGGGTACGGTCCCGACCGCTATTGCTACGGCTACGATGTCCTCATCGACTCCATCAAGGGGAGCTATGCAAGAAAGGGCGTCCGGATCTCTTCCGATGAAGTCTTTATCTCGGACGGAGCGAAGTCCGACCTCGGGAACCTTTTGGACCTCTTTTCCGCGGACAACGCCGTCCTCATCCCCGACCCCGTCTATCCCGCCTATGTAGACAGCAATCGTATGGCGGGGAGGCGCGTCCTCTTCGCGGACGCAAACGAAGAGAACGGCTTTCTGCCCATGCCCGATGAAGGGGTGGATGCGGATCTCATCTACATCTGTTCCCCCAACAATCCCACGGGTGCGGCCTATAACAGACAACAGCTGAAGGCATGGGTGGATTATGCGATAAGAAAGGGGGCAGTCATTCTCTACGACGCCGCTTATGAATACTTCATCGAGGATCCCACCCTTCCCCGTTCCATCTTCGAGATCGAGGGGGCGCGGGAATGCGCCATAGAGATCTGTTCCTATTCCAAAACTGCCGGATTCACGGGCGTCCGCTGCGGCTATACCGTCGTCCCCAAAGAGCTGAATCGTGGCGGCGCATCCTTGAACCGCCTTTGGGCGAGGAGGCAGTCCACCAAATTCAACGGTGCGTCCTACATCGCACAGATGGGCGCGGCGGCCGTCTTTACCGAAGAGGGGGAGAGGGAGATCGCGGCGAACATCGACTATTATCGCGGCAATGCGAAAACGATCGCGCACTGCCTCGAGGAGCTGGGCATCTGGTATACGGGCGGGAAGAATTCGCCCTATCTCTGGATGAAATGCCCCAACGGCATGAAGAGCTGGGAATTTTTCGATCATCTTTTGGAACGGGCAAATGTCGTCGGCACGCCGGGCAGCGGCTTCGGCAAGAACGGCGAGGGTTTCTTCCGTCTCACCGCATTCGGAACGGCGGACAGTACCCTTGAAGCGTGCCAAAGGATGAGGGAGCTTCTGAAATGACGAATAAATTCAAACGCGGCGCAGGGATCCTGTGTCACATCTCCACCCTTCCGGGGAAGTACGGCGTCGGCTCTCTCGGCGGCGACGCCTTCCGCTTTGCCAAACTTCTTGCAAAGAGCAAGGTGAAATATTGGCAGGTCTTGCCCATTGCGCAGACTGGATTCGGCGATTCGCCCTATCAGGCCGTCTCCTGCAGTTCGGGCAATCCCTATTTCATCGACCTCGACCTCCTCGCGAAGGACGGCCTTCTCACCAAAGAGGAGCTGAGGACTGCGCGTGCGACGGAGATCGACTATGCCGCGCTTTATGCTTCCCGGTATCCGCTTTTGCGCACCGCGTTCTCTCGCTTCAACTTCGACGGGAAGAACTTCCGTGCCTTCATCAAGAGCGGGACTTCGGAGGACTACGCGCTCTTCATGACGGCGAAAGTCGTCTTTGGCGGGACATTTGCCGATTGGCCGGAGGAAATCAAGCGGCACGATGCGGATGCCTTGGAGGAGCTTCGGACGGAATACCATGAGGAGTACCTCTTCTGGCAGTTTTTGCAATACGAATTCCGCAAACAGTGGATGGCCCTCAAGAAATATTGTAAGGGGCTTGGTGTCAAGATCATCGGCGAGATCCCGCTCCTCTGCGCATACGACAGCGCGGATGTGTGGGCACATCCGAAGCTCTTCAAACTGGATGATGAGCTGCGGCCCGCCAAAGTCGCGGGCGTTCCCCCCGACTATTTCTCCGCCACCGGCCAGCGTTGGGGATATCCTGTCTACGATTGGGCGGCGCATGAGAGAGATGGCTTCGCATGGTGGAGGGCACGCCTTCAGGACGCCTTCCAGCTGTACGATGTCGTGCGCATCGGCCACTTCGTGGGGCTGGAGAGAGGTTATGAACTGCCTGCCGACGCAGAGAATGCGGAGGGCGGCATCTATACCGATGGCCCGAAGGAGAAGATATTTTCGGGCATCAACTATGCGGGCAGAGTGATCGCGGAGGACCTCAGTTCTGCGGACGAAGGTGTGAAAGATCTCCTCCAAAAGACGGGCATTCCCGGGACGAAGGTGCTGCTCTTTGCCTTCGACGGGAGGGAGGACAACGAATTTCTCCCGCATCTCTATGGGGAGAACTGCGTCTCCTACACGGGCACACATGACAACGACACTGTCTCGGGCTTTGTCGGCTCGATGAGTGCGGAGGAATACATCCTCTTCCGCTCCCGCCTTGCGGCGGAACTCGAACGCTTCGATGTGCGCGTCCGTCTCGGCGACAAGGGGGAGGGCATCCCCGAGGCATTCATCCGGTTGTCCCTCGCCTCCAAAGCGAACCTTTCCATCATTCCCATACAGGATCTTTTGGGACTCGACAGTGAGGCCCGCATGAATCTTCCCGGTACGGCGGAGGGAAATTGGAAGTTCCGCCTTTCTCGGCAACCTTCTGCCTTTACCATGGGCAGGTTGAAAAAATTGATAAAAATTTATCGGAGGTAAGTTTATGGCAAAAGAAAAAAAGTCGGGCTTCTTTAAGGAATTCAAAGAATTCATCTCCCGCGGGAATGTCCTCGACATGGCTGTCGGCATCATCGTCGGCGGCGCGTTTACGGCGATCGTCACAGCGATCGTCAACGGGATCCTCACGCCTCTCCTTCAGGCGATCGGCGTCGGTCCCGACGGCTTCGGTGCCCTTCAGGTTATCCTGAACGAGTCCAAGTATCTGGCCAATCCCGAGACGGTGACGCCCATTATTCTGGACTTCGGCATCGTCATCTCCGCGATCATTACCTTCCTTCTCACGGCATTTATCCTGTTCCTTATCGTGTTTACGATCAACAGGATCCGCAGAAGAGCGGAGGCCTTGAAGGCGAAGAAAGAGGCCGCCAAGGCGGCGGAAGAGCCGGCTCCCGAGCCTGAACCCGCACCTGCACCCGCTCCCACGACGGAGGAACTTCTCGCCGAGATCCGCGACCTTTTGAAGGCGCAGCAGGGCGGTGACAAGACGGGACCCGAGGAATAACATCGGAAAGAAGTTCAGACAGGCGAACGCACCGGCGTTCGCCTGCATCTTTTTTTATTGTGCTTTTTTGCCGGTGTAACAAAATTTCCCCCCGCGCGCTAAAATGATGTGTATGCGCATCTGTTTTGTGACAAAGGGCACCCTCGGCGAATATTCCGAAAGCTTTGCGGGGAGCAAGGCGGATATCCTTTGCTTTTCCTTTCAGGCACTCGGGGAGGTGAGCTATGAACGCGAACTCAAGGGGGAGACGAGCCTTTTCGAGGATGTCGCCGTCCTCTCGCGCGAGGAGCAGAATGTCGTCGTCTCGGGCTGTTTTACGGATGCCCGCGGGCTGAGGAGAAAGTCCGTCGTCGTCGCCGAGAAGGGGAGGATCCTGGGCGTCTCGGATATGGCATACCGCATCGACGGGGGAGAATACCGCTGCGGAGCAGGAGTGAAGATCTTCGACACGGGCGTTGGGAAACTCGGCATCATCGTCGCGGAGGATCTCTTCTTTCCGCGCGTTGCGGAGACGCTCTCCGTGTGCGGAGCGGAACTTGCCCTGTGCATCTTCGAACAGCCAGAGGGCGGATTGGAACAGACGCTCATGCGGGCGCAGGCCTTTTTGTACGGCGTGCCCATGTGCGTGTGCGCATACGGATTTGCCGAGGCTGCAGATATCGGCGGGAAGCTCTCCTTTGCCTCTCCCAAAAGCCCCTGCGTCTATGATTTCGAAAGGGAGCAGGAGTTTCATCTCGTCGAGATGCGCCAGCGCGGGCTTTTCCGCAGAAGAAAAAGCGGATTTTAACTTTGACAAAAGACGCCCTCAATACAGAGGACGCCTTTTATCAAAGGAGGTGTATATTACTTGAGGATCCTCGCGCTTGCGAGGGCGAGTGCGCCGGGACCGATGTGGCAGGAGACGGAAAGAGAGAGGGGATCGACAAAGACGACGGGCACGTCGGGGAAGGCGGCCTCGACCTCCTGTTTGAAGATCTGAGCCTCCGCTTCGTTGTCCGTGTGTGCGATGTTGAGTGTCATCTCTCCCGCCGCGACGAGGTCTTTGAATCGGGTGGCGAAGTCGTGTTTCATCGCCTCGATCATCACGTTCTTTGCTTGGCGGAGAGTCTGCACCTTCTTGAAGGCGTCCAGCTTCTCCCCTTGGATCTGAAGCACGGGTTTGATCTTGAGGATGGTCCCGATGAGTGCGGCGGCAGGAGTGAGACGGCCGCCCTTTTTGAGATATTTTAAGGTGGCAAGCGAGATATAGATGCTCGAATCGAACTTGGTCTTCATCAGATACTCTTTGATCTCCTTCGCGCTCTTTCCCTGCTTGGCAAGCTCGAGAGCGTCGTAGACGCTCTGCCGCTGTGTGACGGAGATGCGTTGGTTATCCACGACCTGCACCCGTCCGTCATAGTCCGCCGCGAGCCTTTCTGCGGTGTGCAGAGACTCGGATAGCCCGCTCGACATGGGGATGTGTACGATCTCGCTCCCGTCCTCGAGAAGGCTGTCCCAAAGTTCCGTGATGTTGCCGATGGCGGGCTGAGAAGTGGAGACCTGTGCGTTGGACTTCAGAAGTTCATAGAATCCCTTCTGCGTCAGGGTGATGTCCTCGAAGTACTCCTCTCCCCCGATGAGGAAAGGCATGGGAAGGACATAGACTCCAAGCTCCTTCGCTTCCGCCTGCGTAATACCGCTGTTCGAATCCGTTACGATCTTTACCTTTGCCATTTTTCATTCTCCCGATTTTTCTTCAGACAACTTATTCATTTTGTCAACAAATGATATTATAATCGAAATTTGTCGATTTGTCAATGAATTGAAACAACCTTTTATAAAAAATTTTATAAATGTCCGCCGTTGACAAGAGAGGAGCATTATTGTATAATATTTTCAAAACGATCGCACAAAGGGATTGCCGATGTATCTTATTTTGAAAAAGGAGCGTTTGACCGAGACGCTCATCCGCATGGAGATCGAAGCCCCCCTTGCCGCACGCCGTGCGCTGGCAGGGCAATTTGTCATTCTCCGCGCAAACGAAAAAGGGGAGCGCGTCCCGCTCACGATCGCAGATTCGGATAAAAACAGTGGGACAGTCACCGTCATCTTTCAGGTCGTCGGCGGTGCAACGATCGCACTCTCTTCTCTCGAAGAGGGAGAGGGGGTCGCCGACCTTGTCGGCCCGCTCGGCCTTCCGACAGAGGTGGAGGGGTTGAAAAAAGTCGCCGTCATCGGCGGGGGCGTCGGGTGCGCCATTGCCTATCCCGTTGCAAAGAGACTCTTTGGCCTCGGGGCGGAGGTCACTTCTGTCATCGGATTCCGCACAAAGGGCATGGCCATTTTGGAGAGGGAGTTTGAAGAAGTTTCAAGCCGTCTCTTTTTCACGACAGACGATGGGAGCATGGGGGAAAGGGGCAACGTCTGCCTTCCCTTGAAGCGGATGCTTGAGGCGGGGGAGAACTTCGATACTGTGTTCACGGTGGGACCTCTTCCCATGATGAAGTACGTTGCGGAGGCAACGAGGCCCTATCATATCAAGACGGTCGCGAGCATGAACCCCATCATGATCGATGGGACAGGCATGTGCGGCTGCTGCCGCCTCACGGTGGGCGGCAAGACAAAATTCGCCTGCGTCGACGGCCCGGATTTTGATGCACACCTCATCGATTTCGACGAAGCGATGGGAAGGCTTCGTACTTATTCCGACTTTGAAAGGGCCGCGCGGGAAAGAAGTTGCAACCTCTATCATATGGAGGTGAAATGAGATGCAAGGTCGCATTTCGACGGAAAAAAGGCATACCATGCCCGAGGTAGAGCCTTCAAAAAGAATTTTGAACTTCTCCGAGGTGATGCTCGGCTACGATGAAGAAACGGCAAGAAGCGAGGCGAGAAGATGCCTTTCCTGCAAGTCGCGCCCCTGCGCGAAGGGCTGCCCCGTCTCCGTCCGTATCCCCGAGTTTTTGTCCCTTGTGGCAGAGGGAAAATTCGAGGAGGCATACGCTGTCGTTCGCTCCGCAAACGCTCTCCCCGCGGTGACGGGAAGAGTATGCCCGCAGGAGACGCAGTGCGAGGGAAACTGCGTCCGCGGCATCAAGGGCGAGCCTGTCGCGATCGGTGCTTTGGAGAGATTTGTCGCAGACTATCATGCAAAATTCGGGCGCGACAGCTCCGCGCCGCAATCAAACGGACACAAGGTCGCCGTCGTCGGCTCCGGCCCTTCGGGACTTGCATGCGCGGACGCCCTCATTGACCTTGGCTATGAGGTGACCGTCTTTGAAGCTCTGCACCTTGCGGGCGGTGTCCTCGTCTATGGGATCCCCGAGTTCCGCCTTCCGAAGGAGATCGTCCGCCGCGAGGTGGAAAGGCTCACATCCCGCGGAATGAAGATTGTGAAAAACGCCGTCGCGGGCAAGTCTTATGCGGTGGAAGAGCTTTTTTCCGAATTCGGCTTCGAGGCAGTCTTTCTCGGCACGGGCGCAGGGCTTCCCCGCTTTTTGGGACTTCCCCATGAAAATGCGCGCGGGGTCTTTTCCGCCAACGAATATCTCACGCGCATCAACCTCATGAAGGCGTATGAGGAGGGTGCGGAGACTCCGCTTTATCCCGCAAAGCACGTTGTCGTCGTCGGCGGAGGGAATGTCGCCATGGACGCCGCACGGTGTGCAAGGCGCATGGGTGCGGAGGTGACCGTTGTCTACCGTCGCTCGAGGGCGGAACTTCCCGCCCGCCGCGAGGAGATACATCACGCCGAAGAGGAGGGGGTCGCATTCCGTTTTCTCTCCGATCCCGTGGATATCCTCGTCGATGGGGACAACTGTGTCACGGCGATAAAGTGTATCGAAATGCAGCTCGGAGAGCCGGATGCAAGCGGCAGACGCCGTCCGATCCCCAAGGCGGGGAGCGAATTTCTTCTCTCAACAGACTGCGTCATCATGGCCCTCGGCACTTCGCCCAACCCCCTTGTGGGACGCTCTGCTGCGGGGCTTGAAGTCGGGCCGCACGGGGAGATCAAGGCGGATGAAGATGGCCGCACCTCCCTTCCGGGCGTCTTTGCGGGAGGGGACGCGGTGACAGGCTCCGCCACCGTCATCCTCGCCATGGGCGCGGGGAAACGGGCGGCGAAGGCCATAGATGAATACATCAAAGCGAAGGAGTAAAAATCCCTTTTCCATGCGTCCGACGCCGACTCGTCGGGCGCATATTTTGCAAAGAAAATTTCATACAATAGCGTATGAATTTTTTGTATAAGCACCGCATCGTTCTCGGGTTTTCCTGCCTCGCGCTTGCGGTCGCCGTCACATTTGCATTCTGCTTTTTCGCGCTCTCCCGTGCGGCGGCAAAGCCGCTCCGCCTCGCCGTCGTCATCGATGCGGGGCACGGCGGAGTGGACGGCGGCGTCGTGGGGACAGTCACGGGAAAAAAGGAGAGCGACATCAATCTCTCCATTGCCCGCATCTTGCAGAGAGAGTTCGAGGAAGCGGGCTTTTTCGTGGTGCAGACCCGTCCGACGGAGGCGGGGCTATACGATCTGGCGACGGCGGGCTACAAGCGGCGCGACATGCAAAAGCGGGCGGAGATCATTCAAAAAAACAGTCCAACGGTCATGATCTCCGTACATCAGAACTTCTTTTCCGATCCGTCGAGAAGGGGAGCGCAGGTATTCTTCCGGGAAGATTCAGATCCGTCCAGGACGCTCGCCTGTCTCGTGCAGACTTCCCTCAATTCCATGCCCGAATGCGTCAAAAAGACAGCAGCCCTCGCGGAGGACTACTTTGTCTTGAACTGTTCGGATACACCCTCTATCATCGTGGAATGCGGATTTTTATCCAACCCGCAGGACGAAGCACTTCTCCTTTCCGAAGAGTATCAGAAAAAGATCGCCTCTGCGATCGCCGCAGGGACGCTCACTTTTCTTTCCTCGGGGGCGAATGCCCTGTAAGTTGTTGACAGACGCGTGTTTTTCGTGATATACTCATGAAGATATGGATGTGTATGCGAATGTAAAAAATTACGCGCTCCGCTATTCGGATTGCGATTTCAAGGACGAGATCAAGCTCTCAGCACTTCTCTCCCTCACGCAGGAATCCGCCTGTGCGAGCGCGGACGAGCTGGGATTCGGCTACGATGACTTAAGGCCGCTGGGCTTTGGCTTTATCGTTGTGCATACCTATTGCGCTTTCCGTCGTCCCATCGTTCTCGGGGACGCGCTCACCGTGGAGACATGGCCGCTTCCGCCCCGCCATGTATTTTTCGAGAGGGATTACTGTGTGCGCGATGCAAAGGGGGAGGAAGTCGCCGCCCTTGCGTCCCGCTGGTGCCTTGTCGATCTCAAGAGTTTTTCCCTTCTCACGCCCGAGAAATTGGGCGCGGCGCATACAAATTGTCCTTACCGCGACGAAAAAGCGGTGGAACCGCCCGCATGGAAGATCGCGAAAACGGAGGGGACCGAGGTCCGCCGCTTCCGCGCATACTCCTCCGACTGCGACCACTATCTGCATGTCAACAACGCCCGCTATGCCGATCTTTTTCTCGACTGCTTTTCGATGGACGAACTTGCAGGCCGAAAGATCACTGCCTTTCAGATCTCCTATCTGAAGCAGGTCAAGGAGGGGGACGAGCTGCTCTTCACCCGCAAAGATGAAGATAGCACCTCGACGATAGAGGCATTTGCAGATGGGGAACGCTGTTCCCAATTCAAGATATACTTCGAAGAAAAACGATGATCTACCTCGACAATGCCGCCACGACGCGGCCGAACGAAGAGGCACTTACACGCGCACAGCGTTACGCCTCGGAAAATTTTTTCAACCCCTCCGCGAGCTACGGCGGAGGTTTTGCCGTGTCCGCCGAGATGGGAAGGGCACGGGAGACTATCCTTTCCCGTATCGCCGATCCCGCGAAGTTCGAACTCATCTTTACTTCGGGGGGAACGGAGAGTGACAATCAGGCGATCTTTTCGGCTGCAAGGCGGGGGAACGCGGTGACGACTTTGGGAGAGCATGCGGCGGTGGAGCGCGCCTTCAACGAACTCAAAAACCGCGGCGTGGAGCCTCGCTTTGCCCCTGTTGACCGCCATGGGGCGGTGGACGCAGATGCCCTTTTGTCCCTTGTCGATGAGAAAACTTCGCTCGTCTCCGTCATCCATGTGAACAACGAGACGGGCGCGATCAACGAAATTGCCGCCATTGCAAAGCGGGTGAAGGTGAAAAATCCCCGCTGCGTATTCATGAGCGACGGCGTACAGAGCTTCGGGAAGATCCCCGTCCGCCTCACGCAGGACATCGACCTCTTTTCTTTGAGTGCCCATAAAATAGGCGCGCTCAAGGGAACGGGCGGGCTTGTAAAAAGAAAGGGACTCTCCCTTATCCCCCTCATTCACGGGGGCGGACAGGAGGGAAATCTCAGGAGCGGGACGGAGAACGTTTTAGGCATCCTCGATTTTTGCTACGCCGCCGAGAGGAAGTTCGCCACCCTTTCGGAGGATGCACAGCGACTCAAAGGCTATCGCGAGGCACTTTGGGAGAGGCTCGACCACAGTCTGTATGCGCGCATCTCTCCCCCGGACGGCTCACCCTACATCCTCACGGTGAGTGCGGAGGGAACGCGCGGCGAAGTGCTTTCCCGCATGCTCTGGGAGGAGGGCGTCGTCGTCGGCACGGGGAGTGCATGTTCTTCAAAGCACCGCTTCAGCCGTGTTATCACGGCGTGCGGATATGGGGAAGCCATTCTCGACGGCGTACTCCGTGTGAGCTTTTCGCCCGAGACGACTATGCAGGAGATCGAAGAAGCCGCACTCCATATGAACGCGGCAGTCAAGCATTTTAAGGAAAAACTATAATGGAAAAGGTCGTCATTATCCGCTATGCGGAGATCCACTTGAAGGGAAAGAACAGGGGCTTTTTCGAACATGTCTTTGCGGACAATCTCGAAAAGAGCTTGCGCGGCATCCGCCACGAACTGCACCGCACGAGCGGAAGATGGCTCGTGGAGAAGTTCGAAGAAGGCCGTGCCGAGGAGATCGCAGAACGCGTCTCCAACGTCTTCGGCGTGCATTCCTATTCCATCGGGTATCTCATCGGAAGCTCGATGGAGGAGATCTTCGAGGGGGCAAAGCTCGTCGCTCCCATGAGCGGAACATTTAAGGTGGAGACGCACCGCGCCTATAAAAAATATCCGCTCAGCTCCATGGAGATCAGTGCGGAGATCGGCGGACGGCTTCTGGAAACTTTCCCCGCCCTCAAGGTAGACGTCCATACTCCGCAAAACACCGTCTATATCGACGTTCGTGAAAACGGCACCGCGCTCGTCTTTTGCGGATCCGAAGAGGGGGTTGGCGGCATGCCCGTCGGCACTTCCGGAAAGGGCCTTCTTCTCATCTCGGGCGGCATTGATTCTCCCGTTGCGGGCTACATGATGGCCAAGCGCGGCATGACGGTGGAACTTCTGCACTTCCACAGCTATCCCTACACCAATGAGGGCGCGAAGGAGAAGGTGGTCGCACTCGCTAAAATCCTCTCGAAATACACCCTCGTGACGAGGCTTACGACGGTGAAGGTGACAAAATTGCAGGAGGAGATCCATGCAAAATGCGCCCCCGAGCTGAACGTGACCCTGCTTCGAAGATTTATGTTCCGCATCGCAGAAAGATTTGCGAGATCTCACGGCTATCAGTGCCTTGTGACGGGCGAGAGCCTCGGACAGGTCGCGAGCCAGACCATCGAGGGGATGACCTCCTCGAACGCCGTCGTCACCCTTCCCGTCCTCCGTCCGCTCGTCGGCTTCGACAAGGATGAGATCATTGCCCGTTCGAGAAAGATCGGCACATACGAGACATCCATCCTTCCCTTTGAGGATTGCTGCACCGTCTTTCTTCCCGAGCATCCCGCGATCCGCCCCGCGCTCTCTTTCATCGAAGAGGAGGAGAAAAAGCTGGACGTAGACGCCCTCGTCGAGGAAGCACTTTCAACGGTGGAGAAAATCACCTTCTGATTTGTCCACCAATCGTCCGGAAGGGTGGGGGAAGGCTTTTCTATCTGAACGTTCGGAAGGCGGACAGGCTCGCCCTCGTGCCCCTCATAGACGGGGATGACGATATATTGATATTTTTCTCCCGCTCGCACGGAATTATCGCAGATGTCGCGGCAATATTCGCCGCTGTAGATCGTGGTGACTTCACCGCGATTTTCTCTTTTTACGATGTATGAATAGTACTCTGCCTGACATAGCTCTATGGTCACACAGCCGTTTTTGACGGATATGATGGGGGGTTGTATGGAGGGGCGCGAATACTTCGTGCTTTGCTCCTTGGGACATGCGGTCTTTTTGAACCACTCCTCGAAAGAGGTGATACGGGGTGCGATCGGGTCGGAGAGGACGAGTTCGTGGCGGGATTTATAGGCCTCTGTGTCGCACAGGAGCTTTTCTACGCCTTCGGGGATTTTCGGATCTTTCGGCGTTCTCTTTTCGTAGAGGGCTTCAAGCGTCTTTTTTGCAAGGTTCGCGGGGAGACCTCCGCCCGATGCTTCGACGGGGGAATTGTCGCGGTTGCCAAGCCAAACCGCTACAACGTCCTCCGAAGTGTAGGCGATGGTGTAGGCGTCGAGATTGCCCGCATTCCCTTCCGCCGTTCCCGTCTTTGCGCCCACGAAATAGGGAAGTGTGCTGAGCCGCTTTGCTGTCCCTTCCCTGGCGGCTGTGGAGAGCATGTCGCCGATCAAAAAGCTCGTCTCCTCCGAAAAGACTTTTTTCTCCCGCGTTTCTCTTTTGTAGAGGACCCTTCCGCGGCTATCCTCGACGCGCAAAATGGCCGCAGACGGCGCAAAATTTCCCTCCTTTGCAAAGGTCGCATACCCGTCCGCAAGCTCTTTGATGGTGAATCCTTCCCGCATGCCGCCCAGGGCGAGGGCGAGCGTTTTGTCCTCGTTTTCCACCTTCATCCCCATCTTTTCGAGATAGCCCGCGCCCCGCTCCACGCCGATGGAGTTCAAGATCTTCACGGCGGGGATGTTCACACTGTGGGAGAGGGCATAGCGGACGCTCATATATTCTCCCGTCGCCCCGCCCGCATCGTCGGGCATATAGCCCGAAAAGTCCGTCCTTTCATCCTTTATCGCGGTCGCGGGAGAGATGAAATTTTCCTCGATCGCGGGGCCGTAAACAAGGAGGGGCTTGATCGTGGAGGCGGGGAGCCTTCGCACCATGCCGACCGTCGAATGGTACGCCTTGATGGCGTTATTTTCCGTCGAGCGCACAAAGAGGGAGACATCGCTTTCCGTGTCCGCACGCTCGAGGACGCTCTGCAGAGCTGGGTCATAGGCGGTATAGACGCGAAGGGAAGCGAGATAGGCGGTGCCCGCCCCCGGGAAGAGGTCGGAAAGTTCGTCATAGACGAGGGAGAGGTAGGAATTCTGCTTTCTCTTTTCGGAGGGGGCCGCGGGCAAAGGTTCCGAAAGGGCATCGGTATATTCGCTCTCGTCGATATAGCTCTGTTCCTTCATGAGGGAGAGGACGAGGTTTCGCCTTGCGAGGCACTTCTCTTCATCTTTGAAAGGGGAATATCGATTGGGAGAGCGCACGAGAGCGGCCAGCATGGCACTTTCCGCAATGGAAAGCTCCCCCGGCGTCTTGCCGAAATAGAAGGCCGCGGCGTCTCCGATGCCGAACGCGCTGTGCCCGAAGTAGATGGAGTTGAGATACAGTTCAAGGATCTCCTCCTTCGAGTAGATTTTCTCGAGGGCGCGAGTGAGCTTGAATTCCTTGAGTTTTCTTGTCAGCGTCTTTTCGCTTGTGAGGTGGGTGTTTTTGATGAGTTGTTGGGAGATTGTGGACGCTCCTTCACGGAAGGAAAAACTCTTGATGTTTTTGAGTGCGGCGCGGGCGATCCCATGGAGGTCAAAGCCGTTGTGCGTATAAAACCGCTTATCCTCCACGGCGACAAAGGCGTTCGGAAGATAGGGGGGAAATTCCGAAAAGGCAACATCCTGAGAAGCAGAGGTTGTCTCGATCTCATCACCGTTTGCATCAAAGACGGAAATTCTGCCCGTCTCGAGCGTGAGTTTGTTTTTGTCGAGTGTGATGCCCCTCGTCACGCCCAGATAGTAGAAGAGGGCGAAAAGAAAGAGGCAAATAAGCGTCCCGAACAGGATGCCGAGGACGGTGAGCGTGCGTTTCATCTTCCTCAGTATTTGCCTTATGACAAAAAATTTTCATGAAAGCGCGCCCGCTTTTCTTGAAAAAATAAATATGCTATGTTATAATATTTACTTGGTGGATAGTATGAATTTGCAAGAACTCATCGAAAAATCAAACCGCATCGTCTTTTTCGGGGGTGCGGGCGTCTCGACGGAGAGCGGCATCCCCGACTTCCGTTCGGAGGACGGGCTGTACCGCACAAAATACTCCGTCCCGCCCGAGGAGATCTTGAGTTCGGGATACTTCTATCGTCACACCGAGGAATTTTATAAATTTTATCGGGACAAGATGCTCCCCCTCGATGCACAGCCGAATGCCGCACACAGAAAGCTCGCCGAACTTGAGAAGAAGGGGAAACTTTCCGCCGTTGTCACACAGAACATCGACGGCCTTCATCAGGCCGCAGGCAGCAAGAAGGTCTTTGAACTTCACGGCAGCATCCACAGGAACTACTGCCTGCGCTGTGGCAAATTTTATCCCGCACGCTATTTGGCGGAGGGGGAGGGCGTTCCGCACTGCGAATGCGGGGGGCTCATCAAGCCCGACGTCGTCCTCTACGGCGAACCGCTCGACGGCGGGACGGTCGCGGGGGCGATCGACGCCATCGAAGGCGCGGATCTTCTCATCGTGGCGGGGACGTCGCTTACCGTCTACCCTGCGGCGGGATTCGTCGATCTCTTCCGCGGGGAACATCTCGTCCTCATCAACCGGAGCGAAACGCCGCTTGACGGACGGTGCGAACTCGTCATTCGTGAAAATATCGGGGAGGTCTTTTCCAAACTCAACGTATGAAATACCATATCGTCACCTATGGCTGTCAGATGAATCTGCACGAGTCGGAGAAGATCGCGGGCGTCCTGAAAGAGACGGGATATACGGAGCCTTCTTCTTTGGAGGAGGCGGACATCATCGTATTCAACACCTGCTGTATCCGCGAAAATGCCGAGAATCATGCCTTCGGCAACATCGGCGCGCTCAAAAAGTTAAAAAGAGAGAAGAAGGGCCTTCTCATCGCCGTCGGCGGGTGCATGGTGCAGGAAGCGGGCAAAGCGAAGCTATTAAAAGATAAGTTTCCCTTCATCGATATCCTCTTTGGCACGCATAATCTCAACGAACTCCGCGCCCTCATCGAGAGGAAAAAGGCGCAAAAGAAATCGGTCATCTCTCTTCTTGAAGAGCGGGGAGAGACGGAGGACGGCGTCACGCCCGTTAGGACGAGCTATCCCAACGCATGGGTGAACATCACCTACGGCTGCAACAATTTCTGCACCTACTGCATCGTGCCCTATGTGCGCGGACGGGAGCGTTCGCGGCGGGCGGAGGACATCCTCGGCGAGGTGCAAGCCCTCGTTTCGGAGGGCTATAAAGAGATTACCCTTCTCGGACAGAATGTGGATTCCTACCGCGGGGAGGACGGGACGACCTTCCCCGAGCTACTCGACAGAGTTGCCTCCATAGAGGGGAAATTCCGCGTCCGCTTCATGACCTCACATCCCAAGGATTTTACGGAGGAACTTGTCGCCGTCATGAAAAAACACGACAAGATCTGCAAGCATCTGCACCTTCCCGTGCAATCGGGCAATGACCGCATCTTAAAGCTCATGAACCGCCGCTACACGCGGGAGAAATATCTTTCGGATCTCGCCCTTCTCCGGCGGGAGATCCCCGACTGCGAGGTGACGACAGACCTCATCGTCGCCTTCCCCACGGAGACGGAGGAGGAGTTCGAAGATACGCTCTCTCTTGTCGAAGAGGCCGATCTTTCCTCGGCGTTCACCTTCATCTATTCCCCGCGGACGGGGACGAAGGCCGCCGAGATGGAGGGGAGGATCGATGAGGACGTCGCAAAGGACCGCATCACGCGGCTCATTGCCCTCGTCAACGCCAAGACGCGGGAAAAGAGTGCGAAGTATGTGGGAAGGACGGTGGAGATCCTGTGCGAGGATTTCGATGAGAAGAAGGGGATGTACCTCGGCCGCGACGAATACGGCAGGATGGGGTACTTCAAGAGCGACAAGTGCCGTATCGGCGAATTTGTCGATCTTAAGATCACAGAGGCAAACGGCATCTCCTTGTATGGAGAGGAAGCATAAAATACGCGTTTTGACCAAGGAAGGGACAGGAAAATGGCATTATCTCCCATGATGGAGCATTGGCAGAAGATCAAAGAGGCTTATCCCGATTGCCTCGTATTCTATCGTCTCGGGGACTTCTATGAGATGTTCTTCGAGGACGCCGAAAAGGCAAGCAAGATCCTCGATCTCACCCTCACGGGGAGAGATTGCGGCCTCAAAGAGCGCGCACCCATGTGCGGCGTACCCTATCATGCCGTAGACGCCTACATTCAGAAGCTCGTGGAAAGCGGCGAGCGCGTCGCCATCTGCGAACAGCTCTCCGATCCCAAGGCCTCCAAGGGCATGGTAGACAGAGATGTCATCCGCGTCGTCTCGGCGGGTACCGTCATCGAGGGGGATCTTCTCGACGAAAAGAAGAGCAACTATATCGCCTGTGCCGTGAAGGAAGAGGAAAGTTTCGCCCTCGCATGGGCGGACATCACGACGGGGGAATTTGCCGCCACAGAGGTGGAGAGTGCGGAAAAGCTCGTCTCCGATCTTGCCAATCTCTCCGTCGCAGAGATCATATGCAATAGCAGCGCGCTCTTCGCGCTCAAAGAGCTTCCCGAAACGGAACGGCTGCTCCCTCCGCTCTCCTGTTATCTTCCGTGGGCGTTTGTACGCGAGAATGCGGAAAACTGCCTGAAATCCCAGCTTTCCGTTTCTTCGATGGACGCCTTGGGATTAAATTCGGCCTCCTCTGCTGTCCTTGCGGCGGGGGCACTCCTCGAATATCTGCGCGAGACGCAAAAGCACGCACTCAAGAATATCAACGCGCTCAAATATTTTGACGGGAACAAGGCGATGAAGCTCGACCCGACGGCTGTCCGCAATCTCGACATTCTCAAAAATAATGCGACGGGGGATAAGAGGGGGTCGCTTCTGCATCTTCTCGACGAGACAAAGACGGGCATGGGGGGAAGAAAACTTGCCTCCATTCTCACCTCCCCGCTTTCGGAGATCGGTGAGATCGAAGAGCGGCTGGATGCGGTCGAAGAGCTCTTCAAGGCGACCGTCGTCCGCATGGGCATCCACGACATGCTCGGGGGCGTGAAGGACATCGAACGCCTCACCGGCCGCATCTCCAATGGCAATCTTCAGCCGAAGGACTGCCTCGCGCTCTCTGCGTCCCTTGCCGTCGTGCCCAATCTGAAATTTCAGCTCACGGGATTTTCCTCCCGCCTTCTGCGCTCCATTGCCTCCCGCCTCGTGGATACGAAAGAGGTGTGCGCGCTCCTCGATTCCGCCATCGATCCCATGGCTACCACCCTCAAGGAGGGAGGCTATATCAAGGCGGGTTACAATGAAAGGCTGGATGAACTGCGGGATGCTAAGGCGCACAGTCAGACACTTCTCGCCCAGCTCGAGGCGCGGGAGAGGGAACTGACGGGGATCCGCACCCTCAAAGTGGGTTACAACCGCGTCTTTGGCTACTACATCGAGGTGAGCAATTCCTTCAAGGACCGCGTGCCCTATTCCTACACGCGCAAACAGACGCTTGCGAACGGCGAGCGGTATGTGAACGAGGAACTCAAGGCGATCGAGAGCAAAATTCTGGGCGGCGAAGAGGAGGCGGAACGCCTTCAGGAAGCCCTCTACCATGAACTTCTCGGCATCCTCGAGAAGAATATTCCCGTATTCCAACAGGTCGCCTCCGCAGTCGCCATGCTCGACTGCATCACCTCGCTCGCCGTCGTCGCCAAGGAAAATAAATTCGTCCGTCCCGTCTTGAAAGAGGAGGGGACGCTCGTCATCGAAGAGGGCCGTCATCCCGTCGTCGAAAAACTCTCCAGGGAACGCTTTGTTCCCAACGATTGCCTGATGGACGGGGAGGAGAACAGGACGCTCATCCTTACGGGGCCGAATATGGCGGGAAAGTCCACCTATCTTCGTCAGGTCGCGCTCATCGTCTTTATGGCGCACATCGGCTCCTTCGTCCCCGCCAAGCGTGCGGAGATCCCGCTTTGCGACAGGATCTTCACCCGCATCGGGGCGAGCGACGATCTCATCTCCAACCGTTCTACCTTCATGGTGGAGATGACGGAAGTCGCAAATATTTTGCGGAATGCGACAAACAAGAGCCTTCTCATCCTCGACGAAGTCGGCCGCGGGACAAGTACTTTCGACGGGCTTTCCATCGCATGGGCGGTCATCGAATATCTGAATGAAAAGGTGCGCGCAAAGACCCTCTTTGCGACGCATTATCATGAACTCACCGAGCTTGAGGGTAAACTCGGCGGCGTCAAAAATTACAAGATCGGCGTGCGGGAGATCGGCGGCTCCATCGTCTTTTTGCGCAAGATCATGCGGGGCGGAGCTTCCAGAAGTTTCGGCGTCGAAGTGGCCTCTCTTGCAGGAGTTCCCGCCGAGGTCACTGACCGGGCGAAGCGCATCTTAAAGACGCTCGAAAAGACGGAGGCACGCCGTCCCGAACTCGTCGAAAATGAGGAAGAGACGGAGGAAAGGATAGATCTTAAGTCCGAGCTTTCCGATCTCGACGTCAATGTGCTTACGCCCATGCAGGCCCTCGCCATTCTCTCGGAATGGAAGGAGAAGATCAAATGAACATCCATGTGTTACCGCGGGAAGTATTCAACAAGATCGCGGCGGGGGAGGTCGTTGACCGCCCGTACTCCGTCGTAAAAGAACTCGTCGAGAACGCGATCGACGCGGGGGCGAGTGAGATCTCCGTGGAGATCGAAAGCGGCGGAAAGGGGCTTATCCGCGTGACAGACAACGGCGGGGGGATCGAAAAGGAAGATCTTCCCTATGCCTTCCTTCCGCATGCGACGAGCAAACTTGAGAGTGCGGAGGATCTCTTCGGCGTCAAGACACTCGGCTTCCGCGGCGAAGCGATCGCCTCCATTGCGGCCGTCTCTAAGATGAAGATCGTCTCGAGAGCGGGGGACAAAGAGGCGTTTTCGCTCTCCTCCAATGGTGGAAATATGGGCGAAGTTCTTCCCGCAGCGGGAGCAAGGGGGACGGAAGTCACGGTGGAGGAGCTGTTCTTCAATACGCCCGCCCGCCTTAAATTTTTGCGCTCCGATCAGCAGGAAGAGGGGGATGTCGCCAACATGATGGCGCGCTTCATGCTCTCCCGCCCCGAGATCTCTTTCACCTTCACCGCGAACGGGAAGCTCAAGTACCGCTCCTACGGCGACGGGCTATCCTCGGCGATCGCGAACGTGTACGGCGCGGGGATCCTCCGCGAACTCTATGAAATAGACGCCGACAAGCACGGCATCAAGCTCAGGGGCTTCATCGGCAACCAGAATTTTTCCAAGCCCAACCGCACCTATCAGAGCCTCTTTGTGAACGGCCGCTATGTCGTCAACCAGACAGTCTCCGCCGCGCTCACGAACGCATATGCAAGCTACCTCATGAAGAGGCAATACCCCTTCTATGTACTCTTTTTAGACGTTCCGCCCGAAATCGTGGACGTGAACGTCACTCCCAATAAATCGGACGTCCGCTTTGCAGACAATCAGATCATTTACGGAAGCGTCTACTCCGTCGTCTCGGCCGTTCTCGACGGTAATTCCCGCGCCCTCGAATATCTCGCCAAAACGCCCGATCCCACGCCCGTGCAGGAGACGATCCCCCTCGGGGACGTTCCTTCGCAACATAAAGTGCTGCCGCCCATGTCCTATGACGAGGCGAAGAAGGAACTTGCATTCGACATCCCGACCGTCTCCTCCAAAGTTTCCCTTCCCCGCCGTGATCTTACGGACGCGCGCCTGAACTTTGAGGTCAACTCCTCCTACGCATCCCCTGCAGAGACAAAGGAGAAAGAGGACTATTTCGAGGAGAATAAGAAGATTCTCCTCGAGGAGGAAAAAAAACAGAAACAGCAGAAGGTGGACGTAAAGTCCCTCCGCTTCAAGGGGGAACTCTTCCGCACCTATCTCTTCTATGAATGCGGGGACGACGCCTATATCGTCGATCAGCATGCGGCGCACGAGCGGCTCATCTACGATAGGCTCCGCCAAAAGCTCGCCGACCGCACGGCCAGCTCCCAGCCCATGCTCGTGCCCTTCGTTCTCACCCTCAACGGGCCTGAATTTGCCTTCATGTGCAAACAGCTCCCTGTTTTGGAGGAACTCGGGTTCGAAGTGGGGGAATTCGGCGGCAATTCCATCAAGGTCTCCGCCGTGCCCTCCGACCTCATGGGAATGGACCTTGCCGCCTTCTTCGCGGAGATCGTCTCCTCGATGGAGTCCCTCCGCGCCATTAAACTTGCGGATCTTTTGAAGGATAAACTCGCCTCGGCCGCCTGTAAGGCCGCCGTGAAGGGCGGGGAATTTCTCACCGACGAGGAGGCTGCAGCCCTCATTGCCCGCATGGATGGCGATATGGGGCTGAAATGCCCGCACGGCCGCCCCGTCGCAGTGCATCTCAAGAGGAGCGAGATGGAAAAGCTCTTCAAGCGCATCGTATGAGAAAACTGCTCGTCATCTGCGGCCCCACCGCCTCGGGGAAGAGCGCGCTCTCCGTCGAATGTGCAAAGCGGATCGGAGGAGAGATCGTCTCTTGCGACGCCTTTCTCATCTATAAGGGGCTGAATATCGGCACCGCAAAGCCGACGAAGGAGGAGATGCAGGGCATCCCGCATCACATGATCGACGTTGTGGAGGCGGGAACTCCTTTCTCCGTGAGCGACTTCGAAACGCGCGCGCTTCCCATCGTGGAGGACATCCTCTCGCGCGGCAAGACGCCCGTCCTCGTCGGGGGGACGGGGTTTTATCTCAACGCACTTCTCTTTTCCCACGCCTTTGGGAACACTCCCGCATCCGAGGAGATCAGAAAAAAATACGAGAAGCTGGAAAAAAGAGAGGGGAGGGAGGCCCTACACGCGCGTCTCAAAGAGGTGGACCCCGAGAGTGCGGAAATTTTGCATGTGAACGATGTAAAGCGGGTGATCCGCGCCCTTGAAATTTTCGAACTCACGGGGAGAAAAAAATCCGAGCAACACGATGATGCCCTCCCCCGCTATCCCTATGAAGCGTTTGCCGTAAACTTTCCGCGCGAGGAGCTGTATGCCCGCATTTCGGAGCGGGCAAGGAAGATGATCTCTTCGGGCCTTGTCGACGAAGTGAAGAGTCTCCTTGAAAGGGGAGTTGCGGAAAATGCACAATGTATGCAGGGAATTGGCTATAAAGAAGTGGTCGAATGCCTGAAAAACGACGATAACGAGAGTACTATGTCAGACATAATAGAGAAAAATACGCGCAATTACGCAAAGCGACAGCTCACTTTTTTCAAAAAATTGCCCAATTTGCATTGGCTGACACCCAACTCATCAGAGGCATGCGCCGAGGAGGTCTTACGCATTTATGGAAATTGAAGAGAGAATTCAAAGGGCGGAGGAGAGCCTGAAAAAGCAGTTTGCCTCGATCGATGAGATCTCGCTCTTCAACACGGAGAAGGTGCTTGCCGCCTTCCTCGAAGAGGAGATCGCCCTTCGGCATTTCAATCCTTCCACGGGGTACGGCTACGGCGACGAGGGAAGGGAGAAGCTCGGAAGGGTATATGCGCGCGCATTCGGTGCGGAGAAGGCCATTGTCTCGCCCGCGCTTCTTTCGGGCACGCATGCCCTCACTGTCGCCCTCTTCGGCGTCTTGCGCCCGCGCGACAATATTTTATTTATGACGGGAAAACCGTATGACACCATACAGGGCGTCATCTGGGGAGAGGGCAACGGCTCACTAAAGGATTTCGGCGTAGGCTACGAAGTTGTTCCTCTCGATGAGAATGGGAAGGTGGATCTTCCCGCCGTCAAAAGAACGCTCCTCAATGGGAATTTCCGCATGGTCTATATCCAGCGTTCGCGCGGATACGAACTTCGCGACGCCTTTTCCGTGGACGAGATCGGGAAGATGTGCGCTTTTTTGCGTGAAAACGGCTTTCGGGGCTGTATCTTCGTGGATAATTGCTACGGGGAGTTCGTCGAAAAGGAGGAGCCGACCGAGGTCGGTGCAGACCTCATCGTCGGAAGCCTCATCAAAAATCCCGGAGGAGGGCTTGCCCCGACGGGCGGCTACATCGCGGGGAAGGCCTCCTATATTTTGCAGTGTGCAAACCGTCTCACCGCGCCCTCCGTTGGCGGGGAGATCGGCTCCTATGCCTACGGCTATCAGCAATATTTCCAAGGTTTCTTTCTCGCCCCGCATGTCGTCGCGCAGGCCTTGAAGGGGGGACTTCTCATCGGGAAATGCATGGAAGATTTGGGTTTTGAGAATTTCCCCAAGCTCCAAAAGCCGCTTGCGGACATCACCCGCGCCATCCGCTTCAACACGGAGAGGGAGCTTACCGGCTTCATCCAATCGGTGCAGGAGGTCTCCCCCGTCGACAGTTTTGTAAAACTCGAGGCGTGGGACATGCCCGGCTATGACGACAAGGTCATCATGGCGGCCGGGACCTTTGTCGCGGGGGCGAGCATAGAGCTTTCCGCCGACGCACCCATCCGGAAGCCCTACACCGCCTATTTTCAGGGCGGCCTCACCTACGAACACTGCAAGCTCGCCTGCATAGCGATCTTAAAGAAACTTTTGTAAACCGTGTCATCCCGAGGGGCTTAGCCCCGAGAGGATCCCCCGATACGCAGACCGCGGATGGAATACCGCTTTCCCTTTCCCCTCGTGCGAGGGGCTTTTTTTATGGAAGAATTTGGAAAAAAACGCTTGACAACTTTCTGTGAAGGTGATAATATTTTGATATCAAAATGATATCACATAAGGAGGCCGATCATGCAGGTGAAAGATTTTGATAAAATTACCGAAAGGCCCGCGAAGGAAAAGAACGGCTGGGCGATGCTCGCCGTCATACTTGCGGTCATTCTTGGCGGAATTGTGTTCTTTATCGTGGGGGCAGTCTATCTTCATGAAAGTGCGGCATTTGCTGCTCTCATGGTGCTTGGCGCGCTGCTTTTCGTCACGGGGAACGTGCTTACGAAAGGCTTCAAGCTCTTGCAGCCCAACGAGGCATACGTCCTCACGCTCTTCGGGAAATACCACGGCACCATCAAACGGGATGGCTTTTTCTGGGTAAATCCCTTCTGTGCGTCTGTCAATCCCGCACGTCTCACGATGGGAGGAAGGAAGCTCTCTTTGAAGGCAATGACCCTCAACAACGACAAACAGAAAGTCAACGACGAAGAGGGGAATCCCATCGAGATCTCTGTCGTCGTCATTTGGCGCATCACGAATACGGCGAAGGCGGTTTTCAACGTGGAAAATTATATGGCATATCTTTCGACGCAGTGCGATGCCGCCATCCGTCAGGTCGCGCGGCAGTACCCCTACGATGTCTCTACAAACGGGGACGAGACCTCCCTCCGCGGCAGTGCGCAGGAGATCGCGGAGGTGCTTCGCGCCGAACTTCAGAACCGTACCGAGATGGCGGGCATCGAGATATTGGAAGCACGCATCTCCCACCTCGCTTACGCACCCGAGATCGCGGCGGCCATGCTGCAACGCCAGCAGGCGTCCGCCATCATTGCGGCAAGACAGAAGATCGTGGAGGGTGCCGTCTCCATGGTAGAGATGGCACTCAACAAGCTCTCCGAGGAGAACGTCGTCGAACTCGATGACGAACGCAAGGCGCAGATGGTGAGCAACCTTCTCGTCGTCCTCTGCGGCAACCGCGACGCCCAGCCCGTCGTCGGCACGGGATCCATTTATTAAAAGCTCCAGCGTATTTTATAAAGGAACATCATGGAAGAATTTTTGAATACATCTTTGGGTATCGATGGAAACGGTACGCCGCTTCCCGGCGACTTTCGGGGAACATGCACGGGGGGAATGGGTATGAAGGATGAGAAGACAAAAAAGCAGGTCCCGCTCAGGCTCTCGCCGTCGCTCTATCAGGAGCTTTTGCGCTGGGCGGACGAGGAGTTCCGCTCGCTGAACGGGCAGATCGAGTATCTGCTCACGGCTTGCGTCAGAAAGAGAAAGGGCGGATCTTCCCTTCAGGCCGACCATAGGGGAGGGAGGCAGAAATGACAGAAGAAGGTTTGACATCACTCATCATATCGATCGTTCTCATAACGGTCGTGACGACTGTCATCGTCTTGGAGCTCGTCTGGATCAAAAAAATGCGCAAGAAGTATTTCTACCGTTTCCGCTCGCATGACGTCGTGTTTGAGATCGCGGTGCGCAGTGTCCGTCTCTTTGTAGACGGAAGGTTGGAGGACGAGATCGGCGGCGTGCGCATCTGTATGCTCCATGCCACCGTGGAAGATACCGAGATCAAGGCACACTACTATCTGCGCGGATTTCATCCGATCGTCACCGTCTCGGCGGGGGATACGCCGCTTCAACTCATTGGGATGGGGAAATAAATAAATGAAGAAACCATAAAGGACGCTTCCGAGGGAGCGTCCTTTTCATAAACTTTCCAAGAAGATGCGCGGACGGCACTTCTCCCGAATAAGATAGAGGAGGGGAGGAAAGAAAAAGACGTCCCCGAAACGGGAACGCCCTGAAAAAGATCCTATGGCATTTATGCGGCGAGTGCGGCAAGTTTCTTTGCGAGCTTTGCCTTCTTGTTTGCGGCGTTGTTCTTATGAAGGATCCCCTTGGAAACGGCAGAATCGATTGCGGAGACCGTCTCGGGATAGAGCTTTTCGGCAAGAGCCTTGTCGCCTGCGTTGACGGCGGTAAGGAACTTCTTGATCTGCGTCTTGAGGGCGGACTTGACTGCCTTGTTCTCCAAGGTTTTCTTTTCGGTGACGAGAACGCGTTTTTTCGCGGATTTGATGTTGGGCACGGTATTTACTCCTTTGATGACCTTATCTTGATGACCTTGCTTATTTTAGCATAAAATCAAACCCTTGTAAACTGTTTTTCGGCTTATAAAGGCAAAAAAATCTGAAAAATTGTAAAGAGGTGGCATATGGCGGGAAGTACTCGGGCAAAAGTAGGCGTCTTTGACAGCGGGATCGGCGGGCTGAACGTGCTTTGCGAGTGTCTTAAAGCTGCGCATGGGGTTACTTTTTATTATTTTGGAGATAATTGCAATGCGCCCTATGGGAGCAAGGGGAAGGAGGAGATCGGCATCCTCGTAGAGAGGGGACTTCATATTTTGGCACGCCGAAGGATAGACGTCGCCGTTCTTGCCTGCAATACGGCGAGTGCGGTCTGCCTCGAGAGCATGCGGAGAAAATTTCCCTTTCCCATCGTGGGGATGGAACCTGCGATCTCTCCCGCGGCAAAAAAGTTCCGCCGCATCCTCGTCCTCTGTACCCCGCGCACGGCGGAGAGCGAACGGCTGAGACGTCTCATCGCCCGCCATCCCGCCGCCGAGATCGAAGTGTTCGCCCCGAAGGACCTCGCGTGGGCCATCGAGAAAAATCTCCTTGAAAAAGAGCCGCTTCTTCTCGAGGATCATCTGCCCCGGGGGGGATACGATGCCGTCGTTCTGGGCTGTACGCACTATTCCTTTTTCCGTGACGAGATCGCCGCATTTTACGGCGCGGAGGTCTTTGACGGGGGAGAGGGGACGGCTGCACGCGTCCTTGCACTGCTCAGGATAGGGAGAAGCAACCACTCGCAACCACTTGTGACCCGTTCCACACAAACGTTTGAAAAATGTAAAAATCAAACAAAAAACAGGGTGATTTTTGTCGGTCCTTGTAAAAAAATGAACGAAACTATCTTTATATCGAACAAACGTTCCATATAATCACAAAAAAATTTTTCATATTTATCAAAAAATTTTGCCAGAGTGGTTGACAGTGGGCAAATTTTATGATAAACTCATATTACGAAGCAAGTTCAGCACGAAGGTGATTGCAAAATGAAGCTCCTGAGCGGACAAGTCAGCCATACGCTCGACGCAAAAAACAGGATCCGCATTCCGGCGAAATACAAGAATGCTTTCAATGGGGAAGCACTCTACTTTGTATCATATGCCGACAGGTGCATCTTCGTGCTTCCCGAGTCCGCTCTGCAGGCGAGACTCGAACGCTTTTCCTCCATCACGACGGCCGAACCGGAGAAACTCGCTGCAAAGCGCAGGATCCTGAGCCAGATCGAAGAGGTGGAAGAGGACGGACAGGGCAGGACGGTGCTTTCACAGGCCCTCCGCACGAAAGCGGGCATCGTGAAGGACGTCGTCACGGTCGGCATGGGAGATTTCATCGAGATCTGGGCAAAGGAGAGATTCCTTGCAGACGAAGAGGAGATGTCCGTTTCCGACGCGTTCGAGATCCTCGGGTTCTGAAGATGGCCTATCATCTTCCCGTACTTCTTCGCGAAGTTCTCGAAGGCCTTGCGATCAAAAGCGGCGGCGTCTATTTCGACGGAACGGTCGGCGGCGCGGGGCACTCCGAAGCGATCCTCAAGGCGGATCCGACGGTCAGGCTCATCGGTACGGACAAAGATGATGATGCGATCGCCGAAGCATCGGGAAGGCTTGCACCCTTCGAGGGGAGATTTTCCCTCCACAGGACGGATTACAAGAATTTCGCCGAAGTCCTCGATGAGGAGGGGATCGAAAAGCTCGATGGGTTTTTGATCGATACCGGAGTATCCTCCCATCAGCTCGACGACGAGGCTCGTGGATTTGCTTACAGGAAGAAAGACGCACCCCTCGACATGCGGATGGACAGGAGATGCTCCCTCACCGCAAAGGACGTCGTCAATACCTACTCCGAAGAAAGGCTTTGCTGCATCTTCCGCGAGTATGGAGAAGAGGCCTTCGCCTCCTCGATCGCACGGGGCATCGTGCGGGCGAGAGAAAAAAATGAGATCACAACGACAGGGCAACTCGAAGCCCTCGTCGAAGAGGGGATCCCCCCGAAATTCCGCTCTGCGGCATGCGCAAGAAAGGTATTTCAAGCCATCCGCATCGAAGTAAACGGCGAACTCGATGGACTCAAAGAGTGTGTCATCGGCCTCCTCAGGAGGCTGAAAAGCGGAGGAAGAGCTTGCATCCTCACCTTCCATTCGCTGGAGGACAGGATCGTAAAACAGGCGATGCGCGAACTTTCGACGGCATGCACCTGTCCCAAGAGCTTTCCCGTCTGCGTATGCGGAAAACGCGAGGAGATCAAACTTCTCACCAAGAAGCCGCTCACGGCAACGGAAGAGGAGATCGCCCAAAATTCGCGCAGCAAGAGCGCGAAACTGAGAGTCGCCGAAAAACTTTGAATGAACGGGCGGCATCGAGAATATGAATAAAAGGAGAAACCGTCATGGCAGACGCGATCATAGAGAAACAGAGAGAATTTGTAGCAGAACAGGAAGAGCATCAGAGGCATATAGCGGAAAATTACAGGAAATTACTTGACAGTGCTTCGCCCAAGACGGAGGAGCGTCCCGAGAGTGCGTACATCGCACCCGCGCCCTCTACGGCGTCTGCACCCGCATCCGATGCCGCCGCCCGCATCCGCGATTACAACGCTTACCGTGTGGCGGAGGGACAGCGCACCCTTTCGAGCAGCGTCCCCACGGCCGCAAGCGAGCTTGTGATGAGCGTTCCCGCTGCTGCGACAAAGAGGGCGGAGATGGCTGTTCATCCCGAGGAATCGGAGGACGCACGTCCCACGGCTGCGACGATGGCAATGCTTTCCCGCGATGAAGAAGCGGCGGTCGAGGCACAGCACATCGGGTTCTTTGCGGCACTTCCCACAAAGCTCAAAGTCGCACTCTTCGTCGTCATGTCTGCGATCATTGCGGCGATCTCGATCATCTTCATCAATACGAGCGTGCTCCGCTCGATGGATAGCCGTATCGAGGCGGAACGGGCCACCGTTCAACAGCTCGAACAGCGGGCGGAAGAAGTCCGTCAAAGCATTCGGGAGGCGACCGACCCCGACGCCATCGCCCAATGGGCAGAGAGCATGGGCTGGGTCAAGAACTGACACCCGGAGGTCGATCTCATCAAAAAGAAAGAATTTTCGCTTTCTGTTTTACAAAAGAGGTTATTTGCCGTACTCGCGGCGATAACCTTTATTTTTTTAGTTTTTCTCGGCAGATTTTTCTATATTCAGGTGATCTGGGAGGACGAACTGCATTATCGCGCCCTCGACCAATGGACGCGCGAGATCCCCGTCAACGCGGGGAGAGGGAAGATCGTCGACAGAAACGGGGAGCTTCTCGCGGGCAATCGCCAGAAGTTCGGCATATACGCGCGTGCAAGTGCGGTGGAGGACGCCGAAAAGAGCGCGCAGTTGCTCTCCGAAGCTCTCGGCTCTTCCTTCGATGAGATCTATCAAAAGCTCACGGACAGATCGAGATCGGAGATCGTCATCGTGCGGCGGGCGGACAAGGATATCGTTGAGGGCATCGAAAAGACGGAGATGAAGGGGGTGTATTATGCGCGCAATGACGAGCGCGTCTATCCCCACGGATCTCTTGCCTCGCAGGTCATCGGATTTACCGCCTTCGACCGCTCGGGAACGACGGGTATCGAGGGCTATTATAACGCCTATCTCGCGGGGGAGAACGGGGAGATCCTCTTCGATACCGATCTTGTCGGCGTCGATCTCAAGGGGGCGACCGCGGCCTATCTTCCCGCGACGGACGGACTGAACGTCAAACTCACGCTCGATTATCGCATACAGGCAATCGCCGAGGAGGTGATGGGGAGGGCACTTGAAGAGCATGGCGCACGCGCCGCCCGCGCAATCGTCCTCGACCCACAGGACTTTTCCATCCTCTCCATGGTCAATCTGCCTTCATACGATCTCAACGACATTCCGCGCGACGACATGGATCTTTTGAATTCTCTCTCGCGCAACTGTCTTGTCTCGGACGTCTATGAACCCGGTTCCACCTTCAAGATCTTTACCGCGGCGGCTGATATCGAGGAATATCTCAAGGGGAACAGTGCGGCCTTTTCGCCGCAGCACATCTTTTCGAGTGCGCGCACCCGCGTCGTGGACGGCACAACCATCAAGTGTTGGAGCGACCATAAGAACGGAAAACATTCCAACGAGACGCTTGCCGAGGCACTCAACAACAGTTGCAATCCCTGCTTTGTGGACATCGCGCTCTCCCTTGGCAAACAGACCTTTTACGACTATCTCGCGGCCTTCCGCTTTGGACGGGCGACGGGCGTGGATTTTTCGGGAGAATCCATCGGGATGCTCCTTCCCGAAAGCACCCTTCGGGACTGCGATTTCGCCCGCGTCGGGTTCGGACAGTCCATCGCAGTTACCCCGCTCCAGCTCGCCTGCGCGGCGGCCTCAGCCGTAAACGGCGGCTACTACTATGCGCCCCGCCTCGTGGAGGAGATCTATTCGGAGGACGGCACCGTCAAAGAGCGTGTGCGCCCCTCCCTTGTAGGGCGGACGGTGAGCGAGAAGGCTTCGGCGATGCTCTCCGAAATGCTCGAAGGCGTGGTGAGGGACGGGAGCGGCAAACATGCCTACATAGAGGGCTATCGCGTGACCGGCAAGACGGGAACTGCGCAAAAATACGAAAACGGCGCGATCGCGCAGGGAAAATACGTCTCCTCCTTCCTCGGATACTTTCCCGCAAATGCGCCCCGCTATCTCGCGCTCGTCATTCTGGATGAACCGCAGGGAGCATATTACGGCTCCACCGTTGCGGCACCTTGTGCAAAAGAGATCTTCGAAGGGATCATCGATCTGATGAACATTCCGCCTGTGGAGGGATAGCATATGAAACTTTCCGATCTCGCAAAAGAAGCAGAAGGAACACTCAGGGGCGGGGACGCCGAGATAAGATCGCTCTGTACGGACAGCCGCGTCGCGGGTGAGGGGGACCTCTTCTTTTGTTTCCGCGGGACGACGGAGGATTCTCATGCCTTTGCCGCGGATACCGAGGCGCGGGGCGCGGCCGCAGTCGTCTGTGAACATGCCCTCGAAATTTCCCTTCCGCAGCTCATCGTAAAGGACGGAAGGGAGGCAATGGCGCGCATCGCCGCCGCCTTTTACGGTCATCCCGAAAAAAAGCTGAAACTTATCGGCGTGACGGGCACGAACGGCAAGACGACGGTCACGCACATGCTCTGTCATATCCTGCTCGCAGCGGGCAGGCGCGCGGGGCTTATAGGAACGCTCGGCGCACGGTACGGTGCGACCTTTCTTCCGCCCGCCCTCACGACGCCCGACCCCGTCGCCCTCTTTTCCATCCTCGCGGATATGGCAAAGGCGGATATGGAATATGTCGTCATGGAGGTCTCCGCACACGCTCTCGCCCTCAAAAAGACGGAGCCGATCCTCTTTGAACTTGCCATCTTTACCAATCTCACGCAGGATCATCTCGACTTCTTCGGGGATATGGAGACATACGGCGAGGCAAAGAGAACACTCTTCACGAAGGGCCATTGCCGGGAGGCGATCCTGAACAGCGACGATCCCTTCTCGCGCGGACTCGCAAAAGATGTTCCCGCGACGAGCTACGGGCTGGATTCGCCCGCCGACTGCTTTGCCCTCATCGAGAGCGAGAACATCCGCGGTTTCCGCCTTCTTTTTAATCTCGAGGACGAGCTGATCGAGGCGCATCTTCCCATGGCGGGAAGGCACAACGTTTATAACGCGCTCGCCGCCGCCGTTGCCGCGAAGAAACTCGGCGCGCCGAACGGAGCGATCGCGGAGGGGATCTCAAAAACGACGGTAGAGGGAAGGCTGGAGAGAGTCGGCAGCCATGCGGGCGGGGAGATCTTCGTGGATTTCGCCCACACGCCCGACGGGCTGGAAAAATCCCTTGAGGCACTTCGTCCGCACTGCATGAAGCGGCTCATCCTCCTCTTCGGCTGCGGAGGCAACCGCGACAGAAAGAAGCGGCCGAAGATGGGGAGGGTCGCGGCGGAACTTGCGGATTTCTCCGTCATCACCTCCGACAATCCCCGCTATGAGGACCCCGCGGCGATCATGGCGGAGATCGCCATGGGCTTTGACGGCGTCTCGGATGAATATACGGAGATCGAGGAGCGGGAAGAGGCGACGAAGTATGCCATCTCCATGCTCGAGAAGGGGGATGTCCTCCTCATTGCGGGGAAGGGCGGCGAACACGAACAGGAGATCATGGGCGTGAAATACTCCTATGACGACAGGGACATCGTCCGCCAAGTGTTGGAGAAACTCTGATGCGCGGCGCACTCTTTTGTCTCCTTCTATCCTTCACACTCTCCGCCGCGCTGTGCGCGGCGGCGATCCCGCTTCTCAAAAAACTCGGCGCAAGGCAGCCCATCCTCTCCTATGTGAAGGAGCATAAGGACAAGGGGGGGACCCCGACGATGGGCGGGCTTGCCTTTGTCCTTGCCGCCTCCATCGCCTCCCTCATCCTCTGTGGCTTTGGGGACAAGCCCTTCCGTGTCGCCCTTGCGGTGGGGCTTGGTTATCTTCTCGTCGGATTCCTCGACGACATGTTAAAAAAGCACAGACAAAATAATTTGGGACTCAGGCCGTATCAAAAGACCCTCTTCCAGCTCGCGGTGGCAACGATCGCGAGCGTCTATTGCTGTCTCGAAGGGCTGACCGTCCTCTCTATTCCCTACACGAAGATCACATTTGACATCGGATGGGGGATGCTCCCGCTCGGCATCTTCGTCTTTATTGCGACGGTCAATTCCGTCAATCTTACAGACGGGTTGGACGGGCTTGCCGGCTCCGTCTGCGCCTTTTTCTTTCTCGCGCTCGGAACGCTTATTTTGTTGCAGGGCGGGGGCGCGTCCTCCTCTCTCTGTTTTTGCCTCGTCGGTGCGCTTGCGGCATATCTCATCTTCAACACCTCCCGGGCGAGCGTGTTCATGGGGGACACAGGCTCTCTCTCCCTCGGCGGGTTTGCGGCGAGCATCGCCCTCTTTACGGGAAACGCGCTCGTCATCCCGATCGCGGGGGCGGCCTTTGTACTTTCAAGCATATCTGTCATTCTTCAAGTAATATACTATAAAAAAACAGGCAAACGGATCTTTCGCATGGCACCCATCCACCACCACTTTCAGGAGAAGGGGTATTCGGAGGCGAAGATCTCCTACACTTACGCCGTCCTGACTGCCGTGCTGAGTGCGACGCTCCTCCTTCCGTTTGCCTGATGCTCCCCGCAAGATCTGCGGGGAAAGGAGTTGAAGAATGTTATTTGAACGGCAGATCTTTCTTGTCGCGGGGCTATCCCGCTCGGGCGTTTCGGCGGCGCAATATCTCGCCTCCAAGGGGGCGCAGGTCTATCTCTATGACGACGTGGACGACGAGAACGTCCGTGCGGCGCAGTCCACTCTCTCCGAACTTGGCTGCATCCCCGTTACAAAAGCCGATCTCGAGGACAGAAGCGGGCGGTGCGACGTCCTCGTCCTAAGCCCCGGGATCCCCGTGGACCATCCGCTTCCCGTCTCCTTCCGCCGTGCGGGCAAGCGCATCATCGGCGAGGCGGAGCTGGGCGCGCTCGCGCTCGCATGTCCTTGCATCGCGGTGACGGGGACAAACGGCAAGACGACGACGGTCACCATGCTCGAGGGCATTTTCAAGGCAGCGGGAAAGAAGGCGATCGCCTGCGGGAACGTGGGGCGGCCGCTCACAGCCTGTCTTTCCGAACTCGGGACGGACGGCGTCGCCGTCGCCGAGATCTCTTCCTTCCAGCTCGAGACCCTCTATTCTCTTCGGCCGCACGTCGCCGTCGTTCTGAACGTGACGGAGGACCATCTCAACCGTCACTACACTTTGGAAAATTACATCTATCTCAAATCCCGTATCTTAAAAAACAGTGCGGAAAGCGAGTTCGCCGTCTTAAACTACGACGATCCCATCGTGCGCGGCTTTGCCGAAAAGACCAAGGCGAAAGTCGTCTGGTTCTCTTTGAAGGAGCGCGTCGCGGGCGGATATGTCGCCGACGGCTATTTTTGCTATCAGGGAGAGCGGGTTTGCCCCGAAGAGGACCTCTCCGTTGACGGCAACCACAACCGCATGAACGCCCTCGCGGCTCTGTGTGCCGCGAAACTCTTCGGCGTCCCGAACGGGGCGATTGCGGCGGGACTGAAGAGTTTCCGCGGCGTCCGTCACCGTCTGCAGATCGTGGGGGAACTCGGCGGCGTGACCTTCATCGACGACTCGAAGGCGACCAACGTCGATTCCGCCGTGCAGGCGATCTCGAGCGTGAAGGGAGAGAGCATCCTTCTTCTCGGCGGCAAGGATAAGGGATATTCTTATGAACCGCTCTTTGACGCCATCAAAAATTCAGGCGTCGTGCATGCCGTCATCTACGGAGAGAACGCCTTCCGCATCCTCAGTGCAGCCTTAAAGCGGGGATATACCGCCGTTACGCTCTGCCGTCCCTTTGATATGGCGGTACGCGTCGCCTATCTCACCGCAAAGCGGGGGCAGAACGTTCTTCTCTCTCCCGCCTCGGCGAGCTTCGACGCGTTCAAGAGTTACGAGGAGCGCGGGGAGCGTTTTGTCGAGATGCTCTCCCTTCTCAAACGGGAGAGTTTGCAAGCGCAAAGAGAGGAGGAGCCGATAGAGGAAGGGGAGGGCGATGAGGCGGAAGGCATCGAATAGCGGGGAAGAGGCTGTCCTTGCAGACGTCAAAAGAAGTCATAAAAGTGCTGCAAAGTTTGCAGAAAACGGAAAGGGGGATCTCCTCTTTCTCGGGGCAGTCCTCCTCCTTGCGGCGTACGGGCTTGTCGCGGTCTATTCGGCAAGCTCGTACAATGCCGAAGTGCAATACGGCGATCCCTTCTTCTTTCTCAAGAAACAGCTCATAGGCTTTGTCCTCGGGCTTGCCGCCATGGTCGGCATCGCCTTCTTCGACTACCGGAAACTCCGAAAATTCGGTCTGCCCGCTCTTCTTGTTTCTCTCGTCTTGCTCGCGCTCGTCTTTGTGCCGGGGGTGGGGAAATCGAACTACGGCGCGACGCGGTGGATCGGGTTCGGAAGTTTTACCATTCAGCCCTCGGAAATCGCAAAATACGGGTTCATCCTTTTTGCGGCGGGCTACTTTGCAAAGGACCCCGCGCGGCTCCGCACCTTCAAGGGGATGCTGCCCATCCTCGCGGCGGGCATCTCCGTCTGCGTTCTCATCATGCTCGAGCCGAATATGTCCGTCACGATGTGCGTGGGCGCGGTCATGGTGGGCATGCTCTTCCTCGGCGGCATAAAGAAATCTTCCCTCGCGCTCATCTCGATCCCCGTCCTCTTTCTCGTCCCCGCTTTGATCCTTGCGGAGCCGTATCGCCTTCGCCGCCTCTCCGCCTTCATGGATCCGTGGGCGTCACCGCAGGAGGAGGGGTATCAGCTCATCCAATCACTCTACGCCTTGGGGAATGGAAATTTCTTCGGGACGGGCCTCTTCCGCTCCCGCCAGAAGTACCGCTTTCTGCCCTTCTCGGAGAGCGACTTCATCCTCTCCGTCATCGCGGAGGAGACAGGCTTTTTCGGGGTGATGCTCCTCTTTCTTCTCATCGGGTTTGTCGTCTACAGGGGATTTAAGATTGCCAACGCCTGCGAAAATTTCTACGGTTATATGCTCTCTGCGGGCATCACGCTCGCCTTTGCGGTGCAGTCCTGCCTCAACGCGCTCGTCGTGAGCGGCTGTATCCCGCCCACGGGGCTTCCTCTTCCGCTCATCTCGGCGGGGAACACTTCGCTCATCGTGACGATGGCGGGAATGGGACTTGTGTATGCCGTCTCAAGGCACAACGCACGCAAAAAATTCATAGGATATACTACCAAATAAAAGAATACGGACGCCCGGGTCTCGGGTTTTTCCGTATTTTCCGAAACACACGAGGAGAGACTATGGATAAATTTGTGATAGACGGCGGCAGGAGGCTCTTCGGAGGGCTTCGCGCACAATCCGCGAAGAATTCCGTCTTGCCCCTTCTCGCCGCTTCTATTTTGACGGAAGAGCGGGTGACGATCTTCGACGTGCCCATGATCTCCGACGTCGCCTGTATGGCGCAGATCTTGCGCGAACTCGGCGCGGAGGTCTCCTTCCAAGGGGGAAATGCGTTCATCGACAGTGCGGATGCGACCGAACACCGCATCCCGTCCGCGCTGACGAAGGAGCTGCGCTCCTCCGTCTTTATGCTCGGCGCGCTACTCTCCCGCTTTCGGCGGGCTGCATGCGCCTATCCAGGCGGGTGCGACATCGGGCTTCGGCCCATCGATCTGCACCTCAACGCCTTAAAGCGGATGGATGCGCACATCGAGGAGCGGGACGGCTACATCCTCTGCGCCTGCGACCGTCTCAAGGGGGCGGACATCGTACTTGACTTCCCCAGCGTGGGGGCGACGGAGAACATCCTGCTCGCGGCCGCCCTTGCGGAGGGGAGGACGGTCATCGAGGGCGCGGCGAAGGAACCGGAGATCGTTGACCTTCAGAACTTTTTGAACGCCATGGGGGCGAAGATCTGCGGGGCGGGGACGGATACCGTCGAAATAGAGGGGGTGAAAAAGCTCCACGGCGTCGAATATCATCCCGTCAAAGACCGCATCGAGGCGGGGACCTACCTCATCGCATGCGCCGTCTGCGGCGGAGAATTGGAGATCGAGGGGGTCCGCCCCGACTGCCTCGGATTACTTTTACATAAATTGCGCGAAAACGGTTGCAAGATCCATACAAAAAATGATAAAATAAAACTGACGAGCAGCGGCCGCCTCAAGTGCAACAGGAAGATCGAGACGATGCCCTTCCCGGGGTTTCCCACCGACCTTCAGGCACAGATGACGGCACTCAACGCTTCGGGCGAGGGCTGCGCACTCATCGTGGAAAACCTCTTCGAGACGCGCTATAAATATGTGCCCGAACTCAAGCGCATGGGTGCGGACATCGAAGTGGACGGGAGAAATGCCTTTGTGCGCGGTGTTCCCCGCCTGCACGGGGCGACGGTCAGCTGCGGAGATCTGCGCGGCGGGGCCGCCCTCGTCATCGCGGCTCTCGGGGCGGAGGGGGTGAGCGACGTTCTGGACCTTGCCCACCTCGACAGGGGCTATTGTGACCTGTGCGCAAATCTCAAAAAACTCGGTGCAAAGATCAAACGTGTGCGCGTTTGATCTTGGGAAGGAGTACGAATGAAAACGAGAACGAAGGTGATCTTATCGACACTTATCGCGCTTTTGCTTCTCGCGGCGACGATCGCGGCGGGGCTGAACGCCGTGTTCACGGTGACCTATGTCCGCACCGACTATGCGACTTTTTCGGAGGAAGGCAACCGCGATGCGGCCGCGCTCTCGGAGGAACTTGATAAATTCATCGGCAAGAGTACGACGTTTCTGAACCTCGATAAAGTTCGGGAGACGGTGAAGAAATATCCCCATTTCGCCATAGAACACATCGGCAAGAAGTACCCTTCGACGGTGGAGATCACTCTCTCGGAGCGCAGAGAAGAATATGCCTTCGAGAAGGACGGAAAGTACGTCTTTCTCGATGCGGAAGGGAAGTTTCTGACGGAGGGCAATCCCGACACTTCCAACCGTGCGGGCGGGCAGAACATCCTTCTGGATGGATTCGGCTTCTCGCTCGGGGAGACGGGCGAAGTGGAAGGAAGATATTTTTCCGAGCTTCTCACGGTGATGGAGAGTTTCAAGAAAACGCTTTCGGGGATCCGTGCGAACATACTCTCCGTGCGGCTCGACCTCGGCACGACCGATGGCAAAAATGTCACCTTCCGCATCCACATGAAGGAGGGGGTCCTCCTCGTGATCGACTCGCCCTCCCGCTTCCCCGCCGAAAAGGCCGCCATGGCGATCTCCGACTACATCGCCCTGAAAGACGAGGAGCGGCTCATCGGCCTCGTCACAGCGTATGAGACGGAGGAAGGGGAGTTGAAGTCCATCTATTCCAGGGAGGAATTCTTCAACTGAATTTTGGAAACTTTCGGCTCGCCGACCTTTGTCGGCGGGCCAATTTTTTGTAATTCTTTTCGGAGCGAAGGGATGCCGCTTTTTTTCATACCTGTATGAAATAATTCATGTCACAGCCTTGACATGGTGCCTTTTGTCTGTTATAATAGTATAAACATGCGCGCGCATGGCGCGCGCAAAGAGGAAACGAAATGAGTCGCAAAAGCGTAGCGGTGTTGGATGTCCGTTCCTCCGAAGTCTCCGTCGTTGTCGGGGAGAGGGGGGTCAACAACACCTTTGTCTTTAAGGGCAGCAAAACCGAACCCTACGACGGCTATGAGAGGGGCGAGTTCTACGACGTTCCAAAGCTCCAGGATGCCATCTTGCGCGCACTGACCGCCGTCGAGAAGGCGACGAGCGAACGCATCCGCACGCTCTATGTCGGCGTTCCCGGGGAATTTTCCACCGTTCTCCCGCGCGAAGTGGAGACGGGTTTTTCCAAAAAACGCAGGATCGGCGAACGCGAAGTGGGCGCAGTGTTCGAGAAGGGGAAGTCGGAGCTTACAGGCTACCGTCTCATCCGCGCCACGAGCATGATCTACGTGACGGCGGATAACCGCCGCGTCGTCGATCCCATCGGACTTACTTCCACTTCCCTTGACGGGGTCATCTCCTACTTCTATTGCAGCGACTACTTTGCGGGGACGATGGAGCGGCTCTTCCGCGATATGCGGATCAATCTGAAGTTTCTTCCCACCTCCCTTGCGATGTCCACCTATCTCATCCCCGGGGAGACGCGGGACGAATACGCCATCTTCCTCGATGCGGGCTTTCTCTCTTCGACGATCTCCGTCGTACTCGGCGGGGGCGTACTTGCCCAGCGCACCTATTGGGTGGGCAAAGGACAGATCGCAGTTCTCCTCATGGAGAAGTTCTCTCTCTCCTACGAGGCCGCATGCGCCCTCCTTGCGAAGGCCAATCTCTTTGCGAAGGGCGGGGAGAGCAAGATGGAATTTTCCTTCCGCGGCAAGACGTACGATATCGACACGAACGAACTCAACGAGACGGTGAAAGAGGGGCTTGACAAGATCTGCGAGGCGATCGGGGGATTCCTCGAAGATTGCTCCGGAAGAGAGCTTGACTATAAACCGCTCTTCGTTTCGGGCGAAGGACTCTATGAGATCCGCGGGGCATTGGAGCATATCTCCAAGCGCGTCGACCGCGTGACCGAGATGCTTTCCCCCGATCTTCCCTACTACAACAGACCCACGATGAGTTCGCGCATCGCGCTCATCGACATGGCATATGAGGACAACCGCAGCGGCGGTGTACTCTCCCGCCTATTCAACACATTCGGAGGTTAATCGATGTATTATGATAATATTCCCTTCCTCGACGGAGACGGGGCGATCCGCCGCGAGGAAAGCGAGCCGCAGGAGCAATATCAGGAGATCGTCTCGAGCGGCATTCCCAAGATCAGAGTGATCGGCGTCGGCGGCGCGGGCAATAACGCCGTCAACCGCATGATCGAGGCAAATATCAGGACGGCGGAGTATATCGCCGTCAATACCGACGCGCAGATCCTTCTCTGCAACAAGGCTCCCGTGAAGCTCCAGATCGGTGCAAAGCGCACCAAGGGACTGGGCGCGGGTGCGGACCCCGAAGTGGGGCGCGAAGCGGCCGAAGAGAGCAGGGAACTGCTTGCCCGCGCCATCGACGGGACCGATCTTCTCTTCATCACCGCGGGCATGGGTGGCGGAACGGGCACGGGTGCCGCTCCCGTCATCGCGAAGATCGCACGCGACAAGCAGATCCTAACGGTTGCCGTCGTCACCGAACCCTTCAACTTCGAGGGGAGAAGGAAGATGGACAACGCCATGAAGGGGATCGACAATCTCAAAAAGTATGTCGATACTCTCGTCATCATCCCCAACGAAAAGATCCTCACCGTCGTCGATAAGAGTGCGACCATCAACGAGGCGTTCGCCGTCGCCGACGATGTGCTTCGCCAGGGCATCCGCGGCATCGCAGACCTCATCGTGACGCCCGGGCTTATCAACTGCGACTTTGCGGATGTGCGTACCATTTTGAAGGACAGGGGCCTCGCGCACATGGGCGTCGGCGTCGCAAAGGGGGAGAACCGCATCACCGAGGCTGTGAAGCTTGCCGTCAACAGCCCGCTCCTCGAGACGACCATCGAGGGCGCGACCGCCATCATCGTCAACGTCGTCGGGGGGAAGGACCTCACCCTCGCCGAAGTTTCCAAGGCGATGGAACTTATACACGGCGTCGTCGATTACAACGCCATGATCATTCCCGGCGCATGCACCGATCCAGCCATTCAGGACGAAGTGGAGGTCACCGTCATCGCGACGGGGTTCCCTTCCGCCGATGAGGGGAATACGCAGGAGGCAGTCCGCATGCAGGCCGCTCCCCAATACGACCCCGCATTCCGGTACGAACAACCCCGTTATACGGCACCCGCTGTGCCCGAACCCAGCGATCAGGCTCCCGCGGATCCCTATCCGCAGACACCGGCAGCTCCCTATCCGCAGGCTCCTGCGAATACATACTTTGGCGCACAGCGTCCGTATGAGACGCCCGCCGCACCTGCGAACCTTGCGGACATGCCTTCCCCCGAGCCGGCCCGTCCTGCCCCCGATAAAAATGTTCCCGCCGGCGATGACGACGGAGAGGACAGCCGTCTCCCGCCGTTCGTCCGCCGTCTGCTCGGCAAAAAATAAGCACCGCCGCGGGGAGGACAAGCATGCCCTTCCCGCTTCCCATCTCCTTCGGAGGTACACATGAAAAAAGAGAAGAGGCATTATCTGACGATCGACGAGATCCACGCAGTTCTTTTAGACATCCTTTCGGAATTCGACCGCATTTGCAGGGAAAACGGCCTTCGCTATTCGCTCGCATACGGGACCCTTCTCGGTGCGGTCCGCCATAAGGGGTTCATTCCCTGGGATGATGATGTGGATGTCGTCATGCCCCGTCCCGATTACGAAAAGCTACATGCCCTTCTCGCGAGGGAGGGGATCTTAAGGGAACACTTTGTTTTTTCCGAGGATCGCGGGAAAAAAGCGGAATATCCCTTCATGAAGATGATGGACAACAGATACCGTCTGAAGAGCCGTACACATACCGAAGTGCCCAATCCCTTCATCGACATCTTTCCTCTTGACGGCTATCCCAAAGATCCGAAGAAGGGCAAAAAATTGCACCGTAAACTCATCGTGCTTGATTTCTGTTTGGATATGACGCGTTGGTATATCCTTGATAAGTGGTGGATGTATCCTCTGCGCGTGCTTTGTTTCTGGTGGTATCTTCCCTTCCTCATCTGGGGCAGAAGGCACATTGTCGCAAAGATCAACCGCATCGCGCAACAATATCCGTTTGAGGAACACGACCTTGTTGATTGTACCTCGTGGGGTGCGACCTCGGACGAAGTGCCGCGCAGTTATTATGATAATTTTTGCGATCTTCCCTTTGAGGATCGCACATTCCAAAGCGTTGCGGCGTGGGATGAATGGCTCACCACGCGTTACGGCGATTATATGACGCCGCCGCCGAAAAATAAGCAAATGACGCATTGTGCGAAAATGTATAAAATCGAAAACGGGAGATGAAATCAATGACGGTTGCACTCATTCTTGCGGGCGGTTCCGGCCACCGCATGGGGCAGGACATTCCTAAACAATTTCTTACGGTACTTGAAAAGCCCGTCATCATCTACACGCTCGAAAACTTTGAGCGTTCGAAAGATATCGACGGGATCGTCGTCGTCTGCATCGACGGCTGGCACGACGTTTTGAGGTGTTTCGCGCACCAGTTCGGCATCACAAAATTGAAAAAGATCGTCTCGGGAGGAGCTTCCGCACAGGAATCTATCTCCCTTGGCGTGAAGGCGGTCGCCGAGATGTATCCCGACGATACGACGGTCGTCATTCACGACGGCATCCGTCCGCTCGTGGACGAGGAAGTTCTCGGCGACGTGATCTCCGTTTGCAAAGAAAAGGGGAACGCCGTCACCTCCATGCCCTATAATGAGCAGATATTTCTCGTGGAGGACGAGACCAAGACCAAACAATATATCCCGCGCGACACTGTGCGCCGCGTTTCGACCCCGCAGGCATATCCGCTCGGGAAGCTTCGCCGGGCGTATGAGGAGGCCTTCCGCCGCGGCATCGGCATTTCGCCTTCCTCCTATGTCAACACGATGATGAGCGACCTCGGCGAGACGCTCTATTTTGCAAAGGGATCGGATAAGAACATCAAACTCACCACACGTGAAGATTTCTACATCTTCAAGGCGTATATTCAGGCGAAAAAGGACCCTCTCATCAAATGAACCGTCCGTATGAAAAAGAAGCGGCAGCGATCGCCGCACTCGACCTTCCATTCGAAAAACTTCGCAATAAACGCATTCTCGTGAGCGGAGGAACGGGGCTTGTCGGCAGACTTTTCATCGAGGTCGCCCGCCTTCGGAATGCGATGGGAGACGGCATCGAGATCGTCAGCCTTTCCCGCCGCGCACGCAAAAACGAGGAGGGCGTGACCTACCTTGCGCACGACGTCAGGGAGTCGCTCGAACTTGATTTTCGTCCCGATTTTATTTTGCACCTCGCCTCCAATACCCACCCCAAGCAGTATGCCGAGGACCCCGTCGGGACGATCTCGACCAACATTTTCGGTTGCTACAACCTTTTGGAGGTGGCGAGAAAGTGGAAGTCGGAGCGGTTCCTGCTTGCCTCGAGCGTGGAGATCTACGGAGAGGGGAACGGAACGCCCATGGCGGAAGATTTTTCGGGCAAGATCGACTGCAACACCGCAAGGGCGGGGTATAACGAGTCCAAGCGTCTTTCGGAAAGTCTCTGCCAATCCTATCGCGTGCAGTACGGCGTCGATTGCGTGATCGCGCGGTTTTCCCGCCTCTTCGGGTATGATGAGAAGGCAGATACCAAGGCCCTCGCCCAATTCCTTTCAAAGGCCGTCGCGGGAGAGGATATTGTCTTGAAAAGCGAGGGAAAACAGGCATATTCCTATTGCTATGTCGCAGATGCGGTCGCCGCACTTTATACCATATTATTAAAGGGAAAGAGCGGGGAAGCGTACAATATTTCGGAGGAGGACGAGGGGCTGACACTCGGCGATTACGCCCGCCTCATTGCTTCCTTCGCAGGGAAAGACGTCGTCTTTGACTTTGACCCGACAAAAAACCAAGGCGTATCTACTGCAAGCTATGCTATTCTCAATTTCGATAAATTAAAATCGCTCGGCTTTCATCCGCTCTATACTGTGAGCGAAGCTCTCCGCGAGACATATCTGAAATATAGATCTCAAAGTTTCCTCAAATAAGGTTTCAACTATGACAACAGCACCCGGGCAGGGTGCTGTTTTATACTGTTTGGATCTATGATATCATGTCCTTTACTTCGCAAATTTCTTTGCCCTTATTATCGGAAAAGCGGCACCCAATGGGTGCCGCTTACATTTCTATAAAAGAAATTTGCGAAACGTAATTAGTACATTCCATCCATTCCGCCGGCGGGTGCTGCGGGAGCAGCGGGAGGGGTAGGGATGTCGGTGACGACGGATTCCGTGGTGAGAAGGGTGGACGCAACGGAGGCCGCGTTCTGAAGGACTGAGCGGGTGACCTTCGTGGGGTCGATGATGCCGCTCTCCACCATGTCGGTGTAGACGTTCTTCAAAGCGTCGAAGCCGTAGTTCGTCTGCTTCTTCGAAAGGATCTTATCGACCACGACGGAGCCGTCCACGCCCGCATTCTTTGCGATCTGGCGAACGGGTTCCTCGCATGCCTTCAAAATGATGGCCGCACCCGTCTGTTCGTCGCCCGAAAGGGTGGAGACGAGCTTTTTGAGGACGGGGACGCAGGAGAGGAGCGCGCTTCCGCCGCCGGGGACATAGCCTTCTTCGACGGCCGCACGGGTGGCTGCCAAGGCGTCGTCGATGCGGAGCTTCTTCTCCTTCATCTCGACTTCGGTCGCCGCGCCGACGTTGATGACGGCCACGCCGCCCGCGAGTTTTGCGAGGCGTTCCTGCAGCTTCTCTCTGTCATAATCGGAGGTCGTGACCTCGATCTGCGCCTTGATGGAGGCGACGCGCGCCTTGATGGCTTCCTTGTCGCCTGCGCCGTCGATGATGGTCGTGTTGTCCTTGTCCACTTTGACTTGGTTGGCACGTCCGAGCATGTCGAGGGTGGCATCTTTGAGTTCGTAGCCGAGGTCGGAGGTAATGACGGTGCCGCCCGTGAGGGTCGCAATGTCCTCGAGCATCGCCTTTCTCCTGTCGCCGAAGCCGGGGGCTTTGACCGCAACGCAGTTGAACACGCCCTTGAGCTTGTTGACGATGAGAGCCGCGAGTGCGTCGCCCTCGATGTCCTCCGCGATGATGAGGAGGCGTTGACCCTGCTGGGCAAGGGGTTCGACGATGGGCAGGATCTCCTGAAGGTTGGAGACCTTCTTATCCGTGATGAGAATGTAGGGGGAATCGAGCACGGCTTCCATCTTGTCGGTGTTGGTCACCATGTATGCGGAAGCGTAGCCGCGGTCGAACTGCATGCCCTCGACGGTGGTAAGTTCCGTCGTCATGGATTTGCCCTCTTCCACGGTGATGACGCCATCCTTTCCGACGATCTCCATGGCGTTTGCGATGAGTTCGCCCACCGTCTCGTCGCCTGCGGAGATGGAGGCGACCTGCGAGATGGCCTTCTTCCCGTCCACCGTCTTGGAGATGGACTTGATGTGATCGACGGCCGCGACGACCGCCTTGTCGATGCCCTTCTTCAAAATAATGGGATTTGCGCCCGCGGCGAGGTTTTTGAGTCCTTCGCGGATGATGGCCTGTGCAAGAAGGACTGCCGTCGTGGTGCCGTCGCCTGCGACGTCGTTGGTCTTTGTCGAGACCTCTTTCACAAGCTGTGCGCCCATATTCTCGAAGGGATCGGGAAGTTCGATCTCTTTTGCGATGGTCACGCCGTCGTTCGTGATGAGGGGTGCGCCGAATTTTTTATCCAGAACGACATTCCTGCCCTTGGGGCCGAGGGTGATCTTCACCGTGTCGGCAAGGGTGTTCACGCCCGTCTCGAGGGCCTTTCTTGCGTCGTCCCCGTATTTTATCTGCTTTGCCATAATATAAACCTCCTGACTTTACTCAACGATAGCTAAAATATCCGATTGTTTGATGATGGTGAATTCCTTCCCGTCCACCTTGAAGTCCGTACCGCTGTACTTTGCGCAGAGGACCTTGTCGCCGGGTTTCACCGTCATTGTGACTTCCTTCCCGTCCACCACGCCGCCGGGGCCGACCGCGACGACGAGACAGGTCTGCGGCTTTTCCTGTGCGGAGGAGGGGAGATAAAATCCGCTCTTCGTCTTTTCTTCCACGGTGACCGCCTCGACGACCACCTTATCGAACAAGGGTTTGATGTTCATGAAAAAACCTCCAAATGAATTCCTTATCTATTATAACACAATGCACCGCCCGTCAAACAAAAATGCGGAAGATTTTTCCAATGTTTTGTCTTTTATTTTTTGCGATGTTGACAGAAGCACTTTTTGCATGTTATAATGAAAAAAGAGGTAAACATTATGGATAAGTGGGATATTCGTTTCATGCAACTTACAGAGGATGTGGCTTCTTGGTCGAGCTGTCTGCGCCGCAAGGTGGGGGCGGTCATCGTCCGCGACAAGCGGGTCATGGCGACGGGGTATAACGGCGCACCCGCAGGGATCGAATCCTGCACGGAGCGCGGCGGATGTCTGCGCGAATCGCTCGGCATCGAAAGCGGAACGCGGCAGGAGATGTGCTACGCCGCACACGCCGAACAGAACACCCTCATCCAGGCCGCAAAGTACGGTGTGAAGATCGACGGGGGAACACTCTACTGCACGCACCAGCCCTGTGCGATCTGCGCAAAACTCATCATCAATGCGGGTATCAAGCGGGTGGTCTATAAAGAGGGTTACCCCGACGCATTCTCGATGGAGCTGTTCACCGAGGCGGGTACGGCCGTCGAAAAGTTCGAGCTGTAATTGGGTATTTTTGCCCCAAACAGGGCATAAAAACGAGGTTTGCAAAGTACTATGTCTGACAAAGCAATTTACGAAAACCCCCTCATTACGCGCTATAGTAGCCGCGAAATGCAGGAAAATTTCGGAGAAGAGAAGAAGATCCGCCTTTTCCGGAAACTTTGGGTCGCCCTCGCGGAGAGCGAGATGGAACTCGGGCTTCCCATCACCGCGGAGCAGGTCGAAGAGTTGAAATGCCACATCGATGACATCGATTTTGAAAGGGCGGAGGAGCTTGAAAGGGCGACGCGGCACGACGTCATGGCGCATGTCAAGGCGTTTGGTCTCGTTGCACCCAAAGCTGCGGGCATCCTTCATTTGGGCGCGACGAGCTGTTTTGTCGATTGCAATGCCGACCTTCTCATCATCAGGGACGCGCTCTCCATCATATTGAAGAAACTTGTGAATGTGATGGATAAACTCAAAGATTTTGCCCTCCGATATAAGGATCTTCCGACGCTCGGGTTTACCCATCTTCAGCCCGCCCAGCTCACTACGGTGGGAAAGAGGGCGACGCTCTGGCTGCAGGATATTCTCTTCGACTATGAGGCCCTCATGCACCTCAAATCCCACTTCCGCATGCGCGGGGTGAAGGGCACGACGGGCACGCAGGCGAGCTTTTTGCAGCTCTTTGAGGGGGACGGCGAGAAGGTGAAGGAGCTTGAACGCCGTGTTATGCGCAAGGTCGGCTGCCGCAATGTCTTTGCCGTCACGGGGCAGACGTATCCCCGCAAATTCGATTATGAGGTCTTGAGCGTCCTTTCGGGCATCGCGCAGTCTGCCTATAAATTCTCCAACGACCTCCGCCTTCTTCAGAGCATGAAGGAGGTGGAGGAGCCTTTTGAAAGCACGCAGATCGGCTCTTCGGCGATGGCATATAAGCGCAATCCGATGCGCTCCGAACGCATGGGCAGCCTTGCCCGCTATTTGATCTCTCTCCCCGTGAACGCCGCCATGACCGCGGGGACGCAGTGGTTTGAGCGCACGCTCGACGATTCCGCCAACCGCCGCATCGTCATCGCACAGGCATTTTTGACGGCTGACGCAATTCTGGAGCTATACATGAACGTCGCGGACGGCCTCGTCGTATATGAAAAGACGATCGCAAAGCATGTCGCGGCCGAACTTCCCTTCATGGCGACGGAGAACATCTTGATGGAATGTGTGAAGGCGGGGGGCGACCGCCAAGAACTGCACGAGCGCATCCGCGTTCTCTCCATGGAGGCGGCTAAAATCGTCAAAGAGGAGGGCGGCGAAAACGACCTTCTCTCCCGTATCGAAGCGGACCCCATGTTCCAAGCGGTACATGGAAGGCTACAAGAGATCGTCGATGCGAAGAAATTTATCGGCCGCGCCCCCAATCAGACGGAGGAATTTATCGAGGAAAACATCGCCCCCGTTCTCATGCGCAACCGTCATTTCCTCGGGATAAAAGGAACTGTGCGGGTGTAAATAAGAAAATCAAACGCCGCCGACGGGACAAACCCTTCGGCGGCTTAAAATTTATCAAGTATTTAATTCTTGTTCAAGCCGAATTTTCGCGTTTGCAACACTTCTTTCCAATAATTTTCCCGCCCGATGATGTAATCGTTCCCGAGGTTCATGTTGCATACTTCGAGAATGGAATATTTGAAGTTGTATTTATATTCCTCGCCGTGTTCCGCAAGAAGGGTTTTCAATTCCCGATTGCCGCCATGACCGTCGTGTGCATATGCTGCCCATCTTTGCCAGATACATTCTTCGCCGTACGCGCTTCCGACATATTGTTTCCCCGTCAATTTATCGGCGATCAGGTAGACGCCTTTCACGTTGGAAAGGGCGGAACGCCAGGAAGAAATATTATCCCGAACGATCGCATGCAGAGTTTCATAGTCGATATTGACTTCATCAAAACCGCCGAAATCGGTAATGGAGACCCGCTTTTCGAGAATGGAGGAAATGCACATATCCTGCGGGCGCATACCGGATTCGGGACTCATTTCGAGATTGATATACGATTGACGGTATTCTTTTTTATAGGAAACAAACACTCTGCCGATGAGGTCGGTCTGATGATCTACAAGCTCGGTAGAATATTTCCAACCCCGCCAATTATCTTCGGAGTGTTCGATAGGGTAAGGCTTCCCTATGACCTTATAGATGCCGCCGAACATCCATACATCTTTTTCATAATAGATGAGGGATAGGACATAGGGGCGAGAGAAGTTTTTGTTCGTTTGGCATTCCTGCCATTCCTTAAAAGCTCCGATGAGAAACTGATGATAAGGTTTCTTTTTATCATTCGTCCCGGTCGCAAAGTGGACTTTGTAGTTTTTCAGGTCCGTTTCGGAGATATTCAAAACATCAAGTAATTTCAGCATCTCTTTTCCTCTTTTTCGTAATTCCAAACAAAAACCCGTTCGTTGGGAACGGGTTTTTGTTTGGTGCACCGTCTGAAAACAAGGTTGAACTTTCAAGTTCTTCAAGCGATACAATTTCTTCTTTTCCGTTTCCGTT
>CANREM010000009.1 GCA_947629675.1 uncultured Clostridia bacterium
GAGTTCCTTTGTCATCCTTATCGGCAAAGCCTTCTATGAACCCCCGGACTATCCGGGGGTTTTCTTTATACAAAAAATGAGGGGGCGGAGCAAAGGCTCCGTCCCCTCATTTCTGCAATAGCCGCCGAAGATACGCTTCGTATTCCTCGTCGGTGAGTTTTTTGACTTTCTTCTTCGCCATACTTCACCTCGCAAAGCTTTGCAATGAGTATGGGCGGGTCTCCCCCTTTTTATTCCGTTCGAAGAGCAATGACAGGATCCTTCTTGGCTGCGGCCTGAGCGGGGATCAGCCCCGAGATGAGCGTCAAGACGACGCTGACACAGATCATGACGAAAGCCGCGAGCGGGGCAAGGGTAGCCATGCCCGCGATCCCCGTGTATTTGAAGAGGACCGCGCTGATGATCCCGCTGAAGATATAGGCGACGATGACGCCGAAGATGCCCGATGTGAGGCCGATCATAAAGGTCTCGGCATTGAAGAGGTTGCGGATATCCATCTTCCTTGCGCCCAAACTTCGAAGGACACCGATCTCTTTGATGCGTTCGACGACAGAGACGTAGGTGATGATGCCGATCATGACGGAGGAGACGATGAGCGAAATGGCCGTAAACGCCACGAGGACATAGGAGATGAGGTTGAAGATGGTCTCGACCATGCTCATGATCATGCCCATCTGGTCGGTGTAGGTGATGTTCTCGTAGAGCGGCTTTTGCTCATCGGGATGCTCTGCGTTCCAAGCCCTGATCTCCTCGTTGCGCGAATCGACGGTGTCGTTCCATTCATCGAGATAGTCCTTGATGTGCTGTTTTCCCTCAAATCCCGTCGGATAGATGGAAAGTTCGGAAATTTCTTCGCTTCCGCCGAGCGCGTGCAGGACGGTATTTTCGTCGAAGGCGATGGGCATGCCTTGGAAACTGTAATGCTCTTCAAGATGTTCTGCGGGACAGAGATAAAAATGCAACCCCGTCCCGACAAAGTCGGGAGCAATATAGAGGAGATATTTGTCGATATTTCCCTTTTCGTTCATGAGCCACGACATAATGCCGTTCGGGTTCGTCTGTGCGTGCTCAATGTTATTCTTGATGTAACTGTCGATCGTCGCTTCGGGGAAGTTGAGTCCCTCTTCGAGACAGCCGTAGGAAAGCCCCTCTTTGAGACGCAGAATGGCCGTGATCTTGAAGTCGATACCCTGCTCATCATTTACGTCTTGTAGCGCATCGGTATAGTCTGTTTCGGAAAGTTCGCCTTCGCGTTTATCACTATATTCTCCGCGCACATATTCAAACGGATATTTCCCATTAAGTATATCGGTCGGAGCGTGATAATCGGGATTTGCCTTGTAGAGCGCGTCGCTGTAGTAGAGAACATAGTTTTGTTCGAGAATGCGGTCGAAGGCAAGGCGTTTTTTTGCCTCTTCGGGGGTGAGATCTTCTTCTCCCTCGACGGCGGTCTTGCTCGTCTTGGCGACCGTCTCCATGTCCCCGGCGGCCTGCGCGTCGCGGAAGAGGTCGAGGAACTGCTCCTCATCGAGGAAACCGAGCTGCACGAGGGTCAGGTCGATGACGTCGTTGTTAGGCCCGATGACCATGACGGCCTCGTGTTCGTTTGTAGGAAGGTATCCGCCCTCGTTGACGATATCATACTGCGAACGAACATAATCCGCAAAGGTGTCATCGTTAAAATCCGATGTGCCGGGCATCTTGTTGATGACGTCGGTGAAGTAGTGTACGAATTGAAGAAGGTTAGAATATTGGTCGGCCTCCTCCATCAGCTCATCGATCAGATACGCTTTGAGAGCTTCGACGGAGAAATAGCGCGTGACGAATATGTCTCTGCTGAAATTAAAGGACTGCTTTCCGTCTGTGGTTTTTAGGGAGATCGCTTCGACGGCATCGCCCTTTGTGCGTGTTCCCGAAGCATAGAGAGTCTTCTCTTCTCCCGAACCCATATATAGCTCGATCGTGCCTTCCTGTATATAGGAAATATAACTTCCCGTAGTCTGTGTGGATGGCACCTCGGGATCAGAGGGATCTGCAAGAGACATGATCCATGTTCCCTCTGTTTTGCTCGAGTCTACGACTTGCTGCTTTGCGGATCTCAATTCGAGCGAGTTGCTCTCGTCATATTCTCCGTTATTTGAAAAATAGAATTTCCCTTTGTTGGTCGTCTGCATCGGCGTGAAGAGGGCGTCGGCGAGGTTGAAACCGTAGCCGTATTGTACCGCGGCATAATCCTCGGGGTTCTTCTCCATGCCATCCTTGATATATTCGAGATACTCGGGCGTGACCTTGTTTTGGATCGCCATGCCCTGCGCAAGGCCGGTGAGGAAGGAGTTGATATACACCTTGTCGCCGAGCTTCTTGAGATCGGGCATCTCCTGCGGGGACATGATGCCGTTCATGACGGCGGAGAGATCGAAGGTGCTCTCGGAGATCTCGAGGGGATAGGCAGAGAGCATATCCTCCTCTGTCTTGCGGATGTAGTTGCCGAAGCCGTTGGAAAGGGCCAGCACGAGGCAGACGCTGATGATGCCGATGCTTCCGCCGATGGAGGTGATGATCGTCCTCCCCTTCTTGGTGAGAAGGTTGCGGAAGGAAAGGGAAAGCGAGGTGAAAAAGCCCATTTTGGCGCGAGCCTTCTTCTCCTTCTTCGGCTTGGCCGCGGGAATATTTTCGGGTGAGCTTTCCGAGGAGACTTCGCCAATCACAGGTGTTTCCTGAGGCTGTATCTCGGACATGGTAGCCACATTTTCCGTCTCATCCTCTCCGTGATAGGGATTGGAATCGGATTCCACTTCGCCGTCTTTCAGTCGTACGATACGGGAGGCATAGTCCTCGGCGAGTTCGGGATTATGGGTGACCATGATGACAAGCCGCTCTCCCGAGATCTCACGGATGAGGTCCATAATGGCGACGCTCGTCTTACTGTCAAGGGCACCCGTCGGTTCGTCGGCGAGCAGGATATCGGGGTCATTGACAAGGGCACGGGCGATCGCGACGCGCTGCATCTGTCCGCCCGAGAGCTGGTTGGGGCGTTTGGAAAGCTCGTTTCCAAGTCCGACGCGCTCCAAAGCCTCCTTTGCGCGCCGCTTCCTCTCCTCCTTGCCGACGCCCGCGATCGTGAGGGCAAGTTCGACATTGGAAAGCACTGTCTGGTGCGGGATGAGGTTATAGGTCTGGAAAATGAAGCCTATGCGGTGATTGCGGTAGACGTCCCAATCCCGGTCCTTGAAGTCCTTCGTGGACTTCCCCATGATCTCGAGATCGCCCGAGGTGTAGTGGTCGAGGCCTCCGATGATGTTGAGCAGCGTCGTCTTTCCGCAGCCGCTTGCCCCGAGGATGCAGACGAATTCGTTCTTGCGGAATTCGAGGGAGATCCCCTTCAAGGCATGCACATAGCTCGAGGCGACCTTGTAGTCCTTGGTGATATTGGTGAGTTTTAACATCCTATCTCTTCCTTCTTTTTTTCTTGTCGATCAAAATCAATATTCTCTCATTGATCGATCTTCTCTTTCTTTTCGGGAGCGACGGCTACCTTGCGGGCACGGCCGAGCGCGGCGGAAAATTCCTCATAATCCGCGATGAGTTTTTGCACCTTCGCCTCGCCGAGTTCTTCGACGACGGCCTCGATGATGGTGTTTGCCTGTTTGCACTGTTCCTCGAAGATCGCCATGGAACGGTCGGAGAGGCGGATATAGGCGATCTTTCTATCGTCGGGTGCGGCGGTGCGCTTGACGACGTCCCGCTGTTCGAGCTTTGTGACGACCTGCGAGACGGCCGAACGGGTGATCCCGAGACGGCGTGCAAGTTCGGAGGAGATGATGCTTCTCCCCTCTTTCCCCTCCATCACGATCTCACGGATGAGACGGAATTCCGTCTTGGAGAGCTTTGCGGCATCCGAGAAAAGATCGAGGCTCTCCATATCCTTGATGATCTTGAACAATTTTACAAGATATTCGTTTGTTTCCACAAGAATTATCCCCTTTGTATCATACTAAACATTATTATACAAAGCGAACATTCAAATGTCAAATGAATGAAACAAAAAATTGCAAAAAATCTAAAATAATTATATGCCGCCTTCGGGCTTTTTGCCAAAGTAGGTGAGAAGGCTGCATTTCAGGTTCGCATTGAAGAGATAGCGGCGTTTATCCGCCCGTCCGAAGGCCTCTTCCGCGCCCTCATAGGAGGTGACAAAGTACGCGCTCCAATCGGGGAGAGCGTGAAACGCGGCTGCAAAATTTCGGTAGAGGAAAAAAAGATCGACGCTCTTTATCCGCTCCCCGTAGGGCGGGTTGGAAATGAGGACGCCGTAGCGTTCTTGAAGAGAGAGGTCTTTCACATCCCGTACGGAGAAGGTGATGTCCTGCAGGACGCCCGCGCGGCGGGCATGCTCCCGCGCGGTCTCCACCGCCTTCGGGGAGATGTCGGAAGCGTAGATCGGGGCGATCGGACCGTGATATTCCCCCTCCCGCGCCTCTTCACGGATGGGCGGCAGGAGACTCTTTTGCACGCACTTCCAACTTTCAAAGTCAAATTTCCTGTCCCGTCCCGGGGCGATATTTCTCGCATAGAGGGCGGCCTCGATGGGAATGGTCCCGCTCCCCGAGAAGGGGTCGGCGAAGGCTTTATTCCTCCGATATAGGGAATCTTCGATGATGGCGGCAGCCGTGGTCTCGCGCAAGGGAGCCTCGCCCGTAAGGACGCGATAGCCGCGCCTGTGAAGGCCGTCGCCCGAGGTATCGAGGGTGATCTGCACCTCGTCCTCAAAGAGGGAGACGCCGACGATGGCCCGCTCTCCCCTTTCGTCGAAGGTGCGTACGTGCAGCCTTTCGCGAAGGCGGGAGAGGATCGCCTTTTTGACGACGCCGCCCGCAGCCTTGACGGCGGCGAGCTTGCTCTTTACGCTCTTTCCGTCGATGAGAATGCGGGCGTGCGGGGTGAGAAATTCCTCCCACGGAAGAGAAAAGACGCCCTCAAAGAGTGCGTCGAAAGTCTCGGCGTGAAAACTGCCGATAAGGATGAGAACGCGCTCGCCCGCACGCAAAAATACGTTGAGTTTTGCAACGTCCTCCCAGCTGCCCGAAAGGGCGATGCGACCGCGAATGGCGGGGGCATGTCCGAAACCAAGGCGTTCTATTTCACGTTTTGCCGCCGCTTCGATACCGCTTGCGACGGGGATCAGAAGTTTCATCACTTTGTCTTAAAATTCATTCTTCCGTCTCGTCCACCGCCTCGGGATCGACGGGCTCCGGCTCGGGAATGAAGGGCTTCAAAGGGGAGGTCACGGGCGTTAAGTCGTACTTGTCGTCGACGTCGCCCAAAAGCTCCTCGATGATGTCCTCCCGCGTGATGAGGCCGAGCGCGTTCCCCTCCGAGCCGACGATCACCATGTGTTCGCGGCGGGATTGCATCCATTCCATGAGGTCGGCGACCTTCTCGTCCGTCTGCGTGAAGGAGACGGGACGCACGATATTGTCGAAATCACGACGCTTGGCGAGGAGATTTTCGTAGAAATCCGCGCGATAAAGGATGCCGATGATATTCTGCCGCGTCCCCTTATAGATGGGAAGGCGGGAGAAATTCGTCTCGCGGAAGATCTTGAAGAGGAGATGAGAATCGTCGCGGATCTCCGCCATGACCACCCGGTCGAGAGGGATCATGCAGGAGCCGACGTGCAGTTCGTCGTAACGGAGCGTCTTGGTGATGAGATCGTGTTCCGTCTCGTTGATGGTCCCCTCCTCACGAACGTCGGAGACGAGCATCTTGAACTCTTCCTCGGTGATCTTCTTTTTCTTCTTATTGAGTCCGAAGACGAGGAAGATGAGCTGTTTCCACCACGAAAAGAGGTAGTTGAAGGGGGTGCAGATGTAGTAGCACACGAGGAGCGGATAGGCGATGAAGCAGGCGAACCGCTCGGGATTTTCCTTTGCGAGCGTCTTGGGAGTGATCTCGCCGAAGATGAGGACCGCCACGGTCAAAACGATCGTGGAGATCGTCGGGCCAAGCTCCCCGCCCAATAAACGTGTAAAAAGTATCGTCGCGAGCGTTGCCGCGGCGATGTTTACGATATTATTCCCGATGAGGAGGGTGGTGAGTACTTTGTTGTAATCCTCGCTCAATTTGAGCGCGACGCGCGCAGACTTGCGTTTTTGCGCAAAGCGTCGCATGCGGACCGTACTGAAGCTGGTGTATGCCGTCTCCGTCGCCGAGAAAAACCCGGAAAGGATCACAAGCACGAGAATTGCGACCAATAGCCCTATGTCGCCGCCATCCATAAAAAAATTTTCCTCCGTCGCGGCAATTGCGCCGCGTATTCCTATTATACTATATTATGTGACAAATTACAAGATGATTTGAAAAAATATTTGCAAATGCCCCTTATTTGCCCAAATTGTTGAGATATGCCTTCACGGAGTGCGCTGCGACGCAGCCCTCCCCCGCGGCCTTCGCGTATTGATACGGCCTTCCCGTGATGTCACCTGCGGCGAACAGCCCCGCGAGGTTGGTAGAGAGGTCGCGCGCGACTTTCACATGCGCACCCTCTGTCTCGAGTCCGCCGACGAGTGCCCCGGGCGGAGCGGAATTCTTGAGGAAAAAGACGCCGTCCACGGGGAGCGTTCCCTCCTTCGTCACGACGCGCTCGACACGCTGATTTCCCTCTATCGCAAGCGGGATGTCTTTGCGCACTTCGATGTTTTCCCCTTGAAGATCTGAACCCTCATAGAGACAAAAGGCATATACCATGTCCGCGAAACGAGCCAAAAAATGCACTTCTTCCTCGAATGCGGGAGAGGAGATGACGGCCGCGATCCGCTTCCCCTTATAGAGCGCGCCGTCGCACACGGCACAGTAGCTCACGCCGCGGCCCAAAAAATCTCTTTCCCCTTTGAGTTGCCCCTTTGTCTCCACGCCCGTGGCCAAAATCACCGCTCTTGCTTCGAAAGTTTTCTCTCCGGCGGTGAGAAGAAATTTGCTCCCCGCGGCATAGATGCCGTCAACGCGGCAGGGGGTGAGAAGAACTTCCTCTCTTTCCCTTTGCGCCTCAAGGGCTGCAAAAAAGTCTTTGCCCCGCCCGGAAACTCCGGGAAAATTGGTGACCTTCTCGGCACAAGCGAGCTTTTCGCCGAACGCGCTCGCGCCCAGCCAGAGATAGTCCAGGAGCAGATTTTTCGAGGTGAGAGCCGCGGTGTAGCCCGCGATCCCTCCGCCGACGACGGCGACATCAAATGTGTGTTCCATGGTGATAGTTTCCCCCTTTCGCGCCTGTTTTAATTTTCAGGCAAAGATATTTTTCAGGGTGAAGATCTCCCCTTCGCCCCGCCTCACGCGGGAAATAAAGTCCTGCACGGAGGTAAGCCTTGACGGAAATTGCATGCCCGAGAGGACGGGCTGATCCTTGGCATGGCAGTCCGAGCCGCCCGTCATGCACTTCCCGCACCCTTCGGCATATTCACGCGCAAGGGCGTTGGAAAGGGGCGAACGGGCGGAATTCATGACCTCGATCCCCTCGGCGGACGGAACTATGCGGAATCCGTCTGCCCGCTCCGCATCGCGGAAGGGGTGGGCGTGAACAGCCAAAATTCCCCTCTCTTTGCAGTAGCGGCAGAGAGCGTCGAGGTCCATATCGAGAATGCCCTCCTCCAAAAGAAGCATCTCCTCATCGAAGCCGTAGAGGAGAATGTCCGTACCGCGGTCTGAAAATTCCAGCCCGAAGAAAACCTGCAGACGGCCTTCGGCGTACGCCTTCACTGCGCGGTAGCCCTCCGTGAAGGCATGAATGCGTTCCCTGTAGGGAAGGTCGCGCCCGACCGTGGTGTTGCCGTTCAGAAAATGATCGGTGACAAAAAGCCCCGCATAGCCGTTTTTCTCATACAGTTCTACCGCGTCCTTTGGGGAAAGACGGGAACAGGCACTCGTCGCCTTGATATGGCAATGCGTATCGTAGCGGAACATATTGCCTCCCTTCAGCGGAGCGGGATGCTCGCCGCAGCGTTCAGAGTGAGCGGAGAGAAATTCCCCGCGCGGTACTGGATGAGTCCCTCTGCGGCGATCATTGCGGCATTGTCGGTACAGCGTTTTTTTGTGGGAAGGACGAGCTTCAATCCCGCCTTCTCGCAGGCCTTTGTAAGCGACTCGCGCAGGTACCCGTTGGCGATGACGCCGCCCCCCGCCGTCACGGTATCGACCCCTCTCTCCCGCGCCGCCTCCACCGCCTTTTCGACGAGGATGTCGAGGGCGGCATGCTGGAAGGAACAGGCGAGGTCCGCCTTGCTCCATGAGACCCCCTTCTGCGACATGGTATGGGCGTAATTGATGACATGCGTCTTGAGACCGCTGTATGAAAAGTCGTAGCCGCCCTGTCCCTTGAGCATCTTCGGCATGGGGATGATGTTCTTCCCTTCGCGGGCCAATACTTCGACATGCGGGCCTCCGGGGTATGGAAGCCCCAGAATGCGGGCGACTTTATCGAACGCTTCCCCCGCCGCGTCGTCCTTCGTCCCTCCCAAAACTTCGAACTCCGTCTCCGTCTTGGTGTAGAGAATGGCGGTGTGCCCGCCGCTCGCAAGCAGGGTGATAAAGGGCGGCTTCAGGTTTTCGTCCTCGAGATAACTCGCGGCGAGGTGCCCGCGGATGTGGTTGACGCCGATGAGCGGGATCTTCAGACTATATGCAAGCCCCTTTGCAAAGGATAGCCCGACGAGGAGCGCGCCCAAAAGTCCCGCCCCGTAGGTGACGGCGACGGCGTCGAGATCCTCCTTTTTGACGTCTGCGGAAATCAGGGCGCGAGAGACCACTTCGCCGATGGCGTCGGTATGGGCGCGGGAGGCGATCTCGGGCACTACCCCGCCGTACTTCGCCTGAATGGAGGCGGAAGAGATGATCTCGTCCGATAAAAGCGTGCGGCCGCGGATGACCGCTGCCGCCGTTTCGTCACAGGACGATTCTATTCCCAAAATCAAAGGTTGCTTCATGATGTTCATTTGCGTAAAGGCATCAGGTCTTTTTGAGATAATCGACGATAAAGCCCTGAATGTTGCCGTCCATGACGGCCTGCACGTCGCCCACTTCGTAGCCCGTCCTGTGATCCTTCACCATCGTGTAGGGACAGAATACATAGGAGCGGATCTGGGAGCCCCATTCGATCTTCTTGGTCTCCCCCTTCAGGGCGGCCTCGGCGGCCATGCGCTCCTCGATCTGTCTTTCGAGAAGTTTAGAGCGAAGATACTTGAACGCCATCTCCTTGTTCTGGAGTTGGCTGCGCTCGTTCTGACAGGTGACGACGATGCCCGTCGGGAAGTGCGTGATGCGAATGGCGGTCTCCGTCTTGTTGACCTTCTGTCCGCCTGCGCCCGAGGAGCGGTAGACGTCGATGCGGATGTCCTCGTCCTTGATCTCGATCTCTGCGTCGTCGTCCACTTCGGGCATGACCTCCAAAGAGGCGAAGGAGGTCTGACGGCGTTTGTTCGCGTCGAAGGGCGAGATGCGCACGAGGCGGTGTACGCCGATCTCGGCCTTCAGGTAGCCGTAGGCGTTCTCCCCCTCCACTTTGAAATCCACGGATTTCAATCCGGCGGCGTCGCCCGGAAGGCGGTCGATCTCCGTGACCTTATATCCGCTGCGCTCCGCATAACGGCAATACATGCGGTAGAGCATGGAGACCCAATCGCATGCCTCTGTCCCGCCCGCGCCCGCATGGATGGAGAGGAGGGCGTTGGAACTGTCGTACTTGCCGCGAAGAAGGGCGCGGACACGCATGTCCTCGATGTCCTCTTCCGCCTCGCGCATCATGCGTTCGAGTTCGGGAACAAGGGCTTCCTCCTCCGTCTCCTCGATGAGGTCGATAATCTCGCCCGCATCGTCGAGGGCCTTGCGGCATTTCTCATAGGCAGCGATCTTTGCCTCGTTGGAAGAGATCTCCCGCCCGATCTTCGCCGAACGCTCTAAGTCCTGCCAAACGGCGGGGTCCTGCTGTTCCTCGCGAAGGTTCTTCACTGCCTCGTAGCGATGGTCGATGTCGAGGGCGTACTTTGCCTCGCCGAGGGTCTCTTCGAGGGATTTGATTTTCAGTCTATAGTCGTCTGCTTTGAACATACTCGGTTGTTGGTAGAGCCTTGATATTGATGTGGGGAAAACGGACTTCGTACTTCGGGATCCTTCGACTTCGGCTTCGCCTCCGCTCAGGATGACGCGGGTAGCCGACACGGCTTATTGACCCGCCTTTCGGTTACCGTTAAAATGCGTAGAAGCAAGCAAGGCAAGGAGAAGGAGCATTTCCGCAGGGAGCGTACTTTCGTACGTGACCAAGGAAAGCGCATCTTCGACGAAGCATTGCGCCGCTTATACGCATTTCGTTCGTTATATCAGAATGGTTTCCCGTGGCACTTCTTGTATTTCAATCCGCTCCCGCAGGGGCAGGGGTCATTGGGACCGACCTTCTTCGCTTTCTTCATGGTGGCGGGATTGAACTTCTCGTTGCCGCTCGTCTTGAGGGAGGCGACATCCACATGGGCAGGTGCGTCTACGCCGGAGAGCGGAACTTCCTCGGGGCGCACCATGGCAGGATTTGAGACGGGTCCGACCGGTGCAGGCTGCACCGGCTGTGCAGGCTGTGCGGGCGCGGGCGTCTCTGCGGGAACGGGTGCAGGGCGGGAAGGTGCGGAGGGATAGATGCGCTGTGCGGGACGGCGGGGCGTAGCCTCCACCTTGGCGCGGAGAAGCATCTCGATGGTGCGGCTCTGGATGCGTTCGATCATCTCGTCGAACATCGCAAGCCCCTCTTGCTTGTAGGCGATGACGGGGTCGATCTGCCCCGTTGCCCTCAGGCCTATCCCCTTGCGGAGCTGGTCCATCGCGTCGATGTGGTCGATCCATTCGCGATCGACGAAGCGCAGAAGGACGTTGCGCTCGATTGCGCCGAAGTCAAAATTCGCATTCGGATTGTTCTCGAGAACATGTGCCTTGAGGTCGGCGATCTTCTGCTCATACGCTTCCTCCACCTTCTTGGAGATGCGGGAGAGTGCGACGTCTAAATCCCATTTTTCCAACTTCTCGCGGGTCACATAATTCGTCCCCTCGGGAAGAAGGCCGTTTTCAAGGGCCTTGTTGAGGTCCTCCTCGCTCCACTTCTCGGGCATATCGTCGATGTTGACCGCACTGCGGACGACATCTGCGACATAGTCGGGAATGTACTTCAGAACTTGTTCATGCACATCTTCGCCCTTTAAGACCTTCATGCGCTCGGCATACATGATCTTGCGCTGTGTGTTCATGACATCGTCGTATTGGAGGACGTTCTTGCGGATGCCGAAGTTCCTGCCCTCAATCTGTTTCTGTGCGTATTCGATGAGGCGGGAGAGAAGTCTGCTCTCGAGGCATTCGTCCTCCTCCATCTTGCTGCGCGCATAGATCCCCTTCATGCGTTCTCCGCCGAAGCGTTTCATGAGGTCGTCCTCCAAAGAGAGGAAGAATACGGAAGCACCAATGTCGCCCTGACGGCCGGAACGGCCGCGGAGCTGGTTATCGATACGGCGGCTCTCGTGCCGCTCGGTACCGATGATGCAGAGGCCGCCCGCCTCAATGACCTGTTTCTTCTCTTCGTCTGTCTTGGCCTTATATTCGCTGTAGAGCTTATTGTAACGGTCGCGGACGACCTGCGTCTCCTCGTCCACTTCTGCATAGCTCGTCGCAAGCTCGATGACCTCGTGTTCGACGCCCTCCTCGCGCAGACGCTTCTTTGCGAGATATTCGGGGTTGCCGCCGAGCAGGATATCCGTACCGCGGCCCGCCATGTTGGTGGAGATGGTGACCGCACCGTAGCGGCCTGCCTGTGCAACGATCTCTGCCTCGCGCTCGTGGTTTTTCGCGTTGAGGATGTTATGCTGAACGCCGTTCCTTCTCAAGAGCCTTGAGATCTCCTCCGACTTCTCGACGGAGACGGTACCCACGAGGACGGGCTGGCCCTTCTCGTGCCGCTCGACGATCTCGCGGACGATGGCCTTCTTCTTCCCTTCCTCGGTCGCAAAGATCTTGTCGTGCTGATCGATCCTCGCGACGGGACGGTTGGTGGGGATCTCGACGACGTCAAGGGAATAGATCGTGCGGAACTCGCCCTCCTCCGTCTTTGCGGTACCCGTCATGCCCGAGAGCTTGCGGTAGAGACGGAAGTAGTTCTGGAAGGTGATGGTCGCGAACGTCTTGTTCTCCTCGCGGATCTTCACACCCTCCTTCGCCTCGATGGCCTGATGCAGACCGTCCGAGTATCTTCTGCCGATCATGAGACGGCCCGTGAACTCGTCCACGATGATGATCTCGCCGTCGTGTATAATGTATTCCTCATTGAGGTGGAAGAGCTTGTGCGCCTTCAGGGCCTGTTGGATGTGATGGTTGAGGGAGGCGTTCGCAACGTCTGCGACATTTTCGATATTGAAATACTTTTCCGCCTTCTCTGCACCGTACTCGGTGAGATGCACCTGCTTATCCTTGCGCTCGATGACATAGTCCCACTCGCGCGCTTCGGCAAGGGCAAGTTTGCGCTCCGCGCTCCCCTTATTCTTGCGGCTCTCGTTTTCCGCTTCCTTCAGATCGTCGTCAAAACCGCCCGTGAGCGTGCGGACGAATTTATCCACGCGCTCATACAGTTCGGAGGACTGTTCCCCCCTTCCCGAAATAATGAGCGGCGTCCTCGCCTCATCGATGAGGATGGAGTCGACCTCGTCGACGATGGCGAAATTGAGTTCGCGCTGGACCATGAGACGAAGATCGGGCTTCAGATTGTCGCGCAGATAGTCGAAGCCGAACTCGTTGTTTGTCCCATAGGTGATGTCGGAATTATACGCCTGACGCTTCAGATCGTCGTCCATACCGGGGACGACGACGCCGACCGTGAGACCCATGAATTTGTGGACCTTGCCCATCCATTCCGCGTCGCGGCGGGCGAGGTAGTCGTTGACGGTGACGATGTGGACCCCCCTTCCCGAAAGTGCCTCGAGGTAGGCGGGAAGAGTGGCGACGAGCGTCTTTCCTTCACCCGTTTTCATCTCGGCGATACGGCCCTGGAAGAGGCAGATACCGCCGACGATCTGCACGTGGAAGTGCTTCATGCCGAGGACACGCCAGCTCGCTTCCCGAAGGGCTGCGAAAGCGTCATAGAGGATATCGTCGAGCGTCTCGCCTGCGGCGAGGCGATCCTTCAGAACTTGCGTCTGAGAGGAAAGCTCTTTGTCGCTCATCGCGCTGTACTTTGGTTCAAGCTCCTCCACTTTCAGAGCCATCTTGTTGAGCTTTTTCAGGCTCCTGCGGCTGTCGCTGTTTTTGATGTATGATATAAGACCCATGGATATATCTCCGTTTGCATGCGTAGCACGCCGAAATTTCTCCTTTTATTCTACACTATTTTTTGGGAAATTCAAAGCGTTTTTCAAGAGATTTCCATATTTTGTCCCGCGCGCGGGAAGAAAACTTTGTGTGAAATTTGTAAAAAAAGGAGATTTGCGGACGAATAGACGTCCGCCATCCATAGAATGCGCCCCCGTCCGCGGGAGAGGACGGGGGCACAAAAAATTTATTTCGTTTCTTCTTCCGAAGTGCTTTGCGGCATGAGGGGGACCGTCCCGATGTGGGAGGCCTCCTCCCGCGCCATGCGATACATCTCCTCTGCGATCTCTTCGGCACACGCCGTCGTGATAAGTCCGGCTCCCGCCTTCAGAAGGGAACGCATCTGCTCGGCGTTCTCGACATGGGAGGCGTCCACGCGCAGTTTCCCCGCGCTCACGCGGAGGGCGCGCAGGACGAGTGCGACCTCTCCCCTTACGCATACGCCGTCCGCCCCTCCCTCGCATGCGGCACGCGTTCCGAGCGCGACCTCTTCCTCCGTAAAGGAGCGGTCCTCCAAGGAGAGGATGACGGAAAGTTTCCTCGCCGCCCGCTTGACCCTCTTCACCTCCCGCCTGAGATAGCTGAGATCCCCCGCTTTCAATGCGGAGCCGCAGGGAAAGAGGCGGATCTCCTTCGCCCCCTGCGAAATACATTTTCTTGCCTCATACTTTTTGACGGAAGGAAGCGTCTCCCCCGTCCCCCCGATGCAGGCGATGACATAGCTCTCGCTCCCCGCGAGGTACTTTTTCGCGGAGGCAGCAAGCACGGGCGGGACAAGTACCCCGTAAGAAAAGAGCCTTCTTACGCAACTGCACGCGCCCTTGAGCGTTCCCCGGCTTGCCTCGTGCGATGCGTCAACGATGACCTTATGCAGGGAGACGGCGATCTCCGCCTCCCGCCTCGTGCGTTTGAATTCCCCGTACTCCGCGGCCTCCGCCGCCGAAAGAAAAGTTCCGTTTTCCATATACGCGCATCTTTCCCGAAAATGCGGGAAATTATTCGTAAACTTACCAAGTTATGACAACGCAGACCCGCTATCATGGAGACATGCTCCTCTCTGTTCAAGGCACGGGTGCCGTCGCGGTCCTCGTCATCCTCTTCATCTGTATCGTCGTCGTATATGTGGGAAAGCTCGCCTACCTCGGCTACCGCACGCGCGCAAAAAAACTCCCTCCCGACCCGCCGAAACCGGCCGAGCCAGAAAAAGAACCCGTCTACTATATCGTGGAGAAAAAGAAAAAGCGCGTGAGATCGGAATATTCCGAGCCAAAGCGCATCTCCTTCAAATGAGAGAACCGAAAGGGACGCACCCACGCGGGGTGCGTCCCTTTTTTGCATCTCTCAATCCTCGTATTTTTCGACGTTCCTTCCCGAATCCCAGAGGCGTTCGAGATAGTAGAAGAGCCTCGACTCCTCGTTGAAGATGTGTACGACGACGTCGCCGTAGTCGAGGACGCCCCAGCGGCCCTCCCGCAGACCCTCCGTACGGACGGGCGAGAGGTCGTAGTTTTTCTTGAGAGCCTCCTCCAGATTGTCGCCGAGCGACTTCACCTGCGTGGATGACTTTCCGCTCGCGATGACGAAGTAACTGCACACCACCGTCTGTTCGTCCACACGGATGATGACGATGTCCTCCGCCTTCTTATCCGACAAGGCCTTTGCCGCCGCTCTCGCAAGTTCGTAACTTTCCATAAAAATCCCCCTTGTTGAATTTTTTGTATACTATGATCGGGATTTTGAGAACTATTATGTCACGCATAGTACTCTGCAACCCGCATCATTCCTTGTTTTTTACCCCTCTGATCCAAACATATGCCTCTTCGGTGAGGGGATAGACGGGCGTGCCCTTCGACTTCAGATAATCGATCTGAAGAGCCAAACTTCCCAAAAGGCATTCGTCGAGGTCGTGCCGAAACATCTCGCGGAGTTTTTCGATACCCGCGAATTCGCGTCTGCTCTCGAGCAGGTCTGCAAGGTAGATGAGCTTCTCAAGTTCTCCCATCCCAGCTCTTCCGCTCGTGTGAAAACGGATGGCATTCAAGATCTCTTCGTCCGAAATTTTCAGATAGTTCTCGGCGATGTACGCCCCCGTATATTGGTGCAGAACGGGCGCGGGCACTCCCTTGGGAGGATCGAAGCCGAGAAGAAGTTCATCTCCGAGCGGGACGCTCTTTCCGCAGTCGTGGACGGCCGCCGCGATGAGGGCCTTTCTCTCGGGAATGTGCAGGCTCCTTGCCCGCGCTGTGGCCATCTTGGCGACGCGCAGGCTGTGCGCACGGCGTCTTTGGCTCTCCAATGCGAGCGCGGCGGGAATGCAAGGCTCCTTATAGAGGCCCATCTTTTGGATGTACTGATAGACGGCGCGGGGGATCGCTTTCGGGCGGATGCCGAAGGCAAGCTCGGTGCGCACGGCCGTTGAAGAGACATCCTTCCCAACAAACGGTATCTCGACAAAGTCCACCCCGAAGGTCTCGCGGAAACGGATATGCGCCTCTTTTGCGACGCGCTCCCCCCTTCCGACGACGGCGAGGGTGACATGCTGTAGAATGTCCGTCGGCCGCTTCCATGTGTAGAAGTCCTCGAGCATGTCCGCGCCGATGAGGAAGAACCGCTCGGCATCCGGATACTCATCGGCAAAGTGGCGGCAGGTGAGATAGGTGTAACTCGTACCCCCCATTCTCAGTTCGAAGTCGCTCACCTCCGCCCTCTTCTCCCGGCGAAAGGCGATTGCACACATGGAGAGGCGATGCTCCGCACTCACGTCCGACCCCTGCAACTTGTGCGGCGGCACATATGCGGGGACGATAAAGAGCTTCTCGGGATGCAGGAATTTGACCGCCGCCCTTGCAAGACGCACATGTTCTTTGTGAACGGGGTCGAAGGAACCCCCGAAGATCGCGATCTTCATGCAACCATTATACTATACTTCTTGCTGCATTGCAAGTTTAATTTTTCGTATTTTGTCAAAAATCTGCATATGAGAAAACTCTATCCCCCACTTATTTTTGACGTCCTCTTCTATGCGACCGCGGCGTGGTTTCTTTCCGTCGGGATATTGCGCTATTTCCGCGCCGCGACATGGGTCGTCTTTCTCTCTGCCACCCTCATCGCCCTCGCCGTCCTCGGCGTGAGTTTTGTGATCATTTTGCACGGACATCGAAAGAGGACGCTTTCACGGGCGGAACGGGAGAAAAGGGAAAAGCTTCTCCTGCACCTTGCCCTCGAGAAGGAGGAAAACGTAAAGGCCTCCCTCCTTCGCGCCTATCTGGCGGATGGAAAAGAGGCAAAAACAGAGGATGATCTCCTCATCGTGGAGGGGGAACCGCTCGTTCCTATCTTCACGATGCAGCCCCTCTCGGCGGACACGGCGGCGAGCGTTCTGAAGAGCTTCGGCACCTCCACCTTTGTCCTCGCATGCAACGCCCTCACCATGGAGGCGGAAAAACTGCTCTCCTCCTTCGGACGGAAGGCTGTGACGGGCGATGAGATCTTTTCCCTCTTTGAGCGGACGGGGACAACGCCCGAAAAGCTCATCTGCGGCGAGATCCCCCGCCCCAAGTTCAAAGCGAGGATGCGGCGCGTTTTCTCCAAAAAAAATGCGCGCCCGTTCTTTACGGGCGGCATCCTTCTTCTCATCATGAGCCTATTCGCCATCTTTCCCCTGTACTATCTCATCTCGGGAAGTATTTTGCTCCTTCTCTCCGTGTTCATCCGCATGCTCGGCTATGCCTCATAAAGCCCCTTGATCGCCGCGGGAATGCGGGAAGTGACGTCCGTCGCATCGGGAGAGTATTCCCCCATGTCGAGGGCGGCGATCTCCCCCGCACGGCCTAGGACATAGCAGGAAGCAACGGCCGCCTCGAAGGGGGCAAGCCCGCGGGCAACGGTCCCGGCGAGGAAGCCCGAGAGCGCGTCTCCGCTTCCCCCCTTTGCAAGTGCGGGCGAGCCCGTCATATTGAGCACCACCCGTTTGCCGTCGGTGATGACGGTGCGATGATCTTTCAGGACGACGGTCACGCCGTATTCCTCCGCAAATGCCCTCGCATAGGCGATGGGATCGGACAGGATCTCATAGATCGACCTGCCCGAAATGCGGGAAAACTCCTTGGGATGCGGGGTGACGACAACGGAGCATCCCCGTCCTTTGAGAAGGCCATGCATCTTTTCCGCCGAAAGCGTATTGAGGGCGTCCGCATCGAGGACGAGGGTGCCGTTTTCATACGTCTTGAGAAGGGTCTCGAGCGTCTCCTTCGTGGCGGGGGTCATACCCGCTCCCATGCCGAAGGCGATCGCACTATCGGAAAGCGGCTCTCCCGCGTAGAAATTCACGATGCACGCGGGATATTTTGCGGAAAAAACCGTGCGGCGCATCTCGTCCGTCTCACGGCTGTCCGTGTGCGGGAGAAAGAGCTTTGTATAGCCTGCGCCAGAGCGAAGTGCCGCGCCGACCGCCATAAGCGGTGCACCGAACGATCCCTCCCCCGCGAGAATGGCGACCGAGCCGCAGTCCCCCTTGTTGAGGGTTTCCCTGCGCGGGGGAAAGAGGGCGGCGATATCCCCGTCCTCAAAGACGGCGACAGGCCCGTCCTCAAATCTTTCTTCCAAGGCTTCTCTGTAATTTTTTGCGTATTTCATATTGACCTCTCAAATATTCAGATCGATCTCTGCGGAGGAGAGAGCGCGGACATGCCCCCCCTCTGTGATCTCCAGCCGTCCGTCCCCGAGGATGCGCTCGGCTACGGCGGAATACGACTTTCCGCCCTCCGTGACGCGCACTTCCCTTCCCAAAAAGCGGACGAAGGAGAGATATTCCGGAAGATCGCTCTCCCGCGTAAAGCTGTCGATGAGGATGGGGCGGACTTCCTCGGGACGCAAATTTTTTCCCGCCGCCTCCGAGAGGGAGATCGCGATCCCGCCGAGGGCGGAGACGTCGTTGGCGACATTCAGCCCGATCCCGACAATGCTGCAAGAGATGTTCTCCCCAAATAGAGCATTCTCGATGAGGATGCCTGCAAGTTTTTTCCCCTTTGCAAAGACGTCGTTGGGCCACTTTACAGATGGCTCCGCGCCGAAATGCTTCGCCGTCCTGCAGACGGAGACGGCTGCATGCGCCATGATGCGGAACGCCTCCGAGGCAGGGAAATCTCTGTAAAAGTTCAAAAAAGAGCAATATACGCCCCCCCTTTCCGAGAGGAAGCTCCTGCCCTTCGTCCCCCTTCCCTCCGTCTGGCGGGCGGCGCAGACTGCGACATCCTCTCCGAGCGGGAGAAATTTTTTGATGTATTCGTTGGTGGAGGAAGTTTCCTCAAGAAAAATTGTCCTCATCGCGGACCCCCTTCAGAACTTCCCTCACCGTATCCCCGTCAAACCCCTTTGAAAGAAGATGGGAATAGGCCTTACGGTATGTCTTTGGATCGGCAAGGTCCTTTCCGCGGAGATACTTTTCGAGGACGGCCTTCGCGCTCTCCTCCTCCCCTTCAATTCCTTTGAGGGCGGCTGATATTTCCTCATCGCCGATCCCCTTTCTCCTCAGTTCCAATGCAATGAGACGGGCACCCTTGCGGCTCTTTACACCCTCTGCATAGCGGGCGGCGTACTCTTTGTCGTCAAGGTAGCCATACCCCTTCATCTTCCCGATGACATAGGAGATGATCTCTTCGAGATACCCTTTTCCCCGCAAAAAATCGCGCATCTCTCTCTCCGTTTTCATGGAATGGGAGATGTGCGTGAGTGCCTTGTCGAGAGCGGTAAGTTTCTCGCTCTCGAATTGCATGCGGGAAAGTTCTTCTGGGGTGATCGTCATCCCCGCCATCAAACGGTTCTGCATGGCTGTCTCGAGCTTCATGCCGCAGAAAAATCTTCCGTCGATCGCGATATTCACGCGGGACTTGTCCTTCTTTTGGGGAGTGATGGATGTGATCTCGGGCACAGTGCTACTCCACGCCGTTTTGCGGCCAGGTGCGGTTCTCTTTGAACCACTCGGTGTCCTTTAAGATCGTGCTGTTGTTGCTCCCCGTGACAGTGACGCCCTCAGAGGAAGAGGTCACGGTGATGTTGCCGTTCATGGAGGCATAGCCCGACGTCTTCTTGTTTACTTTATCGATGCCCGTGGACATGGTGGTCACGTAGATGTTCTTGGTGTACTTCGCCACGCGGTCGATAAAGGCCTGCGAAGGGAAAGTGTTCTCGTCTGTTTTGGAGTATTCATAGGACCCCGCACAGCAGCAGACACACACGATCTCGGGGGTGATTTTGGAGAGCAAGACGTCGTTGGATGAAGTGGGACTTCCGTGATGACCTCCCTTGAAGAGCTTCACGTGAGGAAGGGAATTGCTCTCGGCGAGGCTCTTCTCCCCCGCCTCTTCGAGATCTCCCGTAAAAAGGAAACGATTTTCCCCATGCGTCAGAAGCAGGCAGACGGAGTAGTTATTCTCATCGGAGGACTTGTTCTCGTAGAATTTTTGATAGAGGATCTCGAAGGAAACGCCCTCGGAAAGCGCGTAGCTGCGCTCGGCACCGTTTGTACGGTTCCAACAATCGAGAGCGGTGTAATGCACCGCGCCCGCGGTAACGGAAACTTCCTCGTCGCGGGCGGCCTCATAGTCCTTCGAAACTTGCGAAGTGGTGTTCTTGAGGGCATAGTCGATGATCGTCTTGCATTCGAAATTCGCAAAAATACCATCTGTGCCGCTGTTTCCCACGAATGCCGCGATGTGGTCCTCGTGGGCATGTGTTGCGATGACATATTCGAGAATTCCGTCCGTGCAATACTGCTTGATGTAGGGAACGAGGGTCGCCGCGGAGCCGCGCTTGGAACCCGCGTCGATCAGCATTTCGGTGTCCCCCACCTTGATGAGGGTGCAATCCCCTGCGTTGCCGTTGCCGAGTTCGGGGAAGCGGATGATGAGTTCTCCCGAGACGATCTCTTCCTCTTTCTTCTCCTTCTTATAGACAAAGAAATACCAGAATGCCCCCGCGGCGAGCGCGAGGATAATTACGATCGCAACGGTGATGAAAAATGCCCGCGCGCCCTTCTTTTTTGCCTTATTTTTTGCCATTTACAGTTTTCCTTTCAGCCAAAGCATGCGTCTTGCGGAGGAGACGCTGTCCCTTCCGCGCTTGTTTTTTACGGGAGCAAATTCCTCGCCTCGGATGACTTCGAATGGGAGACAGGCACCCGAGAGCCGTACCATGTCCAAGATCAGCGTCTCATATTTGTATCCATTGGGTTTTTTGGGGTGGATGGTCTGTCCGTTTTCTCCAAGGTATGGAATGACCTTTTTGACGGCGTGAATGGGGATCTTTGCAGTGGAGATCTCGTCGAGGAGACGGGCGGAAAAGAGATAGTTGAGCGTCATGCCGAAGCGGTAGAGAAGCTCTCCCCCCTTCCCGCGTGCCTTGGCGAGCTTCTCGGGAAGTTCGTAATACTCTATGACGGAGGGCGTTCCGTCCTCAAGACAGAGGACGCCGACGCGCTCTTTCCACCTTCTCTTTTTGACATACTTGGCCCCGCAGGGTGCCCCCGAGAGAATGGTCGCTCCGACAAAGGCGGGATCCGCGATCTTCTGCAGGACATTGTCTACGCCGAATACATTGTACCACTCGACATCGGGAAAATCCTTTGCGATGCCTGCTCTCTTCAGAGAGGAGAACCATCCGCCGTTCCCGTTGGGGGAGAGGGCGAGCTTGCCCTTTGCCTCCAAAAGAATTTTTCCGTCAAAATCGGTGCAGGGATACATCTCCTGCACGAAGAAACGGACGTAATCCTTCGGATAGCCGAAATAGGCGTGCTGCTGCAAAAATTCCCGCGTTTCGCGATCGTTCTTCTCGCTCGTCATGATGAGGAGGGGAACAAAAGCTCCGCATTTTTCACATACCGAAAGAAGATTCTCGATGAGAAGTTCGAAGATGTAGCGCGGACGCCGCTTCGTGCCCATGTTGAAGGTGCCCTTCGGACCGTCAAAGCCGAGCCGCGTGCCCTGTCCTCCCGCGAGAAGGACTGCAGCGACTTTTCCCGCGCGGATAGCGGACATGCCTGCGGCGGTGTATTCGTCCAGCCGGCTTTGAATGGCGTCTGCGGACAGCCCTTCGATGGGCGAGATCTTCCCCCTTTGCGCAGCCGTCCTTCCGCACGCCTCACATGAAGTGAGATCGACAAGAGAAAGTTCGGAAAGATAAGCCTCCCGCTCTTCCTCCGTGAGGCCTTCCGTATTGAGAAGATGCTCCTGCCCTGAGGCCCTGAGCCGCTCTGTGAGGTCCATAGCATCCCCCTTGCATTCAGTCTATTCATATTATAAAAAAATGCGGCGGGATTGTCAATGCCCCGCCGCAAATTTTCCGCTTTTCGCTTACGCCTTCTCCCTTTCGCGGTAGTTGACGACGACCTGCGGGAAGGGAATGTTGATCCCGTTCGCATCGAAGAGCAGCTTGATCTCCCGCTTCAGATCGCGCTGGACCTGAAAGAAATCCCCCTCCTTGCAATGCGCGCCGAAGAGAAGGTTGACGCTCGAGCTGTCGAGGGCGTCCACGCCCAAATATTTCGGATCGTCGAGAACAAGCGGAAGGTGCGAGCGAAGCTCTTGCTTGCTCTCCTCAAAGACGCGCTCGACGCGCTTCAAGTCCTCGCCGTATTCCACGCCGACGGTGACCGTCGGGAAGGAATTGACGCGGCTCTGATTGACGAACACTTTGATCGTACTGTTGTTTGCCACGCGGATATCCCCCGAGGCGTTGATGAGTTTTGTATTGCGGATACCGATCTCCTGCACCTCGCCGCGCCAACCTTCGATCTGCACGATGTCCCCCACCTGCAGCGTGCCGTCACACACGAGAAAGACGCCTGCGACGACGTCGGCGATGAGGCTCTGCATGCCAAGCCCTATGATGAGGGTGAGGACGCCTGCTCCCGCAACGAGAGCGGCGACGTTCACGCCCCATGCGGCAAGAATGGCGATCACGCAGACGATCCAGACGACCGCCTTGAAGATACTGTTCACGAGTTTCCCGATCGTCACCCTTCTCGGAGTTCCCCGAAAGACCCTCTTGATGACGGTGCAAACGATATAGAGGACGAGCAAGGTGAGGAAGAGGATCATGATGCTTGTGACGATCTTCGGAACGATGCGCAGCACACTGTTGAAAAATGCGATGCCCGTATCATGGGTGGCGAACCAGCCCGTCTCGGAGCGTAGCTCCTTATAGAATACGAACCCGAGTATGGTCACGACCGCAAAGATGCCGAGAAAGACAAGCCCGACGATCGTGGATTTTTTGAGCTTGCCCTTTTTGAGCTTTTCAAGGACTTCCTTGGGGGAATTGTTGTTTTCTTCTGCCATAATATGCCTCCGATGGGTTTTTGCAACATTATAGAAAAACTTCTCGGCGTTTGTCAAGCGTTGCACAAAAAAACACAGAAAAGGCAAGGAAATCCCCCTCCTTGCGGAGGGGGAAGTGGCTAATAGTCGGACTTCGTAGTTCGGGATCCTTCGGTCGCTACGCTCCCTCAGGATGACACGGTTCATCTTCGGACATGGTATGGCCGTTTTTGGTCAGATGGGACTACAACAGGATGCAGATGACGCCGCCTTTGCCTTCGTTGACGATACGGGTGACCGTCTTGCGCATCTTGCGCTGGACGCCCTCCCCCATCGAACGGTTCTTGACGGTCAGCTCCTCGCCGAGCATCTCCTTCAAGGTCCTGCCGAACATGCTCGTATTCCACGCTTTCTCGGGGTCGCCTTTGAGGTCCTCGTTGATCTTCTTCACGAAGGCCTCGCTCTGTTCGAGAGTGCCGACAGCGGGACGCACTTCCCCGCAGAGATCGACGCGGATGATGTGGTAGCTGGGTGCCTCCGCCTGCAAATTCACCCCCACCCGCTTGCTTTTCTTGACGAGGCGCGGTTCGGAGAGGTTCATCTCCACCGTATCGGGCGGGACGATGCCGTAGCCGTATTCCTTGGCGTCCGCAAACGCCTTGCCCACGCGCTCGTACACTTTTTTGGCCTCGGAGAGGGAGAGAACGTAGTTCATGAGGGCGCATTCGTCGGAGAGATCCTCGCCGCAACGCTCGCCGAGTACGCGGTAGAACACCCCTTCCCGCGCCTCGATGCGGCACTGTGCGGTCCCCGTGGCGGCGTCCACCTTGATGGAGACGGGCGGGGTCAAATTTTCGCTCTCCGTGAAGAGGGTGTCGAGGAGGGCGCAGTCGCTCATCTTGCAGATGTGCGGGGCGACGCTTCTGACTCCCTCCAAAAGTTCGCCGACGATGGGCGTATCCGCATCGAGGACGCGCATCCATTCGGGAATATCGATGTCGATGGAGACGACGGGGAATTCATAGAGGATGCGCTCCAAGACGGATGCGGCCTTCTCGGCATCCATCTGCTCGGCATTCGCGGCGATGACAGGGGTCGCATATTTTTCTTCGAGGGCGGCGCGAAGCTCTTCGGAGGCAGCGGGATCCTTGCAGTTCAAAAAGATGATAAAGGGTTTTTGCGCGGCACGAAGCTCTTCGAACGCCTTCTCCTCGGCCGCCTCGTACGCACTGCGCGGAATGCCCGTCACCGAGCCGTCCGTCGTCACGAGGATGTCGATGGTGGAGTGGTCGCGTGCGACCCTTCTCGTCCCCTCCTCTGCGGCTTCCTCGAAGGGGATGGGACCGTCGTTCCAAGGGGTCTTGACGAGGCGGGGCGAACCCTCCTCTTCAAACCCCACCGCCCCTTCGACGGGATAGCCGACGCAATCGATGAGACGCACGCGGGCGACGGCGTTGCCCACGGCGATCTCGGCAGCCTGTTCGGGGACAAATTTCGGCTCCGTCGTCATGACTGTTCTGCCCGCCGCCGACTGCGGAAGTTCGTCGATGGAACGCTGACGCTTGGAACCGTCGATCCCCGGCAGTACGAGTTCCTCCATAAATTTTTTGATGAACGTGGATTTGCCCGTGCGCACCGGCCCGACGACTCCGATGAAGATATCTCCGCCCGTACGCCCTGCCACGTCCTCGTAAACACCGAAAGATTTCATGATTGCCTCCGCGAAATTCTTGCTATGTTACGATATGACGGCGCAGGCAAAGTTATGACAAGAAATAAGCCGCCCTTTTGCACACCTTTCTTTGGGGATCCAAAGCAAAAAAAGGAATGCTGTTACTTGGAAGAGGTCAAACAAAAAATTTCACATTGATGATTGAAAATCATTGACTTCAATTCAACGAATGTGGTAAAATCAAATAAAAGATTCGAAAGGAGACTGTAAAATGAACGATTTTGTTTTTCAAAACACCACAAAAGTTTATTTCGGAAAAGACCAACTGAAACATCTCGGTGCGGAATAGACTGCACAACGGCGATCGCCGCGGCAACTTATTACGACGGCGACGCTTGGGATCTGGTAAAAGGTACGGGATATTGCAGGGATTCAAACCGCTTACCCCCAAGGACGTGGAAGCGATTTTCAGAATGTGCCTATGATCACATAACCGAAAAATGTAAAAATAAAAATCGGAGGTAATTTACGATGATCGAACAGGTTCTTGCAAGACACAACTCGGCTCTCCGTGTCAAGATCACGGTAAAAACACTCATTTCGCTCGGAATAATCGCGCTTGCGGTAATTCTTCCGCAACTTATTCATCTCGCCCTCGGCGCACCCGGCGGCGTAAAATGGTTGCCCATGTATCTGCCGGTCTTACTCGGCGGATGTCTCCTCGGATGGAAATGGGGTTTGGGCGTGGGGATCCTCTCCCCCCTCATCAGCTTTGCGATAACTGCCCTTGCCGGCGATCCCATGCCTGCTTTGGTTCGTCTGCCTTATATGATCGTCGAACTTGCGGTCTTTGCGGCGGTTTCGGGACTATTTTCGCAAAGGATCGCCAAAAACGGCTGGATGGCGTTCCCCGCGGTACTCCTTGCCGAGGTCGCGGGCAGGCTCACCTTCCTCGCCATAGCTGCCATTTTCCAGAGCGTTTCTCCCCTCTCTGCAGAGGTAGTATGGTCGCAGATACAGACGGGACTTTTGGGTATGGTTTTGCAAGCCGTCGTCGTCCCCTTCATCGTAATGGGACTGCGCCTGCTCCTTATAAAAGACAAGGAATAAAGAGTATGTCTGAAAAAATGACGAACAGAAAACTTGCCGCTTTGGAGACAAAGAGGAAGCTGTTGGAGACGGCAAAGGTCATCATCCGCGAAAAAGGGCTTGTAAATACCTCGATCGAAGAAATAACAAGGGCGTGCGGCGTTGCAAACGGGACGTTTTACACCTATTTCAAGCGCAAGGAGGACGTGGTATTTGCGATAAGCCACGATATGTTTCGTGAGATCTACGACAAGGCCCAAAGCTACGACGGACCGTTTATGGATCGGCTGACGTTTTACATGGTCACTTTTTCGGGACATATCGAACGGGACGGACTCAAGCTCTGCCAGGAATGGGTGCGCAATACCGTAGACCCCGATCTCGTGGGCAGCCCCTACGACAAGGAAAAACTCCGCATGGACAACGATTCCATGCAAGGAATAATAAGAATGGGCGTAAAGCGGGGCGAACTCAAAGCGGACACGCCGATCGGCGCGATCGCTGACGCCTTGACAGACATCATTTACGGTGAAATGCTCTGTTGGGATATGGCGGGCGGTGCATACAGTTTCGAGGAACGCACCAAAACGTTTTGTGCGATGTTTCTGCCCGCAATGATGAAGCCGTACTTAAACGGCAATGCAGAATATCAAAAAGGAGAGAATGACGATGCGTGAAATTAAAAAATTGGGATTCGGTCTCATGCGACTGCCGCAAAGAAGCGAAAGCGGTGCCGACATCGACATGGAACAATTTAAGAAAATGGTAGACCTCTTTCTCGAACGTGGTTTCACCTATTTCGATACGTCCTATGTTTACCACAACGGCGCGTCCGAGACGGCGATCCGCGAAGCCCTCGTAAAACGTCATCCGAGGAACAGCTTCTTGCTCGTGTCAAAGTTTCCCACGTTCCAAATGCCCGCGGAGGACAGGGTGGAAGCGATTTTCAATGAACAACTTGAAAAGTGCGGCGTGGAATACTTCGACTACTATCTCTTACACAACCTCAACCGCTATCTCTATCCGAATGAAGTGAAAGCCTGTCACCTGTTCGACTACATGAAGAAGTGGAAACAACAGGGAAAGATACGCCACATTGCTTTCTCTTACCACGACGACGCGGAGCACCTTGATAATATTCTCACCGAACACCCCGAGGTGGACGCCGTGCAGATCGTTTTGAACTATTACGATTGGGAAGAACCGTTCATTCAGTCGAAAAAGTGCTACGAAGTCATCCGCAAACACGGCAAACAAGTCATCGTCATGGAACCCGTCAAGGGCGGTGCGCTTGCCCGCGTGCCAACGGGCGCGGAGCATATCCTCAAAGAAATCGACCCATGCGCCTCTCCCGCGAGCTTTGCCATCCGCTTTTCCGCCTCGCGCGAGGGTGTTCTCGTCGTCCTCTCCGGCATGAGCGATCTTTCACAGGTCGAAGAAAATACGGGCTTTATGCGGGACTTCAAACCATTGAGCGAGGCGGAAGAGCGCGCCTTAAAAGAAGTGAGATCCGAGTACCAAAAGACATGGAAATATCGTTGCGACAATTGGTCGGCACTGGACGACAACGCTTACGGCGTTCCGATTTCGGGCATCATCCGAGCTTATAACAGCATGTTCATTCAGCCCGATCCCTTTTTCAGCGCGGAACTCAATTACTATAAAAGTTTCCGCTCCGCCTACGATCTTGCCTTTGAAACGGGAGATTACTCCAAAGAGACGGCGAAAATCGGCGGTGCATTCGATGTGACCGCCGCGCTCAAAGAAGCCGTCAGAACACAGTTTGAAAACAGCTTTCAATCCTATATGGATTGAGCGGTTTGATGAGCAAATCACTGAATAACACCGTTCAAAAAGGCGAGGAAGTATCCTCGCCTTTTTTGTGATTTTCTATCGACCCCGCTCTTTTCACAGCGGGAAGTCGTATCCTTCAATGCTTGTGTGCATCGGGGTCGGGATCGCCCTCGGGCGCGGACGCCATATAGGCCTGCAACTGCAAAAAGTAAGGATCTTCGGAGAAATCGCGCGGGCGGATGTATTCCCCTCCCAATGCCTCGATGGCGAACTTTAGCTCGCGATATTCGAGATAGTTGATGTCCTCCCTGTCGATGACGGCAAGAAGATCGTCGAGGGCGCGGGGATCGCCATAGGCCGCAAGTTGCCCCGCACGGATGGGAAGATCGCCGTCGCTCTCGCGGAAGGCGGCAAGAAGCATTTCGAACACATCGTCCGAGGGCTGCTTCACGCGGGACAAAATGTCGAGCATGAGATCTTTGCGCACGCCCTTTTTGCAGAGCGAAATCGCCCGCTCCTTGACGGCGTCGGCATTTTCTTTGAGCGCGTCGCAGACGGCCTCCGCGACGCTCTCGTCCGTCTCTTCCCTTTCAAGAAGAGCAAAGTATGCATCGAAGGCCTCCTCGTTCGCGCCGAGAAGGTTGACGGCTAAAGTGAGAACGGCGGGATCGTCTCCCCCGAGAAGGGAGAGAAGTGCGGAGGGCGAACGGGAGCCAAGCTCGCGGCAAAGAAAGTCGGAGACGGGCACTCCCTCCTCCTTATGACGTTTCAGAAGAGAGATGAGTTCCGCGTCCGTCATGGCGGCAAAATAGCCTTTCGGCGTATTCTTTGCGCGCGGGATATAGGTGTCGCCGAATTCAAGGTAGAGCTTCGGGATGATCTCCTCCCACTCCTCCTCCGTATGTTTGCCGCGCAGCCGCCGCATGTACTCCGCAAGTTTTTCCTCGAAGAGTCCGTCGAAATCAATGAGTTTGCCCATAAGATACCTACATCATAAAATCGAGAATGTGTTCCGCTGTTACTTTATCCGCATCGAACATCTTGCAGACCTCGGCAAAGGAGCGTTCCCCCTTGCGCATACGCGCCTCGCGGTAGATGGCCGCGGCGAGGGCGTTCCTCTCGTCGAAAAGCTCCCATGCCTCCGCATCGGAGAGGGCGAAGTAGAGATCCTCCCCCGCGGCACAGATCTTGCGCTCGTATTCCTCGCCGAGCATGGCATATTTGGAATAGACGTCCGCAAAGGCCTCCATGAACGCGCCGCCCTTTCTCTTCCCGACCTCGATCTCGTGCATGAAAAATTCCTTATACAGATCGCAGATGACGACGCCGAAGGAGTTGTCCTCGTTGCGGCAGACGAGGTCGTGCAGAATGGAGAACTTGACGATCTCATCCCCGTTATGATCCAAAAGGGCGGAACGGATGAGGGCGTCCGCGCGGAAGCGTACCGCGACCTTTGCGGCGAGCAGCTGTAATTTTCCGTCTCTCCCCTCCATTTCGTCGAAGGCGAGGCGGAAATTCTCCTTGAACTCCTCGCCCTTTGCGGCCTCTCCGCCCTCCTTTTCGTCCATGGCGTTCAGCTCCAAAAAGTATGCGGCGACGCTCCTGTATTTTTTCTCGGGGAGGCGGTAGAAATAGTTGATCTTCAGTTCCCCGCCCTCGTCGCGGATAAGGCGCATGCTCTCGAGATAAAAGATGGCGACGGCCTTCCTCGGGAAGAGCAGGGTGAGAAGTTCCAAAGACTCGATCGCAGCATCTATATCGCCGACATGGTATGCCGCGACGGCGTGGAACCACAGTACGTTCTCGTCGTAGGGAAGCCGAATTTTCAGGATCTCGAGCTTCTCCTTTGCAGAGGCGTCAAGCCCCGTTTCGCACAGAGCCGTTGCGATGCGGTAGAGGTCGTCCGTGGAATCCGTCTCAAGGGCGGCGAGCCGCTTTGCGATCTCCCTCGCCTCCTCCGGCCGCTCCTCCGCGCCGAGTACGGCGCAATAGGTGGTGAGTACCTGCACGTTCTCGGGGAATCTTTCGGCGAGATCCCTGCAAGCTTCCTCCGCCCCCTTCTCGTCCCCCGACATGAGGGTACACATCGCGGCAAGCCCCTGTGCGGAGGGATATTCCTTGCACCCTTCCTCTACCTCCGAAAAGGCGCGCGTTGCCGCGTCGAGATCCCCTGCGCGCAGATAGGCAAGGCCCTCCGCGATCGCCTCGGGATCGGAGAGCGTCTCCCCCTCCATATGCACGAGACGGAGACGGGGTTTTGTTTCATGCGGACGGAAGATGTCCTCGAATTCTTCCTCGTCGCCCCCGTCCGAAGAGAGGGCGTGATGATAGAAGATGCCCGATTGCAACTCATTCCCCATATTCATGAAGCAGACGGCAAGCCCTTCGTAGCCCTCCGCAAAATCCGCTTCGTTGCAGGTGTCGAGGAAGCGGAACCATGCGTCGGCGGCTTGTGGCCAAAGCTCGAGTGCCTCATAGACGTCGGCATAGGCGGCATAGCCGTCCGCGAGGGGATCGTTCATCTCCTCGCGCTTATTGAGAATTTTGAGCGCGCCGAAATAGTCCCCCTCGTCAAAGCGTTTTTCCGCACTTTCGAGCAGGAACTCATCGTCAAATCGAAGTCGGCTCGTGTTATTTTTCATGTTTCCCCTCTTTGGAAAAGATGGTCTCGACGTCCTCTTTCGTGAAATCGTATGCGGTGTTGCAATAATGGCAATATACGGAGATCTTGCCCTGTTCTTTGAGGATCTCCTCCGCTTCATGCCTCCCCAAAGAGAGGATGAGCGAGGAGATGCGTCTGCGCGAACACCGGCACTTGAAATATGGCTCGCGGACCTCTATGGGCGTCTCGGGAGAAAGCCCTGCGAGAATGCCTTCCGCGCCCTCCTCTTCGATAAGGAGGGAGATATTCGAATACTTTCCGATCGCCCCTTCGATGAAGGATAGGCACTCCTCCGAGGCCCCGGGAAGGGGCTGGAAGAAGATGCCGCCCGCGCCGAGACATTTCCCGTCCGTCCCGATCCTGACGCCGAGGGCAAGGGCAGTCGGACGCTGTTCGCTCGAGAGAAAATAGGCGGAAAAGTCCTCCGCGATCTCCCCCGTAAGCAGCGCGCTCGTTCCCACAAAGGGGATGCCGTCGCCGTCGTCGCGGATGACGGTGAGCGTGCCGTGTCTTCCCACAAAGCCGCCCACGTCGAGCTTATGATCTTTCCTCGGAGGAAGAGAAGCATCGGGATGTTCGACAAATCCGCGGAGGCGGAGCGCGCCGTCTCCCACGGCGCAGATCTTCCCCCCGACGCCGTCCCCGTCGATGGTGACGGAGAGCGAACTTTTTTCCTCTTTGAGCCAGCTGCAGAGATATGCTGTCGCGGACATGGTACGCCCCAATGCCGCCGCGGCGACGGGAGAGAGGTGATGACGGCGGATGGCTTCGTTGACCACCGCAGTCATATCGCACACGGCGAGGGAGACTTCCCCGCCGCAGATGAGCGTCTTTAAGAGCTTGCCTTTTTTCTGCATATGAAATTCAACCTGTCAGAATTTTGCTTTTCTTCGCCGAGATGCCCCTCGGTGCGAAGAAGCTCGAACCCCGCCTTTGCGAGCGCGGAGGCGATCTCCTTCTCTTCGTGGATATACTGTGTGTGTTTCTCGTCGAAGCGGGCAAAGCGGCCGTCTTTTTCTTTGACGAAGATGGTCGCGTCTAGCTCCACGCGGTCCTCATAGAGTTTGGAAAAACAAAGATAGGTCACGTCATCGCGGTCGTCGGCGAACATATTATTTGCAACTTTCTCCTTTAGCTTGCGCGGAGAACTCACATCCAACCAGAAGATGCCCTCCTCTTTCAGCGCGGCCGCCGCATGCGAAAAGGCGGACGAAAGCGCAGAAGTCTGCATATAATTATAGCAGTCGTTGGGGGAGAGGATAAAGTCGTACTTCTCGAAGGAGCGGAAGGTGCGGGCGTCCGCCTGGAGGAATTTTATCCGAAGGCCCTCCTGTGAGGCGAGCTGTTCCCCCTTGGTGAGCATGGGAAAGGAGATATCCGCTCCCGTCATGGAGTAGCCGGCCCTTGTGAGAGCGCGGGAGAAAGCCCCGCTGCCGCAACCGAGTTCCAACCCCTTTCTCCCCGCGCCGAGGCGGGCAAGCCCCTCAATAAAATACTGCGACCATTTCGGATAGTCGCAGTCGTCGTTCAAGGTTTCGAACCACTCGGCAAGATAGTCGTAGGCGTGCGGCATATCGGATGCCCTCATCTCTTTCCGCCCGTCAGAAGTTTGGGCGGTTTGGGCGACTTCTTCTTGCCCTTGCTTTTCTTCTCTTTTGCAAGCTCCGCCTCGCGGATGGCGCGTTCACGCTCCTCGAAGAGACGGTTATATTCCACATATTGAGGGTCGTTTTTATGCGCCTCGACATATTCGTCGATCTCCCGCTGCATGTTCGTGCGGCTGTCGCGGAGCTTTTTGAGATCCTCGCGGGAGAACTTTTCGGGGAGGCGGTACAGCCCTGCCCCGTCGTCGAGCGGGCGGAGCGGCCTTGAGGCGAGGTCGGACTTCCCGTGCGAGAAGATGAGACGCTGGACATCTTCGCGGGCCTCGGAGCTGTCGCGCGGAGCGGCCTTCGTCTCCTCCTTTGCGGCGGGAACTTCGGGCGGGCTGACGAATTTATCGAATGCCCAATCCGCATAGTCCATCCAGATGAGGCAGGGATAAGTGAAGCCGAACAGGATAAAGATGAACAGCCCTATGAGGCCGAAAAATCCCGATGTGAAGAGAAGGAGGAAGAGCGGCCAAAGAGCGACGGCGGCGAAAAGAAGGGTCTGCGGGAAGGTCCCGAACGTCATCATAAAGGCGTTCTTGAAGAGTGCCCAAGGGCCGAGTTTATAACTTGTCCCGATGGCGATCATCCAAAGTGAGATGAGGGCAAACAGCCCGACAAAGATGTATCCGAACACTTCGGACGCGATGAGCCATCCCGCCGTGGGAAGCCCTTTTGCCACATAATAGCTCGCTATATTCCCCGTATAGCGGGCAAGGAAAAGAATGACGGCGAAGATGAGCGAGGCCTCGAGAACGCTCCAAATGCCCCGTTTGATACCGCGGAAAAAGTCTTTGAAGATGAAGATCCCGTCCGTGCGGATGAGGTTCCTCGTAAGGTATGCCCCGCCCGAGATCCCGATGCCGCCGATGATAAGACAGGGAATGAGGAGGGCGAAGAAGATGAGATCGGAGCGGAGAATCATGTATTCGTAGGTCCCCGTCACGTCGGGCACGATGGGATAGCCCACGCCAAGCCCCGAACCCCAAGGGCCTATCGTCTGCTGTCCGCCGATGCTGATCGTCCTATAGAAAAGTACGACAAAGAGCGGGAGAAAGAAGAGGAAGATGAGAAGATTCACAAGGATGAGCCTTCCGAATCTCCCCTTGAAGGTCTCCCAAAAGAGACGCACCCGTCCCGATGCGTGAACGACGCGCTCGATGTCGCCGCTATATTCTTTCCCGACCAGTTGGCGCGAGACATAGCCCCTGCGTTTTTCTGCCATAGTTTACTCCGCGATAAGCCGAATTTCGGGTAGTGCTTCTACCCCCTATGTGCCATTATAACACACGGAGAATTTTTTTTCAATGAAAAAACGGGTGAAAATGATTGATTTTTCTGATATGCTATGGTAAAATCATCTTGCTAAAAAGAGGAGCGGCCGAACATGAGTACCGCACGGGAGGGATCTGCAGGAGATTCCGTCGAGCGTACGGGAAAGGGTATCCCCGCCGAAATGCGCCTTTTCCCTGCGCGGCGCGTTGGGTCTGCGGGAGAATACCCGCCTTCCTGTCACCCGTGGGTGATGCGCTTTTTCGGCAAACTTTCCGAGACGGCGCGGCCGCCTCGTTTTTATTTGGAGAACGCCATGCAAACTAAAAAATATCGCGTTGGGATCGTCGGCTCGACGGGCACCGTCGGACAGAAATTCATCACCCTTTTAGAGGGTCATCCCTGGTTCGAACCCGCCGTCCTTCTCGCGAGCAAAAAGAATGCGGGAAAACGCTATGCGGATGCAATGGAGGGCCGCTGGGCACAGACTTCCCCCATTCCCGCCTATGCGCGGGACATGATCCTCGAGGACGGGGCAGACATCGCCGCGCTCGAGGGAAGGGTGGACTTTGTCTTTTGCGCCGTCAATATGGACAAAAATGCGACGGCCGCCCTTGAAGAGGAATATGCCCGCCATGAGATCCCCGTCGTCTCCAACAATTCCGCACACCGGTTTACGCCCGACGTGCCCATGATCATTCCGGAAGTCAACCCCGAGCACCTCGCCGTCATCCCCTCGCAACGGAAACGGCTGGGCACCAAACGGGGATTTATCGCCGTCAAGAGCAACTGCTCGCTGCAATCCTATGTTCCCCTCCTGCACCCCCTGCGAGAGTTCGGGCTTGAGAAGGTCGCCGTCTGCACCTATCAGGCCATCTCGGGGGCGGGCAAGACGTTCGAGACGATGCCCGAGATCGTAGACAGCCTCATCCCCTACATCGGGGGCGAAGAGGAAAAGAGCGAAAAAGAGCCTCTGAAGGTCTGGGGTAGCGTGGAAGGCGGGACGATCGTCGAGGCGAGAAGCCCGCTCATCACGGCGCAATGCGTGCGCGTGCCCGTTTCGGACGGCCACACGGCGGCAGTGTTTGTCTCCTTCCGCAATGCGCCGACAAAGGAGGAGATCTTGTCCGCATGGAAAAATTTCCAAGGGGAACCTCAACGTCTCGCCCTCCCCTCCGCGCCCAAAGAATTTTTGCACTATTTCGAGGAAGAGGACCGACCGCAGCCGAGGCTCGACAGGATGCGCGAGAGCGGCATGGCAGTGACGGCGGGAAGGCTGAGGAAGGATGCCGTCTTTGATTGGAAATTCATCGGACTTTCACACAACACTCTGCGGGGTGCGGCGGGCGGAGGAGTTCTCCTTGCCGAACTTCTCGCCGCAAAGGGTTACTTCGATTGAGCAAACAAGAGGCGGCCGGCATACTATTAGATGAGGAGATCGATATGACAGGATTTTTGCATGGATGCGTCACCGCAATGGTGACCCCCTTCACCCGCTACGGGATAAACAAAGAGTGCCTCGGCGAGATGATCGACCGCCAGATCGAGAGCGGCGTCAAGGCCCTCTGTTTCCTCGGTACGACGGGCGAGCCTGCCACCATGTCCGAAAGAGAACGCTCGGAAATACTCTCCTTCGCTCTGAATAAAGTGGCGGGAAGGGCGAAGGTCATCGTGGGGACGGGGAGCAACTCCACGGCCCAAGCCGCGCTCAATTCCCGCCGCGCGGCGGAGATGGGTGCGGACGGCGTACTCGTCATAACCCCCTATTATAATAAGTGTACGCAGGCGGGCCTTGTTTCCCACTACGAAAGGGTGTGTGAGGCGGCCGGGGTTCCCGTAATCGCCTATCATGTGCCCTCGCGCACGGGCGTTACCATGCTTCCCGAGACGGCGGAAAAACTCGCCCTCCTTTCCAACTTTGCGGGCATCAAGGAGGCGAGCGGCGACATGGCTTTAACATTGGATATCCTGCGCCGTGTCCGCGGAAAATGCGACGTCTATTCGGGGGAAGATCTTCTCAACTTTCCCATTCTCTGTGCGGGCGGAGCGGGGGTCTTTTCCGTCCTCTCCAACGTCGTTCCGAGAGAGGTCTGCGCACTCGTCAAGGCGGTCGACGAACGCAAACTATACACCGCAAACAAGCTCGCCGACAGGCTGTTCCCGCTCACCAAGGCCCTCTTTTCGGAAGTCAACCCCATTCCCGTCAAGGAGGCGATGAACCTGCTCGGCTTCAACGCGGGCGTGCCGCGCGCCCCTCTTACCCCTTTGGAGAAGGAACACCGCGACCTTTTGAAGGCAGAAATGTTAAAATTCGGGCTTGAGGTGAAGGCATGAAACTCATCCTATGCGGCGCGTGCGGAAGAATGGGTAGCGAGGTGACAAAGCTCTGCGCGGAGCGGGGCGTTGAGATCGTCTGCGGCGTAGATCTCGTGAAAAAACAACTGCCCTATCCCCTCTTTCCCACCTTTGCGGAGGTGAAGGAGGAGGCGGACGTCATCGTGGATTTCTCCTCGGCGGCGGGGCTTGAGGAGCGGCTCTTGTTTGCAAAAGAGCATCGCCTTCCCATCGTGCTTGCGGCAACGGGGTATACGGAAGCGGACGAAGAACTTATAAAAGTATTCTCCGGGCGCATCCCCATCTTCAAGACGGGAAATCTTTCCATCGGCGTCAACCTTTTGGAACTCCTCGTGAAGAAGGCTGCGGCCGTACTCGGCGAGGACTTTGACATCGAGATCGTCGAGCGGCATCATAGCCAAAAAAAGGACGCTCCCTCGGGCACCGCGCTCATGCTCGCAAGGGCCGCCGAAGAGGCGCGCGGGAGTGATTTTGAACGTGTCTATGGCAGACATGGTATGGTCGGAGCGCGTCAGAAGGACGAGATCGGCATCCATTCCGTACGGGGCGGGAACGTCGTCGGAGAGCATGAAGTCGGCTTCTACGGCGAGGACGAGATCGTCACCCTCTCCCATTCCGCGAGGAGCCGCAGGGTGTTCGCCGTCGGGGCGATCCGCGCAGCAGAGTGGCTCATGCAAAAAGAGGCGGGGCTGTACGACATGAACGCCCTTCTCCGAGAGATCGCCATGTGACCGAAAGGAAAATTCTTTTTTGAAATTTACAAAATCCGCGCATTATCGCTTGACGAAATACGCGGATTTTACTATACTGTTTAAGGAATTGGTGCTAGATGTTAAATCAAGTTTGCTGGTGTAGCTACTTCGCGGGCGCAGCTCGCTCGTGCCGCGCTTCGTTGAATAGTGCGCGCGGGGCAGCAGGTTTCGCACATCAGTTACAATTCGTTAATTTAAGTTTGCTGGTGTAGCTCAGCAGGTAGAGCGCGTCCTTGGTAAGGACGAGGTCGGCGGTCCGAGTCCGCTCACCAGCTCCAAAAGGAAATAGAGGCAAAAAGCCTCTCTTTCCTTTTGGAAATGATAAATCGAGACCGCCGACGAGGACTTACCTCATTAGATGGCTCCCACAAAAAGACAAAGTATTTTGTGGAAAGAGGAGCTGCCGTTCGCAAAAAGAGCTTTTCGGAAGAAAAGCGTAAATAAGCGGACGTGCGGCGACGAGACGAGGTCGGCGGTCCGAGTCCGCTACTTCGCCTACGGCTCGTGCCGACCTTCGATGACAATCAGAATGTGCGAGCGGGGCAGGATGACGCGGTGGACCATGCGGCGAATGCGCCCCACCCCCCTACCCCCCTCCCACGGAGGGGGCATGTTAGAGAATGAATTGAAAATGAAGAGCCCAAAGGAAGGGGAGAGGCAAACGCCTCTCCCCTTCCTTTGGAGGTTAAACTTCGTTTACTAATTAAACTCCATGTGTAGCAAAGCCTGTCGTTTCTCCTATGAGTGTGCCGTTCCATTTATATTGTATATTGACATCACAGCATAGATAGCTCTTTCTATCCCAGCCTTGATTGGATAACGCATCTGTTGTAGCGCGTTCATTGTGTTCATTTACTTTTGTTCCATTACCTGTTCCACCTTGTTTACCATCGTTGTTCACATAATATGTAAAGGTCATATAGATAGAAATGAGATTGCTTTCCTTTGGCTCTCCAATCAATTCTCCGCCTGATAATATTTCCACTCTGGCATTATATTTATAACCCCAATCAAATTTCCTACTTGCACTACTTATGCTCACCTTCAATTCACTCAACCACATTGCATGAGCGCGGATAGGTTCTTCGGATGCCGTGATCTGCAACTTGTCGGGAAGTTTTTCCCACTTGCCGTCCGCATCCTTTGCATACCAGCCGAGGAATTTGTATGTGACGCCGTTGACCGTTGTTGCGCTGCCATCGGGGACGATGAGCGTGTGTTCGCTCGAATACTCGAAGGAATATTCCATCTTCGCGTCGAACCCATAGACGGCGTCTTCGACGGTGATAGTGAAGCCAAGTTCGCTGTAATAGATAATTGTGTCCGGCTTGTACTGCACGATAAACGTTGCGCCGTATTCGCCGATGAGTGCCGATTCCTCCGTCCAATAGCCGTTGCGCACTTCCGCTGCCTTCGGAAGATCGGTGGGAACGGCAAAGGTCTGGAGCTGCTTCCCCTCCTCGACCGTATAGGACTTGAAGACCACACCGTTGGCGATAAATTCGATCGTGGAATAAGGACGCATCTTCGTCGTATAGGTGAACGACTTGCCGTCTGCGCTTGCCTTCCAAGCGTCGGAGAATTTGAAGTTGCTCGTGAATGTCACGGGGACGGGATCAAGCACGAAGGCCGGATAGATGTCCGCATTGCCCGTGATCGCCCTGTGCGGCCATTCGTATTTCCCCTCATTTTGCCGGCTGCCGTCCTGCGGGCAGGCAATCTTATTTTCTGCGGCGAGTTCATCGGCATAGACCGTGTTGTCAAACTTGAGGTCGGCAACCGTGATGCCCCAATCGGAGAAGGCACTCATATCGTATCTGCCGTTATACCCCGTGCGCACGTCACTTACCGCCTTAACGACTTCTCCACCTTCATGATGATAGGTGACAGTGTAGGTTGCCATCGAAACGACATCCCCGCCATAGAACACGATGGAATCGGAACCGTATTTGAATTCCATGCGCATGACGACGCCACCGTAGGTCGCACGCTCTGTCCAAACGAACGCGCCGAAAGTGCCGCTGTTCATCCCCGTCTGCGAGAAGCTGCCGACATTTGTGATCGGATCGCGGGTGACCGTGATATTCTGCTGGCCGCCGGGGGTATCGCTCGTACTGCCATCCCTGTTGAACAATACATAGTAGCCCGTGGTCGTAGGGGTCATTTTGACTGCATCATAGATGTCGCCGCTCTTCGAACCGCTCGGAAGGCCGCCTGTGAGGGTGCCGCCGATATTGTACTGCGCACCGCCAAGCATGTTGTTCGTGTGGAAGCTCGTGATCTTGATATCGATATCCTCGATCCACATGGCGAAGATCTTGACAGTCGCCTGCGTCTTAAGATCGGTGTTGCGGAATCTCTCGACATTGGTGATCGCAGTCCAATTCCCTGCATTGTCCTGATACCACCAACCAAGGCGGCGAAGGTCGGAGCGTTCTGTAAGGGTAAGCGTTTCTTCGGTGATGTCGTAATCGCCTTCCATCTTCTTGACGGACTTATAGTATCCGTCGATATCGACCCCCATCCTGCCCGTAAAATCGTAGTCGCTATAGAGATGTACTTCGACGGAGTTATCGATCCAATTCGCGAAGAGGACGTTCTGCTCATAGAAATCTTTGCTGTCACCCACTCGGAATTTGAAAATTTTACTGATGAGCCAATCGTTGATGACGGCGGGGTCGATCTTGATGCCCTGACCAAACCGCTCGGTGTAGTAGGCGTCGAAGTCAAATCCGCGCACATCCTCGCTCGCACCGAGGGTGAGCGGGTGCGGCGTGCCACCATAGACATAGGCATAGGTCTTTCTCCAATAGGAAGTCCCCTGAATGCCCTCGGAATCAAAGTTACCCTTGACTTCCTCAAACCCATCGATACGCTTCAAGCTATATTCATGGATGTAGTAAGTGATGCCCGTGTATTTTGCATAGATCGTGTCGCCACCGAATGGCACGGTATAATCTTCGCTGAAATCCCAAACGCCCGTGTAGCCGTCTCTATTCGGGACCTTCGGAAGATTGGAGAGTTTATCGCCGGGGGTGAAGTCCTTGATCTCCACAACGATATCTTTCCCGCTTTCGCTGTCCTCCGCCTTGACGACGAAGCGAACATCCACGCCGCGCAGCTTCCAGACAGCATAGAGCGTGAGGTCATCGGAGGTCAGCGGGACCTTCGTGTAGTGCGTCGACGTATCCTCCTTGGAGAGAGACCAACCGTTCAGAATATACCCTTCTGTTTCGACGTTGGCAGGAAGGGAAGTATCGCTGTCGTAGACATACTCGATGACTTTCTCGTAGTGGCCGTCAATGAGTGCAAAACCATCGATCGGCTGATCGCTCACAAGGGTGATGTGATAGGTGTTCGGCTCCCATATCGCATGGATGGTAACATTGCCTGCGATGGTGTGGCTCCCCTCTACGGCGGGAATATCCCAACCTTTGAAGGTGTAGCCTTCACGAATGGGGTCAACAGGGTACTCTACTTTACCGCCAAAGTGCCCCGGTTTTTTTACAGCAGACTGTCCGTTGCCGAGATCGAAGGTGACCGTGTAGTCGATATACTCCCACTCTGCCCTGTATTCGACGGTAGGCTGATTGTAGAAGTCAAGGCCGCGGTGACTCTCGTTATGGAGCTTTTCGTTGGGGCAACGGAAGCCGATGATCTTTCCGACCTTCGTCGTGATATAAGGAAGGTCGATATAATTCTCGGAATCGTACGTCCAATGGAACAACTTGGTGTAAGCGTTCTGCGATGCATCCCACGAATAGCCCGCCGCCGCGAGTTGCTCCGGTGTGACCCCGTATGCTTCGACATCTTCAGGCTTGATGATGAAAGTAAGATCATAGACGTTGGCCTTCGGCCGGGCGTATATGGTCATCTCTGACTTGAAAGCGGAAGTGTCGAAGGGTTCCCATTCGTATGTGTAGCCGTCCAGTGCGAGTTCGGGGTTCTTTTCGAGGAAATTCTTGATGGACGGATAGGAGAAGTTTGCATACAGTTCCTTCGTTGTGGGATCGAACACGATCTGTTGTTTACCGACTTCCTTGCCACCGAGGGAATAGACGACGGTCGCGAGTTGCCCCTCGAGATAGGTCGTTTCGAGCCAGTCAACGACTTTGAGTTTGTTCGCCATCGCCTGTTCGAGGATGTCGGCAATGCTCTCCGTCTTATCGTAGCAACCTTCATCGAATTTATACTCGGGGTTGCGGAGACGAAGGTCGGCATTGATGTTGACAACGCTTGCAATGGAGAAGTTCGGGATATTGATGCTGCGAAGGACGCCCTTTTCCACGCCGAGATTGACGGTGATATCTTCGAAGCTATCACTATTGGTAAGCCCCGCGCCATTCAAAATAAGTTCATAGAGAAGATCCCCCTCCGCCGTTTCGCTCGGCTTATAGGTCGCACTCTTGATATATTTACTCAGAAGGTCGCCGAGATCAGAGGAAGCCGCCGTGCCGCCGCCCGTGCCGCCGCCAATGCTGCCCATGATAGTGGAAATGAGTTCTTCGCTCAGGTTGAACATGAAGCAGATGTTGTTCATCATGGTCGTAGTATCCTTCGCGAAGTTGGCAAGCGGCATTGCGCGATAGATGACTTCTTTCGGGATCAAATCCTTTGAGGTGCTGCCGTCGAAATATGTGGACTGCGTTCTGCGCAGATACATCATTCCGTCTTTGATCGTGAGATCAAGTACGGTATCGCCTTTAATGATAACACTGCTTCCGGCAAGTCCCGCCAAGACGTTGCGAACGCCCGGATAGGAGAGTTTCGCATTCAGTGAGATCTGATTGTTTGCATCAAAGTTGACCGTGAGACCCACCACATTGATATTGATCGCCTCAAGTTCGATGCCAATGAGCGATAGGTCGAGGTGCAGGCTTCCATCGATATAGAACAGATCGTTGCGGACATATTCGTCCGTGCTGCCCGCGATGCCTTGCGTCACTTCGTCGAAGGTCGCCTTGTGCGTGGCGGTGCGGGCGAGGGCGAGAACGAGTTCGTCGACGCCCTCGATATCGAAGAAGCCCGTAAGATCTGTAGGCTTTTTCTCGGCGGATCCGACACGGCTGAATTCGAAGGCGAGGTCGGAGGTCTTGGTGTAGGTCGCGTCGCCCGACTTCTCCTCCTCTTCCGTCGTGATGCCGAGAAGGGTGAGGTAGGAAGTATCGCCATCCTTTTCCGACTTGAATTGGAGTTTGACATTGCCGAACTGCACGCCGAAGGCGTCCTCGGGGATCACCACGTTGTTTGCGATCGTGGCCGAACTTTCCGTCTCGTCTGTATCCTTCAAGAGCATGTCGAGGATGGTGGGCACGAGGCTGACGCCCAAGCCCTTGAGGCGGGCGACCATGTCCTCATCAAGAAGGGGCTGGATGAGATATTGGTTGACATAGGTCACGGCGTCCATGCCGAGGATGGATGCCACACCCGAGAGAATGGTGAGGATCTCCTTTGCGGGGGCATAGAGCTTCAAAGGATTGTAGCCCTCGTTCCCCTCTCCGATCTGGGAGACGGAGACGAAGAAGTCAAGCTCTCCATCCGTCGCGCGTTCGAGATCACAGTCGGTGATGAAGATGTCGATGTAGAGGTTCTTGGGTGTGGTGTCGACGGGGGAACCGTTGACCATGGTCTGCTGCGTCCCCGCCTTGATGTAGAGATTGAAGTGCAAGAAGAAGTCCGTATTCACCTCGATGACGTTCTCATCCATGTCGAGCTTGATGGGGAAGGAGCCGCCCGAAGCGTATTGCATGTTGCCAGAGATATCGTAGACGAGGCCTTCGTTGCCTTCCGTTGTATACATGGCGGTGTTCGTGGACGTCACACTGCCGCCGATCGTGGCGGTGAGGTTGGAAGCGGACATAAGGGCGACCGCATCGCCCGCATAGCCGAGCATGTCGATGAAATCTCTGAGGTTGTAGAAGTCGCCTGCGATCTCGGGGAAATCTCCCGTGAAAACTGCCGTATTCACGGTCGCAGAGAGAGTGGTTTTTGTCTCATCCCCGACGGTAAGCCCGAGGCCGAGGAGGCCGCGATCTTCAAATTTTGTCTCGTCGAAAAGCTCGATCGTGAGCTTGCCGAGGGAGAAACCGAAGAGCTTCGTCCTTGCGTTTTCATCCGGTGTGAGGGCAGAGGACACAAGCTGCATGCCACCCATGTTCAGAACTTCCTTTGCGGAGACGGCCGCCGCCGCTGCATCCTTGCTCCCGCCGAGGAAGCCGATGAGATCATTGAGGACGTCGACGATGCCCTGCAAGCTGCCGACGAGGTCGTCGCGGCTGAAGGTGCCCGTAATGTTCTTCTTGATGTCGGCGATCGTCGCCTTCACGCGGGCGATGAGACCCTTGACGGCCTCGATGAGGTCGCCGATATCCGAGAAAGCAAATTCTACGCCGAAGCTACCGACCTTGAGTTTGGCCTTCTCCCCTATGATGAGAAGTTCGAGGTGGATATCGCCGAGCGAGGCCTTGAGGTAGAACTTCTTGTTTTCTTCCTTCCAGCTGAAGACGCCCTGCTCGATGGCGAGCTTCAATTCTCCGATCGTGAGGTCGCCCGAGAACTCGATTTCCTGCGCCTCGATGAGATCGACCACGCGCTTCACGATGGGCGTGATATCGTGATAGTCGCCCTCTGCGGGCTTTTCGAGCTGAGGTGCGCGGGTCGTCCCGTAGAGGTCGATGTGAAGCCCCGCCTTGTCGGGAAGGTCAAGCATGATCGAACCCTTCTCGATCGTAACAATTACGTCGCCGAGGTTGAAGTTGACGCCGAACGCTTTCAAAAGATCTGCGGTTGCAATGGTGACGGTGAGGGAATCGCTCTCGTCCACGGCGGCCGCAAGTTCCTCTTTAAGTTCAAACACTTTGCCGAAGTCAAGGGAAAGCAGTCTTTCGAGGGTATCCATGTCCGCGTCAGAGAGCGCGATCGGCGCGATCCTGCCCCTCGCCTCCTTTTTCGTCTTCTCATCCTTGATGATACGGATGACTTCGGAGACGTTCGCCATGAGCTTGACGTTTTCGCCCACTTTCACATAGATGAGAACGTCCTTCGTACTCGTTTCCGCGCCCTCTGTCTGATGCTCTTCGAGTACATAGATGAGGTCGAGGTTGAGGCTGCCATAGATGAGCGTCCCCTGTGCCATCGTGAAGTCCTTCTTGAATTTGAGGCTGAGGGTAAGAGGTTTACCGCCGATCGTGGCACGGATGTCCGCCTGCAAGGAGTTGGACGCGAGGATGTCCTTCACCATTTCGCCGTACTTTAATACGTCGATATACGTCGGGAGATCTTTGGTGTCTTCATCTGTGAGTGCAGTCTTATCGCTCTTGGAGAGGGAAACTTCGAGGGCGATATCCTTGCCCGAGGCAGAGGCATCCGCCGAGACAGAGAAGACATTTTGGGAAATGGAGAGGCCGACGCTCTCGAGAGAGAACTTCTCGCCGAGGAGAGACTTCACCTTTTCGCCGAGGAGGTCCATGAGCTTTTCACCGCTCAGGGTGAGGGTGAGGACGCCGCCTTCCTCGGTGAGGGAGAAGGTATCGAAGCTCTCGAAGGAGAGCGTTTCCGCCTCGGAAATGACTGCAACGGCATAGCCGAGGGCAATCGTTTCGGACTTGCCTGCCTCTTTCCCTGTGACTTTTTGGAAGAGGCTCTTCAAAAGATTTAATATATTCTCCGTCTTTGCCTTGATCTTCACGCCGTCGAGGTCGAGATAGAGCCAGCCTTCCGTGTTGCCCTCTTCGCCTTCTTTCTTTTCATATATGAAGCTAAAGGTCTTCTCCTCGACGGAGCGATAGTTGAGCGTGATCTCGCCCTTCATGAAGGCGTTGCCCTTGATGACGTCGAGAGAAACATCGATCTTGAGATCGCCCGCCGAGATCGAGACGCCGATCGCCTTCGCCTCGGAGGAGAAGATGTCCTTCGCCCACTGCACATATTGCAGAACATCGGTGTAGCCCGCCTTCTCCTCGTCGGTCAGCGCAGTAAAGCCGTCTTTGCTACCCGTCGCAGTGATCGTTGCGCCGAGGACGGAGAGCGTGAGGCCGCCGTTTTGTTCCACTTCGACCGTAATATTGCCGAGCTTGATGTCCTTGCCGAGAAGTTTTGCGAGAAGTTCCGTTCCCTTGACGGTGAGCGTGAGGGAATCCGCACCCTCCTTCCTTTCCTCCGCAAGTTCGAAGTAGTCGTCCAAGTTGAGAGAAAGGATGGTCTCGAGGATGCCGAGGATCTTATTCTTCTGATCCTCGGTGAGAGCGGCCTTAAGCGGTGTGCGGGCGGAGAGCCTGCGGCCGAGAGGCTCGCTCGAGCTGTTGTTCTTCGAGAATAGCCCCTTGACAAGATCGATAATAGCCTTTGCCTCTGCCTTGATCTTCGCGCCGTCGAGGTTGAGATAGATATAGCCGTCCTTGTCGTACACAATGCCGAGGGAAATTTTTGTCTCCCCTTTCGTGATGGTGATGTCCGCGCGAACCTGTGTATTCTTAATATTCTTAACATCGATGAAGAGGTCGCCTGCGATCGCGAAGTCCTTATCACTGTAATTGACTGTGATCTTGATGTAGTCTTGCTTGAAGATGTTCACCACGCTGTCCACATAGGTGGAGAGGTCGGTATAGTCCGCTTCGTCCAATGTGATGGTGAGCCGGTCGCTTCTGCCCGAAACGGAGAGGTTCGCGCCGAGGATGGTAAGGGCAAGGCTATCCCTTTCAAGCTGAACGCCGATGTCGCCGAGCTTGAAGTCGCCGAGGGAGACCTTGAGCTTTTCGAGAAGCTGTGTGCCGTCCACAAGGATGGTGAGAACGTCTTCTTTTTCGCTCAAAGAGATGAGCTTGTTGAAATCGTCGAAGAGGCCTTCGAAGGCATCATCGGGTATTGTGATGTCGGAAAGTTCGTCCGTTCCCGAGACGCCGAGGTAACCGAGGATGAGGGCGACTGCCGAGGCGGTATTCGCCTTGAACTTGAAGTCGTCCTTCCCTTCTTCTCTTGCAAGAGTGAGATAGAGATACCCGTCCTTGTAGATGAGGTCGAGGTGCTTGTTTGCGCCCTTGTAGCCGAGGTTGAGGGCGGCGGTCGCCGTCTTGCTCTCGGTATCGAAGGAGACCTTCCCTTCGATCGTGAGATCGTTCTTCGCGTAAGAGATCGTGAGGTCGTATGCCTTGTTGCGGAAGAGCTCGACGGCAAAGTCGACATACTTCACAAGGTCGATGTAGTCTTCCTTATCAGCAATGCCCTTAAAGTTATCGGTGCCAACTGCGGAAAGGGTTGCATCAATGGTAAACTTCTCCGCCACAACGGACAGGCCGAGGCTGTCCGTCGCGACTTCGAGCTGAATGCTGTCGAGCTTGAAGTCGGAGCCGAGGAGCTTCATGAGTTTTTCGCCGTTGACGGCAAGGGCGAGAACGTTGTTTTCGACATTCACGCCGAAGAGGTCTTTCTCGGCAAAGATTGCCGCAAGACGGAGCGCGTGCGCCGAGGCGGGTTCTTTATTCTTGAGTTTGTCGATGAGGGCCTGGATGTCCTCGATGCTCGCCTTGAGCTTGACGCCGCCAAGTTCGAGATAGAGGGTATTCTTGCCGTTTTCCTTCTCGTAGTAGAGCGTGAGCGTGAGAGACTTTTCGCCCACTCCCAAAGTGAGCGTGCCGCCCGCAAGGGTGCCGTCCGTCCTGATGTCGATGTCGCCCGAGGCAGAGATCTCCGTCTCCCCCGCCTGCACGGTGAGCTTTTCGATATGGAGCTTCAAAATGTCAGACTTGAAGAGTTTGGAGATGTAGTCGATATATTGGAGAATATCGGCGTACCCCGCCTTCTCCTCGTCGGTCAGCGCAGTAAAGCCGGTTTCCGAACCCGTCGCGGTGATCGTTGCGCCGAGGATGGAGAGCGTGAGACCGCCGTTTTGTTCCACTTCGACCGTAATATTGCCGAGCTTGATGTCCTTGCCGAGAAGTTTTGCGAGAAGTTCCGTTCCCTTGACGGTGAGCGTGAGGGAATCCGCGCCCTCCTTCCTTTCCTCTGCAAGTTCGAAGTAGTCGTCGAGGTTGAGGGAGAGAATGGTCTCGAGGATGTCGATGAGCTTGCTCTTCTGGTCCTCGGTGAGAGCGGCCTTAAGCGGCGTGCGGGCAGAGAGCCTGCGGCCGAGAGGCTCGCTCGGGCTGTCGTTCTTCGAGAATAGCCCCTTGACAAGATCGATAATCGCCTTTGCCTCTGCCTTGATCTTCGCACCGTCGAGGTTGAGATAGATATAGCCGTCCTTGTCGTAGGCGATGCCGAGGGAAATTTTTGTCTCCCCTTTCGTGATGGTGATGTCCGCGCGAACCTGTGTATTCTTAATATTCTTAACATCGATGAAGAGGTCGCCTGCGATCGCGAAGTCCTTATCACTGTAATTGACTGTGATCTTGATGTAGTCTTGCTTGAAGATGTTCACCACGCTGTCCACATAGGTGGAGAGGTCGGTATAGTCCGCTTCGTCCAATGTGATGGTGAGCCGGTCGCTTCTGCCCGAAACGGAGAGGTTCGCGCCGAGGATGGTAAGGGCAAGGCTATCCCTTTCAAGCTGAACGCCGATGTCGCCGAGCTTGAAGTCGCCGAGGGAGACCTTGAGCTTTTCGAGAAGCTGTGTGCCGTCCACAAGGATGGTGAGAACGTCTTCTTTTTCGCTCAAAGAGATGAGCTTGTTGAAATCGTCGAAGAGGCCTTCGAAGGCATCATCGGGTATTGTGATGTCGGAAAGTTCGTCCGTTCCCGAGACGCCGAGGTAACCGAGGATGAGGGCGACTGCCGAGGCGGTATTCGCCTTGAACTTGAAGTCGTCCTTCCCTTCTTCTCTTGCAAGAGTGAGATAGAGATACCCGTCCTTGTAGATGAGGTCGAGGTGCTTGTTTGCGCCCTTGTAGCCGAGGTTGAGGGCGGCGGTCGCCGTCTTGCTCTCGGTATCGAAGGAGACCTTCCCTTCGATCGTGAGATCGTTCTTCGCGTAAGAGATCGTGAGGTCGTATGCCTTGTTGCGGAAGAGCTCGACGGCAAAGTCGACATACTTCACAAGGTCGATGTAGTCTTCCTTATCAGCAATGCCCTTAAAGTTATCGGTGCCAACTGCGGAAAGGGTTGCATCAATGGTAAACTTCTCCGCCACAACGGACAGGCCGAGGCTGTCCGTCGCGACTTCGAGCTGAATGCTGTCGAGCTTGAAGTCGGAGCCGAGGAGCTTCATGAGTTTTTCGCCGTTGACGGCAAGGGCGAGAACGTTGTTTTCGACATTCACGCCGAAGAGGTCTTTCTCGGCAAAGATTGCCGCAAGACGGAGCGCGTGCGCCGCCGCGGGTTCTTTATTCTTGAGTTTGTCGATGAGGGTCTTGATGTCCTCGATGCTCGCCTTGAGCTTGACGCCGCCAAGTTCGAGATAGAGGGTATTCTTGCCGTTTTCTTTCTCGTAGTAGAGCGTGAGCGTGAGAGACTTTTCGCCCACTCCCAAAGTGAGCGTGCCGCCCGCGAGAGAGCCGTCCGTCTTGATGTCGATGTCGCCCGAAGCAGAGATCTCCGTCTCCCCTGCCTGCACGGTGAGCTTTTCGATATGGAGCTGCAAGATTTCAGACTTGAAGAGTTTGGAGATGTAGTCGATATATTGGAGAATATCGGCGTACCCCGCTTTCTCCTCGTCGGTCAGCGCAGTAAAGCCGTCTTTGCTACCCGTCGCAGTGATCGTTGCGCCGAGGACGGAGAGCGTGAGGCCGCCGTTTTGTTCCACTTCGACCGTAATATTGCCGAGCTTGATGTCCTTGCCGAGAAGTTTTGCGAGAAGTTCCGTTCCCTTGACGGTGAGCGTGAGGGAATCCGCACCCTCCTTCCTTTCCTCCGCAAGTTCGAAGTAGTCGTCCAAATTGAGCGAGAGAATGGTCTCGAGGATGTCGAGGATCTTATTCTTCTGCTCCTCCGTGAGCGCGGCCTTAAGCGGCGTGCGGGCAGAGAGCCTGCGGCCGAGAAGCTCGCCGCTGTCTTGCTCCGAATTGTCATTCTTTGAGAAGAGACCCTTGATGCGGTCGATGATCTGCTGCGCACTTGCCTTGATCTTCGCGCCATCGAGGTTCAGATAGATATAGCCGTCCTTGTCGTAGGCGATGCCGAGCTTGATCGATGTCCCATCCTTCTCGATGGTGATGTCCGCACGGGCCTGCTTGCCCTTGACGTCGATGGAAATCTTGCCATTCACCTTGAACGGATCCGCCTCTTTCCCATAGGCAAGGCTCAAAGTGATGTAGTCCTGTTTGAAAACATTGACGACGCTGTCGAGATAGCCCGAGAGGTCGGTGTAACCCGTCTTTTCCTCATCGGTGAGGGTGGAGAGCGTCGCGCCGCTTCCGTTCACTTCGACACTGAGTCCCTTGACGGAGGCATAGAGGAAGTTTTCTGCGATCTGCAGGTCCACTTCTCCGAGGTCGAGGTCGATGCCGAGTGCCTTCAGAAGGGCGGAACCGTCGAGAAGGACGGTGAGGATGCGTGCGTCCCCTTCCTCCGTCTCGTGAAGGGTGAGAAGCCCTTCGAGGCTCGTGTCGAGGACTCTGTCAAGCCCCTCTTCCCAAGTCGCGCCGTCCTCCGAGAGGCCGAGATAGCCCGCGAGAAGGGCGATTGCCCCCGCCGTCTTTGCCTTGAGATGATAGGAATTGCCGAGGGCGAGATAGAACCAGCCGTCCTCATAGGCGAAGGAGACCTCTTTCGCCGCCTCTTTATAGATGAGGATGAGACTGCCGCGGGCGAGTTTCTTTGCGGTGTCGAAGGAGACGTCGGCGCGGACTTTGAGAGATGTCCCGTTATAGGAAGCCGTGACTTTATAGGTATTGTTGGCAAAGAGATCGAGGAGGTATTTCCCGTAAGTGACGATATCGACATACCCCTCTGTGTTCTGCTTTTCGAACGCTTCGCCGCCGCGGACGGAGAGGGCGAGCTTTCCGTCCATGACATGGAGAGAGATGTGCCCTTCCGTATCCAAAGAAAGTGCCACATCGCCAAGGTCGAAAGAGAGTCCGAGGGCGGAAAGAAGCTGCGTCCCCTTCACCGTGAGGGTGAGGGTACTGTCCGCGCCGCTTTGCACCTCTGAAAGAGTAAAGAATTCGCCGAGGTCGAAGGAGAGCAATTTTTCGAGGACGGTAAGCCCTTCCTCTTCCTGCGTTTCCACGTCTGAAGCCCTGCCCCTTACGTTTGCGGGCTTTACTTTTTGGATGAGCGACTTGACAAGGTCCACCGCATCCGTGACGTTCGCCCGAAGTTTGACGCCGTCGATGGCGAGATAGATGATGTTCTCTTCCTTCGTCCAAAGAAGGGAGATCGCATGTTCCGTCTTGCTCCCCTCTTTGTTCCGGTAGGCGAGGGTAAGGTCGCCCTGTGCGGCCGTGCCGTCGAGAAGAATGTCGATGGCACCCTGAAGCGAGATCTTTTCGCCTCCGTCGTAGCTGACGTTGACCGTGAGAGCCTTTGCATTTGCAAATGCAGCGACCGCGCCGAGGTAATCGGTGATGTCGAGGAACTGCCCGCTCGGCCCCTCGAAAGAGGAACCTGCCGCCGCCGTGAGAACGATCTTGCCGAGTTTGGCGGTCGCACCCTTCCCATCGACCGCAAGGCGGAGATCGCCGAGGTCGAGAGAGACGCCGAAGAGGGAGAGAAGTTTTCCGCTCGCAACCGTGATATGCAGTGCGCCGTCCGATTCCCAAAGTTCGGGGATGAGTTCGGAGAAGTTTGCTCCGAGGAGTGCTTTGATGGCGTCGATCTCCTCGCCGCTGCTGCCGAGATCAAGGAGACCGCCGAGAAGCTCTGCCCCCTCCTCTACATTCACTTTGAGGCGGATATTATCTACGGCAAGGAAGATCTCCCCGCCTTCGTAGAAGATGTCCACGTCCTTCTGCTTGTTGCCGGAGATGAGAGAGAGGGTGGCGGCGACATTGAAGGATCTAAGGTCGATGTCCACCCTGCCCGCGATCCCGAGACTGCCGATGGGAACATTCACATTGAGGGCAAGGTAGCCGCTTTGATAGATCTCCAGAATGGTCTTTGCATAGGGCACGATCTCGGAGTAGCCGTCGACGGAATATTCGAAAGCATTGCCCGCCTTGATCTCAGCCGAAACGCCGTCCGCCGTGAGGGTGATGCCTTTCTCTTCGATGGAGAGGGCAATATCGCCGAGGTCGAAGGAAAGCCCGAGGGCATGAAGAAGATCCGTCCCCGCGACCGTGAGGGTGAGGGTATCCTCCTTTGCGGAGAGCTTGACAAGTTCGGAGAAGTTAAGGGCGAAGAGGTCCGCAACGATCTTGAGAGCATCGCCGTCCCCGGAGGGGATCTCGACAAATTCCCGGACGAGTCCGATGGCATCCTTTACATTCGCCTTGATGCGAAGGCCATCGACCGTGAGATAGAGTTCTCCGTCCGCATAGAGGACTTCGAGCGTTTTCGGAGTACCCATGTACGAGAGGGTGAACGTCCCTTTCGCGGCGAGTTTCTTCACATCGAGGGTGAGGCCGCCCGTCACGGAGAGCGTTTCGCCCGTGTAGGAGACCTCGGCCGCAAGGTAGCCGCCCGAGACAAGCTCTGCGATGCGTGCGGCGTAGGGAACGATGTCGGTATATCCTTCGGGCGTGAAGGTGAACGTCTCCCCCTTCTTCAGGGAAACGGTCACGCCGAGCGCGCCCAAAGAGAGCGTTTCGGGAGCGATCTCGAGGGAGACGTCGCCGAGCGCGAAGTCGATGCCGAGGGCACTCAAAATATTCGTCCCGCGCAGAAGGAGATGCAGTTTGCTCTCCTCCCCGGTGGCGATGACGTTTTGCGCAAATTCGGAGGAGAGGAGATTTCCGACCACATCCCCTATATCCAACGATAGCCCGCCTTCCGTGAGCGAGCTGAAATCGAGATATTTCGAAATGAGAGAACCTGCGTCGGAAATGCCCGCACGCAGTTTGATGCCGTCGAGGTCGAGATAGACCGTCCCCTCCTTATAGGCGAGAGAGACCTTCTTTTCCGCATTGTAAGCGGGGAGCTTCACGGCAATGTCTCCCTTCAAAGCGAACGGGGAGACGGCGATGTCGATGCCGCCTACGACCTGTACGCCGTGCCCTTCATAGCCGAGATCGGCGTGAAGCGCGGGCGAGGTGAAGAGATCGACAAGGCTTTGGATGTGCGGAACAAGTTCGATATAGTCCGCCTTCTCCCCCTCCTTGAGGGCGGGGATGGCCTCGCCGCCGAAGGAGATATCCGCGCCGATCGCAAGCCCGTCGAGGTCGAGCGAGACGGCAGCATGGTCGAGGGTGACATTCTTTTCCTCGTCCACATTGAAGTAGAAGTCGATGGGGATCTCGTAGCCGAGAAGGGGCAGTCTGGAATGCAGTTCCGCCTTCCCGTCCTCTGCTTTGAATTCGCCGTTTGCGAGCGCGCCGAGAAGATCGTCGGTGTTGAGTCCGCCGCCCTCTTCCTCTTCTGCCTCCGCCGCAGGCTGTGCGGGCGTGAGGAGGGAGAGCAGCTCGGAGAGGGAGAGCGAGAGTTTGGCACCGCCGTAACTGATGTATGCCTTCCCCCCTTCCACCCAGAGGTTGAGTGCCCCAAGCCCGACGCGCGCCTCGATGGCACCGACGTCAAAGGCAGAAAGATCTGTCTTGCTCAGGTCCACAAAGGCGGTCCCCGCTGTCTGCTTTCCGCCGATCGAGAGGTCGAGCTTCAGCGTCGTAGGCTCGGCAAGGAGCGGTCCGAACGCGCCCGCCAAGGCATCGAGTGCAGTGATGGGACGTTCGAAATCGGTATCGGGAGCCGCATCCATGTAGTGTTGGAAGTATTCTTCGTAGGCGTCGGGATAGGGATTATCCGTCTCGTTGTAAGGCTCGTAAGAATAGGTGGTGGTGCCGCCGCCCTTGCAGGGAGCCTTGATGGGACCGTATGCCGCGCTGTAATTTTCCTCCACGACCGTCGCATAGGTCACCCAATTTTCATCGAAGTAGTAGGTGATGTTGAGGGAGGTAAATTCGGGGGCCTCGGGAAGTCCGCCCGTGAAGATCATCTGGTTGATGTAGTAGGCGTTCGCGCCCTTGACGATGGTATTGCCGTTTGCATCCTTGTCCGTCCAGATGTCCGGATTCATCACAAAATCCGCTCTGTAGAGCGTTCCCCCATCCTGCCGTGCCCGCCTTATGGCCGCCCGTGCGGCAGCTTTTTCGGGATAATACAATTCGTATTCCTCATCGGTCGCCTCGCGGACGGTGGAGGAAAGCACGGTGTTCGGCTCGATGACGTAGGGGCTGAGTTCATATGCGGGAAGGCCGTTTATGGACTTGAACCCATTCTCACCTGAGATCGTCATGTTGCGGTAGGGATCGCCGCTCTGCCAAGGAGTGTCCAATTTATCGTAGGTGGAGGAGCCGCCCGCAGCCTCACGCCAAAGGACGCGGTCGTTGTCCTTTACATAACAAAATTCCCGCGCGGCATTCACGAGAGAACTTTCCGTGATGTCCGCCGAGATGAGCATGCCGTCCTTATAGTACTTGTATGTATGTACGTCCTGTGTGACGACGGTATTCACATATCCCGAATACTCGCCGTACCACTCCGTCTGCTGGGCGAAAGTCCAATTGAGGCGGCCGAAGATGTCGACGGGATCGTAGCCGCCGGAAGCGGTATAGACCTCCCCCTGTTCCACGGGCGTTATGACGGAGCCGTAGGAAAGATCGACGGCATTGCGTTTCGCCTCCTTTGTAAATGCGGCGATGATGCTCCCCGCACCGACGCCCACGGCGACGAGTGCGGAGAGGACGGCGACGGCCTTCATGCCGCCGCTCCAATGGCCGCTCCTGATCCCTGAATGTTTGACGGGTTTGCTATTATAACGCATTTTGACCCTCCTTCGCAAAGAAGTCACAACACGATGATGACATGTGTAATATTGGTTTATGACATCATTCTACCAACTTTATGACAGCTTGTCAAGAAAATGACAGAAAAAATTTGAAATTTCATAAAAAAATCCACCCTTTAGGGTGGAGAGGAAGTTTTCAGGCAGGTTTTCGGAGGTCACAGGCCCGTATGACAGGACTATGACAATTTTGCAAGAACTTTTACGATCTCGAGGGCGTTGCGGAAAAGTTCGGCGCGGGTGAGAGCTTCCCTCTTCCCGAGGCCCTTTAAGGGAGAGCCGCCCTGCACTCTTTTTCCGAGATAGTCCCCGCCCGGCATGAGGACATTGACCCCCGCACGGATGCGGTAGGCGTTGTTTTTCACATGGCGGAATTCGGGGCTTTTGGCGCACTTCATCCACCAATCGGTGACGACGCACCCGTCAAAGCCCCACTCGCCGCGAAGGATGCCGCGGACAAGTTCGAAATTATAGTATGCCCAGACACCGTTGATCTTGTTGTAGGAGGTCATGAGAAAGTCCGGCCTGCCCTCCTTCACGCAGATCTCGAAGGCGTAGAGGTGCAGCTCGCGCAGGGCGCGCTCGGAGAGACGGGAATCGTTCCGGCTGCGGTTGAACTCCTGATCGTTGCAGGCGAAGTGTTTGGGACAGGCACAGGTGCCGCCCCTCTTCAGCCCGCGGACGGCCGCAGCGGCCATCTTACCCGTGAGGAGCGGGTCCTCGGAAAAGTACTCGAAATTGCGTCCGCAGAGCGGATTTCGCTGGAGGTCCATGGCGGGGGCAAGGAGGACGTTTGACCCCCTTTCTTTCATCTCTGTCGCGAGCATGGTATAGACCTCTTCGATGAGGGCGACATCAAAACTGCTCGCAAGCAGGGTGCCGATGGGGATGAGGGATGAGGGCGTTTTCAGGCGGACGCCCGAGGGTCCGTCCGTCATCGTGATGCAGGGAACGCCCCGCGCGCGAAGCTCCTTCGTGACGCCGCCCATGACGCCGGCATTGCCGGACGCGCCCAAGGGGCTGTCCATCCTGAGTGCCCCGTGCGAGAGGTCGAAAAGCTCCTGATTTGTGAGCTGTGCCAAAAATTCTTCTGCGGTGGCGCGGCTCTCTTTCACATCGGAAAAGGTGACGCCCCGCTCTCCCGAGAAGGGGACCTCAGCGGGAAGGCGGGACAAGATCTCTTTTTTCAAGTCCTTTCGGGCGGTGCGCACCTCGCGCTTTGCGCCCTCCCCTCCGCATACGGAAAAGGCATATTGGGGTGCACAATTTTCGGAGAGCTGTTCGACGATCTTCTCCTCTTCGACGTAAAATCCCCCTACCATGTCCGCGATACGCACGTCAGATCCGACATAAATTTCATACCGTCCGCGGCTCATTACGAAGGCGGACTTTTCTTCGTCATAGACGCAATATGCCCTCTTCGGGATGGGAAGCTTGCCCTCCTCCTCTTCGCCAGGGGAAAGGGTGCACGTCTTTCGGAAGGCGGCAAGGCATCGGGCGGGACCGTCCGGCACTCTCACATATACCTCGACGACCTCCCGCCCTGCAGTGTTTCCCACATTTTTCACACGGTATTTTACGGCATCCTCCGAGAAGGACGCCTTGATCTCAAACTCTGTATAGCTCAGCCCGAAGCCGAAGGGGAAGAGGACGCGCTCCTTCGCGAAACTCTCGAAGTAGCGATAGCCGAGAAAGATATCCTCCTCGTATTCGTTGTAGTCCGCACCTCCGAAGTTCTGCGCGGGGTAGTCCTCGTACGACTTCGCGATACAGGCGGGCAGCTTCCCCGAGGGGGAGAGCTTGCCGAGGAGAAGGTCGGCCGCGGCATTTCCCGTCTCCATCCCCCCTTGCCAGATGATAAGGACCGCCCCGACGGGAAATTCCTCTATCCACGAAAGATCGATGATACTGCCGATGTTGAGGAGGACGGCGACGTGCGGAAAGCGCGCCGTGACCTTGCGCAATAGCTCTCTCTCCGCCTTCGTGAGATAGAAACTCCCCTCGCGCAGTTCGTTCTCGCGATCCTCCCCCGCCGCTCTTCCGAGGACGATGACGGCGGTGTCCGTCTCCCGTTCGGCCGCCGAGAAAATTTCTTCGGGGACCTCCGCCTCGGGGTAGAAGTAAGGCCAATTCCCCCAGCTTCCCTCGGGGGCGGGGTTTTGCTTTCTCCAATCTTCGTAGAACTTTTTGACACATTCGACGATGGGGGCTTCCGCCCGCTCGAGGCCCTCGAGGATGCTCACGGCGTAGGGACGGACGACGTCGCCGCCCGAGCCGTACCCCGTGTAAAAGGTATCCGCCTGCACCCTGCCGAAGAGGGCGAATTTTCCCTTTATGGGGAGCGTGCCGTCGTTTTTGAGGAGAACGGCCCCCTCGGCGGCCGCACGGCGAAGGAGGGCGGAGATCTCCTCGGGGACGCTCGCGCCCACGGCGAGATGAGCGTTCTCCTTCTGTGAGAGCGCGGATCCCGTGAGTTTGAAAAAGATCCTTGCGGCAAAATTTTTCAGCCGATCCCTGACCGTCTTTGGCATGCGGTCCCTCCCCGTTTTTTGTATATTATAGCATGCGGAGGGAGAAGTGTCAAGGGGACTTGCGCCCACCCCCCTACCCCCCTCCCGCGGAGGGGGGCAACGGACTGCGTATGAGGGGATCCTCTCGGGGCTATGCCCTCGGGATGACACGTAGGGCGGGGAAGGATGACGCGGTTAAACGCGGACTGCGTATGAGGGGATCCACTCGGGGTTATGCCCCTCGGGATGACACGTAGGGCGGGGCAGGATGACGTGGTTAAACGCGGACTGCGTATGAGGGGATCCTCTCGGGGGTATGCCCCTCGGGATGACACGTAGGGCGGGATGACGCGGGTACCAAATGTGCTATGAATTTTTCTTGCATTTGAATAAAGTTTATTATATAATGTTGGAAAAGGAGAAAGCGTTCATGGATCTTTGCGAATTTTTGAGAAGTTCTTACACCGCCTATCATGCGGCGGAAAACGCGGCCAAAATGTGCGAAGAAGCGGGCTTTACGCGCCTTCGCGAACAGGAAATATGGAACCTTCAGGACGGCGGGGCGTACTATGTCGTGCGGGGCGGGAGCATCGTCGCCTTCCGCTTTGCGAAGGGCGGAAAGTTCAGGATCGTCGCCTCGCATAGCGATTCCCCCTGCCTCAAACTCAAGGAAAACGCCGCGTGCTTTGACGGGACGCATTGCCGCCTCAATGCGGAGGGATACGGCGGAGGACTTTGGTACACCTTCTTCGACCGCCCGCTCGCCCTCGCGGGAAGGGTCATTCGGGAGAAGGGCGACGCGCTCACAGCCGAACTCTATACGAGTGATTTTCGTATCGTCCTTCCCTCGCTCGCCATTCATCAGAACCGCGAGGCAAACGAAAAGTTTGCGGTCAATCTTCAGACGGAGCTTGCGCTAGCAGGGCTAAGAGACACCTCTGTCACGGACATGGTAGGCCCGTATTCTGCCTATGACCTCTTTTTGGTGCCCGCCGAAGAGCCTTTTTCGAGCGGAGCAAACAAAGAATTTCTTACCTCGCCCCGTCTCGACGATCTTATGGGCGTCTATACCTCTGTAAGCTCCCTCCTTGCGGCAAAACCTTCTTCCGACACCCTCGTTGCCGCCTGTTTCGAGGCGGAGGAGATCGGGAGCGGCACGCAGAGCGGCGCGGGGAGCGACTTTTTGAGAAACATCCTTGCCCGCATCTCCAATGCGCAAAAGAGAGGCCGCGAAGAGGAGCTTGCCGCATATTCCTCCTCACTTCTTTTCTCCCTCGACAACGCGCATGCGGTTCACCCCAATCATCCCGAAAAGAGCGACCCGACCAACCGCGTTGTTCTCGGCGGAGGAGTGGTCCTGAAGGCGCATGCAGGCGGGGCGTACACGACGGACGGCATGACTGCCGCCATTGCAAAGAAGATCTTCTCCGGGGCGGGGGTGAAGGTGCAGACCTTCTATAACCGCTCGGACGTAAGGAGCGGCTCCACTCTTGGGGCGATCTCCATGAGGGCAGTGAGCATCCCCTCCGTCGATTTGGGGGTGGCCCAGCTCGCGATGCACTCCGCCTCGGAGACGGCAGCATGGAGCGATATCAAAGAACTTGAAAAGGCCCTCGAGGCGTTCTATCGGGCTGAAATCGAATTTACGGGGAATGAGGCGACGGTGAAGTAACCCCTTCAGTCTCGGCTTTGCCTCGACAGCTCCCCACAGGGGCAGCAAGGGGTGTTATCGTTCCCCCATCTCTCGGACATGGTATGGGGGAAATGCATCGGAGTTGAATTTTCAAAACAGAAAACCGCCCGCCGTGCGATGCACGGCGGGCGGTTCTTTTTTTACTTTATTCAAGCTCGAACGCGCCCGTATAGAGCTGATAATATTTGCCCTTCTGGGCGATGAGCTGTTCGTGGGTGCCGCGCTCGATGATGCGGCCGTGCTCGAGGACCATGATGACGTTGGAGTTCTTGACGGTGGAAAGCCTGTGGGCGATGACGAACACCGTTCTGCCCTCCATGAGTTTATCCATGCCGCGCTGGACGATGGCCTCCGTGCGGGTATCGATGGAGGAGGTCGCCTCGTCCAAGATCATGACGGGCGGGTCGGCGACGGCGGCACGGGCGATGGAGAGGAGCTGCCTCTGCCCCTGCGAGAGATTCGCGCCGTTCTGGTGCAGCATCGTGTTGTACCCTTCGGGAAGGCGGGTGATAAAGTCGTCCGCGCCCGCGAGTTTGGCCGCCGCGATGCACTCCTCATCGGTGGCGTCGAGCTTGCCGTAGCGGATGTTCTCCATGACGGTGCCCGTGAAGAGGTTGGTGTCCTGCAAAACCATGCCGATCGCGCGGCGCAGTTCCCCCTTCTTGATCTTATTGACGTTGATGCCGTCGTAGCGGATCTTGCCGTCGGCGATGTCGTAAAAGCGGGTGAGAAGGTTGGTGATGGTCGTCTTGCCCGCCCCCGTTGCCCCGACAAAGGCGACCTTCTGCCCGGGCTTAGCATAGAGCGAGATGTCGTGCAAAACGATCTTATCGGGGGTGTAGCCGAAGTCCACTTCGGACATCCGGATGTCCCCTTCGAGCTTGGTGTAGGTGACGCTCCCGTCCTCTTTATGCGGATGCCGCCATGCCCATATGCCCGTGCGCTCCTCGCACTCTGTGAGCGTGCCGTCCTCCGCCTCGCGTACGTTGACGAGAGTGACATAGCCTTCGTCCTCCTCCGGCTTTTCATCGATGAGGGCGAAGATGCGCGCCGAGCCTGCAAGGCCCATGACGACAGAGTTGACCTGGTTGGAGACCTGGTTGACATTGTTGGAGAACTGCCGCGTCATCTGCAGGAAGGAGACGATGTTCGCAACGGAGAAGGAACCGGCCTCGACGCCGAGCAGAGTGATGACGCCAATGTTATGCACGTGCCCGATGGCGAACACGCAGCCGACGACGGCGATGATGACATAGAGGACGTGCCCGAAGTTGCCGAGGATGGGCATGAGCATGTTCGCGTAGCGGTTTGCGCGGTTGGACTGGTCGTAGAGGTGGTCGTTGACCTTGTCGAAGTCGCGCTTTGCGGCCTCCTCATGGCAGAACACTTTGACGACCTTCTGTCCGTTCATCATCTCCTCGATGTAGCCCTCCGTCTGCGCAACGGCGCGCTGCTGGCCGAGGAAATATTTCCCCGCGCCGCCGCCCACGACCTTGGTGATGACGAGGATGACCCCCACGCCGCCGAGGACGATGAGGGCGAGCCAGAAACTATAGTAGAGCATGATGCAGAAGAGCGTTGTGACCATGACGCCCGAGGTGATGAGTTGCGGGACGCTTTGTGCGATCATCTGGCGGAGCGAATCGATGTCGTTCGTGTAATAACTCATGATATCGCCGTGGCTCATCGTGTCGAAGTAGCGGATGGGAAGCTCCTGCATCCCGTCGAACATCTGCCCGCGCATCTTCTTCAAAAAGCCCTGCGTGATGATGGCGAGGAGCTGATGATAGACGCCTGTCGCGATGAGCGAGAGGATATACAGCCCGATGAGGGTGAGCATGTAGCGGGTGATCGCCCCGCCGACGACAAAGGTCGAGTTCTCGAAAGTGATCGTTCCGCCCCAACCTGCTCCCTGTTCGATCGCCGTGCCGACGACGGAGAACACCCTCTCCATGAAGATGGAGGGAAGGGCGGAGACGATCGCATTGAATACGATGCACACGAGGGCCACCGTCATCATCTTGGGATAGAACTTGAAAAGGGCCTTGACGACGCGTTTGAACGTTCCCTTCGGGGCCTTCACATGCCCCTTTGCGGGCGCATGGCCGCGGCCGGGGCGCGCCATAGACATTTTAGGAGGCATCGTTTTCACCTCCTTCTTCGCTCAGTTCCCCCATTTCGCCGAGGGAGGAGACGGCCTTGCCGCCCTTGTTCTGGGTGGTGTAAACTTCGGTATAGATGGCGTTGGTGCCGAGCAGCTCCTCATGGGTGCCCACGGCGTCTATTTTGCCGTTCTCCATGATGATGATGCGGTCGGCATCCTCCACGGAAGAGGTGCGCTGGGCGATGATGATCTTGGTGGTCGAAGGGATATATTCGCGCATGGCCTTGCGGATGAGGGCGTCGGTGTGCGTATCGACGGCGGAGGTGGAGTCGTCCAAAATCAAGATCTTGGGTTTTTTGAGAAGTGCCCGCGCGATGCAGAGGCGTTGCTTCTGACCGCCCGAGACATTCGTCCCGCCCTGCTCGATATAGGTGTCGTATTTGTCGGGGAAGCCTTGGATGAACTCGTCCGCCTGTGCGAGACGGCAGGCCTCCTCCATCTCCTCGTCCGTGGCGTCGGGATCCCCCCAGCGGAGATTCTCCTTTATGGTGCCCGAGAAGAGGACGTTCTTCTGAAGGACGACGGCGACCTGATTGCGGAGGGCCTCGAGGTCGTACTCTCTCACGTCCCTTCCGCCCACCTTCACGCTCCCCTCCGTCACGTCATAGAGACGGGAGATGAGGTTGACGAGCGACGTCTTGGAGGAGCCGGTCCCGCCGATGATGCCGATGGTCTCGCCCGAACGGATATGAAGATCGATATGATCGAGGACGTTCTTTTCCGCCGCCAGAGAATATTTGAAGGAGACGTCGTCGAAGTCGATGGAGCCGTCCTCCACTTCGAGAATGGCATCATCAGGGCTTTTTAAGGTACTCTCCTCGCCGAGGATCTCGCAGATACGCCTCGCGCTCTCCACCGACATCGCGATCATCGCAAACACCATGGAGAACATCATGAGCGACATCAGGATCTGCATGCCGTAGACGACGAGCTGGGAGATGCTCCAGACCGTGAGGCCCGTGTTCTTGAAGATGAGGTAGGAGCCGAGGAAGAGTACGGACGAGAGAACGCCGTAAAAGAATACCTGCATGACGGGCTGGTTCCATGCGAGGATGCGCTCTGCCTTGGTGAAGTCCACCTGCACGTCTGTTGCGGCGCGGTCGAACTTGCGCTTCTCGAAATCCTCCCGCACATAGGATTTCACGACACGGGCACCCGCGATGTTCTCCTGGATGCTCTCGTTGAGGTTATCGTACTTTTTGAACACGCGGTGAAAAAGGGGCATCGCCTTGCGCATGAGAAGGAAGAGGATGCAGGCAAGAGGCGGAATGACGCCCACGAAGATCCATGCGAGATTCCCCCCCATCACGAACGCCATGACGACGGAGAAGATCATCATGAGCGGACAGCGGATGGCGGTACGCACGATCATCATGAAGGACATCTGCACGTTCCCGACGTCCGTCGTCATACGGGTGACGAGAGAGGGCGTGGAGAATTTGTCGATGTTCTCGAAGGAAAATTCCTGCACTTTATAGTAGAGGTCCTTGCGAAGATTTTTCGCAAAGCCCGCCGAGGCCTTCGCACAGAAGGCACCCGCCAACGCCCCGCATGCAAGGGACGCTATGGACATGGCGACGAGGATCAGCCCGAACTGCCCCACGCCGAGGGTGGACCAGCTCGAACCCGAACCCCAAAGCCCGATGCCCGATTCGATCGCCGTGCCCAGCTGGGCAATGACGAACGGAATGAGACATTCGAGAACGACTTCCCCCGTCACAAAGATGGGCGAAAGGATGGAGGCCGTCTTGTATTCCCGAACGCTCTTTGCCAAAGTTTTGATCAAAAAATCACCTCCGTAGCCACAAACAAGGTCAAAACGCAAAAAAACATAAATCTCGCGAAGAAATTTACGTTTCCCGTGCTGTTCCTCTTATAATTGTTTTTATATTAACATCTCGCGCGCGAAATGTCAAACAAAGATGAGAATATATTATATTTTTCACAAAATAAACATCAATGGGGGTTTTTCGGAAAGAAATAAACAGTGGAATGTGAATTTCAAACGAATGGAAAGAGGGAAATCGCGCACAGGACAGGATGAGGCGGTTACATGCGGACTTCGTATTAGGGGATCCTCTCGGGGCTACGCCCCTCGGGATGACGCGGTTGACCCGCGCGGTCGCCCCACCCCCTTTGATTCCCCCTCCCGAGGGAGGGGGTGACGGACTTCGTAACGGGGGATCCTCTCGGGGCTACGCCCCTCGGGATGACGCGGTTGACCCGCGCGGTCGCCCCACCCCCTTTGATTCCCCCTCCCGAGGGAGGGGGTGACGGACTTCGTATCGGGGGACGTTGATTTTTTATCAGTGGTCCTTCTTGATTTCCAGAATATCATCGGCGGAACAACCGATGAAGTTGCAAAGTTTGGAGAGGTTCGCAAGCGTGGGCAGCGTTCGGCCCGAGAGATATTGCGAGAGCGACGATGAATCGATCCCCAAAGCCCTTGCGATCTCGATCTTCTTTTTCCCGCTGTGTTCGATCTCGAACTTCAAATTTTCACTGATTTTTTCATCTAAAGTTTTATCCATACCCACATTTTATTGGGTAATGCTAAAAAATGCTTGACATCTGGGTGTCGCCCAGATTATAATTTAAGCAACACTTAAATAAACGGAGGAAAAAATGAGCATAGAACAGCTGCTTGCTCTGCTGCGGGCGGAGCTTGAGGACGATCTCGTCGGAATGGTCTCAGTGGAAAAGAACACACTCATAATCTCTTTTGCAGATGGATCGGAACGCAAAATCACTGTCTCGTAACGCTTTTGTAAGCAACAAGGTCTCCGCAGACAATTTGCCTGCGGAGACCTTGTGTTTCGGACATGGTATGGTCGTTTCATGTCGGGATGACGCGGTGGGACATCGGACTTCGTAGTTCGGGATGCTTCGAGGATGGGCCGCTATGGACTGCGTATTTTTTTGGTCGGCTCAGCATGACGCGGTTGACCCCGCGGTCGCCCCACCCCCTTTGATTCCCCCTCCCGAGGGAGGGGGTATTGGACTTCGTATGAGGGGATCCTTCGACTTCGGCTTCGCCTCCGCTACTTCGCCTGCGGCTCGTGCCGCGCTTAGTAGACAATAGTGCGCGCGGGGCAGAATGACGCGTGGGATAGGCAAGGCGCGGGGCAGAATGACGCGGTTACCAGACGCAGAATCGCGTAGCAGATATGCGATTAGCAAGATGAAAACATTCACCCGCGAGGTTCGGTTAGAAGCAACGGATCCAGCACCTCATCCAATTTCTTCTCATCCATTAGCCCTTCACGGAGGACAATGGAGCGGATGCTCTCCCCCGTCTTCAGCGATTCCTTCGCGATCTCGGCGGCCTTCAGGTAGCCGATGTAGGGATTGAGGGCGGTGACGATGCCGACGCTTCTGTTCACCCACTCTGTGCAGCGTTCGCGATTGGCGACGATGCCGACGATACAGTTCTCGGAGAGCGTCTTGACCGCTCCCGTGAGCGCGCGGATGCTCTCGAAAAGCTGGTAGAAGATGACGGGTTCGAAGGCATTGAGTTCCAGCTGTCCCGCCTCGGCCGCCATGGTCACGGTGACGTCGTGCCCGATGACGAGGAATGCGACCTGGTTGACGACTTCGGGAATGACGGGGTTGATCTTGCCCGGCATGATGGAAGAGCCGTTCTGTTTGGCGGGAAGAATGATCTCGCCGAGGCCCGTGCGGGGGCCGCTCGACATGAGGCGGAGGTCGTTACACATCTTGGAGAGGTTGACGGCGAGAGCCTTGAGCGTCCCCGAGACGGCGGCGAAGCCGTCCACGTTCTGGGTGCCGTCGAAGAGGTCGTCGGCGCGCTTTAAGCTCTCCCCCGAGAGAAGGGAAAGTTCCTCCGTGATGTGGGCAAAGTACGCCTCCCGCGCATTGATCGCCGTCCCGATCGCCGTCGCACCCATATTGATGACGCGCATCTCCTCAAGAGAATTTTCGATGCGCTCCTTGGAACGGGAAATGGAGGTCGCGAAGGCGTGGAAGGCCTGCCCGAGGCGCATGGGAACTGCGTCCTGAAGCTGCGTTCTGCCCATTTTGAGGACGCCGTCGAACTCCTTTGCCTTCTTGAGAAGGGCGGTATTGAGGTGGCCGAGTTCGGTGAGAAGTTCGGGCATGAGCGAAAGGACGGTGAGCTTGCCCGCCGTGGGGATGACGTCGTTGGTGGACTGCTCCATGTTCACGTCGTCGTTCGGGCTGATGACGGAGTAATCGCCGAGTTTTCCGCCAAGATGCTCGATGGCGATGTTGGCGATGACTTCGTTCACGTTCATATTGGCGGAGGTGCCCGCCCCGCCCTGCACGGCGTCGATGATGAAGTCTCTCCTGTGCTTGCCGTGCAAAATTTCGTCGCAGGCCGCGATGATGGCGTCTGCCTTCGTGCCGTCGAGGAGACCGTACGACTTGTTGACGATGGCGGCCGCCTTCTTGATGAGGACGACGTTCTTCACGAATGCAAATGTGAGACGGGTGCCCGTGATCTCGAAATTTTCCTTGGCGCGGAGCGTCTGAATGCCGTAGTAAGCAGAACTGTCGATGGCAAGTTCGCCGACGGAATCGCTCTCTTTCCTGAATTCCTTTTCCATATGTTCTCCGTATCTTTTGCCCGAATTTGTTTGGTCGTGAATATTATAATCCCCCACGCATCAAATTGCAAGCATATCTCAATTATTTCAAAGGAAAGATCTTTCCCCCTCCTCCCCCTTTTTTAATTGCCGCCGAAGGAGATGCATAGAATTTTCAAACGGGCACAAAATAGCGTTGGAGGTATTCGATATGGAAAAATTCAGAAGCGGTGATACTGTGCCCATGTCCTGCCGGTATAAGGCATACGACAAGTTCGGCAAGAATCACGACGATGAAACGACCTATCTCGAAAAAGGGACCAAGTTCCCCCCCTTGCAGCATGAGGGCGGCTACTGGGTCATGGTCCACGAATAAGTGGAAAAGGAGAACGGCTCCCGCGCGGAACCGTTCTTTTTTTGTGCTTTGGCGTAAAACGGGCATACCATGCCCGAGGGTGAACGTTTTGAAGCGAAAGTGGTTAGAGGGGGTCTCCTCCGCCGTGCCGCCCGCAAATGCGGGCGGCACGGCGTCGAGATGAGGAGGTGATTGTAAGGCGGCACGACGTCGAGACAAGGCGAAAAAAGCGCGTTTCTGTGTTTGACTTTTTCAATCCGGCGGGATAAAATAAGGAAAGAGAATATGAAGAAGCAAAAGAAAAATCCCGACTATATGGCCGTCATCGAGGAATACGGCGGCGACATCCTGCATTCGGAGGGCATGCAGTCCGAAAAACAGTTCATGCAGCATGGGACGACTTCCACCTTTTCGCACTCCCTTGCCGTCACGGCGATGTGCCTTCGCATTGCCGCTGCCCTGCACGTCAGGGCGCATGAGCGCGAACTTGTGCGGGGTGCCCTTCTGCATGATTATTGCCTCTATGATTGGCATGAACCGCATGAGGGGCTGCATGCGTTTACCCATCCGAAAGTCGCCCTCGAGAACGCTAAGCGGGACTTTGAGGTAGGCAAGATCGAAGAAAATATGATCCTCTCCCACATGTGGCCGCTGGGGAAGCTCCCCCGCTGCCGTGAGAGTTTTATTTTGTGCCTCGCCGATAAGCTGTGCGCCATCCGCGAGACCTTCCGCAGAAAGAAGAAAGAACGGTAAGCAAATGCGGGGCTTGTTCGCCCCGCATTCTGCTACTTTACTACCACTTATATAACGTGCTGAACATTATAGCTGCGGATGCCCAACCTTCTTAAAATAAAAAAGTGCGCCTACCAAAGCGGGCAATTTTACCACCCCCTTTGATTCCCCCTCCCAAGAGAGGGGGGCAAAAGGACTTCGTATGAGGGGATCCTTCGATTGCTTCGCTCCTCAGGATGACGCGGTCGTGCCCTTCTCCTCGCGCGAACCACGCGGCGTTTCTGTCTGCCAACTCGACCGTCACGAAAAGGGACGCCCAACAGGGTGTCCCTTCCGTGGTGGAGCATCGATAACCTAAAACGAACAACGCCATTTTGATAAAATATTTGATATGATAGCAATAACGTTTGGTG
>CANREM010000010.1 GCA_947629675.1 uncultured Clostridia bacterium
CTGGGGTAGCTGGATTCGAACCAACGAATGACGGAGTCAGAGTCCGTTGCCTTACCGCTTGGCGACACCCCAATGTCACCCTTATTTTATCAAACCTCGGCCGAATTATCAAGTATTTTTCTCATCTTTTTTCAAATTTCCCGCAAAGTTTTTCCCGCGAACAATTTTGCCTCACCCGAGGCGGGACTTGAAATCGGAGTAGCCGAAGCGGGCGAGGAGGGAGAGCTTGCCGCCTCTATCCCGCTTCCAGATGTCGGGGAGGGGCATGCCGTTGAAGGTGTTCGTCTTGCACGTCGTGTAGATCGCCATGTCCCCGAATACGAGGAGGTCGCCATTTTTCAGCGGCGCATCGAAGCGGTAATCGCCGATGACGTCCCCCGCGAGGCAGGTGGGGCCTGCAAGGCGGTAGCGGAACTTTCCCTCATCGCTCGAGCAATAGAGCGGGGGGGTATAGGGCATCTCGATGACGTCTGGCATGTGGCAGGCCGCGCTCGTGTCGAGGATGGCGATCAGGTCCTCCCCGTTTTGCACGATGTTGAGGACGCGGCATATAAGCAGGCCGGCGTTGAGGGCGACCGCTTCCCCCGGTTCGAGGTAGACCTCGAGGCCGTATTTTTCACGCACCCGCTTGACAATATTTATGAGGCGTTCACGGTCGTAATCCGCCCTCGTGATGTGGTGCCCGCCACCCATGTTGAGCCACTTCATGCGGGGCAAAATGTCGCCGAATTTCGCCTCGACCGCGGACATGGTGCCCTCCAATGCGTCCGCGTCCTGTTCGCAGAGGGTGTGGAAATGCAGCCCGTCGAGAAGGGACAAAAGCTCCTCATTCATCTCTTTTTCAAAGACGGCGCGGGTCGTTCCGAGGCGGGAGAGGGGGGCGCAGGGGTCGTAGATCGCGTGCCCTTTTTGCGTGGAGCATTCGGGATTGATGCGAAGCCCCACTTCCTTCCCCGCATCCTTCGCCCGTTTTCCATATTTTTTCAGTTGGGCGGGGGAATTAAAGACGATATGATCGGCATAGCGCAAAAGCTCTCCGAACTCCTCCTCGCGGTAGGCGCAAGAAAAGACATGCACCTCTTTTCCCGCCATCTCCTCGCTGCCGAGGCGGGCTTCGAAGAGGCCGCTCGCCTCCGTCCCCGCGAGATAATTCGAAAGAAGGGGATAGAACGCAAAGTTGGAGAATGCCTTTTGCGCGAGCAGAATTTTGCACCCTGCGTCTCGTGCGACGGCGGCCAAAATCTCCCCGTTTTGCATGAGACTTTTTTCGTCTATGACAAAAGACGGGGTGGGCATGTCCGCGAAGAGGACGTTCGGATCGCCGCCTTCGAGCATCAAAAACGGGGGGCGGAGGTCGGGTCTCATCACTTCACCAAGACGGGAGAGAAGCTCTCCTTTTTGGGGAGGCCGTACTTTTCGAGTGCTTCGAGGAAGGGATCGGGGTCGAACTCTTCCACGGTGTGGACGCCCTTTTTCGTCCACTTGCCGGTGAGCAGCATGAGCGCGCCGCACATGGCGGGGACGCCCGTCGTATAGCTGATCGCCTGGCTCTTGACCTCTTTATAGCACTCCTGATGGTCGCAGATATTGTAGATATAATATGTTTTTTCTTTCCCGTCCTTCTTGCCCGTGAAGATGCAGCCGATGTTGGTCTTGCCGTGGGTGCGCGGGCCGAGGCTCGCGGGGTCGGGCAGAAGTTCCTTCAAAAACTTGATGGGGACGATCTCCCTCCCCTCAAACATGACGGGGGTGGTGGAGAGCATGCCGACGTTCTCGAGACACTTCATGTGCGTAAGGTAGCTCTGTCCGAAGGTCATGAAGAAGCGGATGCGCCTTGCCTCGGGGATATTTTCGGCGAGCGATTCGATCTCCTCGTGGTGAAGGAGGTACATGTCCTTCATGCCGACGCCGTCAAAGTCGTACTCGCGCTTCACGCTCATCGCGGGGATCTCCACCCAATGGCCGTCCTCGAAGTAGCTGCCCGGGGCGGAGACCTCGCGAAGATTCACTTCGGGGTTGAAGTTGGTGGCAAAGGGATAGCCGTGGTCGCCGCCGTTGCAGTCGAGGATGTCGATGGTGTCGATGGTGTCGAACTCATGCTTCTTCGCATAGGCGCAATAGGCCTGCGTGACGCCGGGATCGAAGCCGCACCCGAGGAGGGCAATGAGGCCCGCTTTCTCGAATTTTTCGCGGTAGGCCCACTGCCAGCTGTAGTCGAAATACGCCGAGAAGCCCTTCTCCTTGCAGCGTTTTTCGTAAATCTTCCGCCACGCGGGATCGTCTGTGTCCTCCGGCTCGTAGTTGGCGGTATCCATATAGTTGACGCCGCATGCAAGGCAGGCGTCCATGATCGTCAGATCCTGATAGGGAAGGGCGATGTTCATCACGAGGTCGGGTTTATAAGCTCCGATGAGGGCGACAAGCTCCTCCAAACTGTCCGCATCCACCTTTGCCGTCGTGATCTTCGTGGAAGTCGTGGGGGCAAGCTCCGCGGCGAGGGCGTCGCACTTTGCCTTCGTCCTGCTCGCGATGCAGATCTCCGAAAAGACTTCGGGCACCGTGCAGCACTTTCTGATGGCGACGGACGCAACGCCGCCGCAGCCGATGATAAGAACTCTGCTCATGATATTCTCCTATTTTCCGAGCGCGAGAAGAAGTTCGCGCAATGTCTTGCATGCCGCCGCCGTCGAGACGCCGCTCGCGTCCAGCGTGGGGGCAAGTTCGTTGATGTCCGCCCCGACGAGATGCACGTTTTTGCACACCGTCAGAATGGCGGAGAGAAGCTCGTTGAAATTCACGCCGCCCGCCTCGGGGGTACCCGTGCCCGGAAACAGGCCGGGGTCGAGGCAGTCGAGGTCGATGGAGAGATAGACGGGGTCCCCCGATTTTTTGAGGACATTTGCAAGCTCTTCGAGGCCGTCGAAGCCGAAGAGGTGGAGGTCGGTGTGTCCCTTCGCGAATGCGAACTCCGTCCTGTCCCCGCTCCGGATGCAGAACTGATGAATTTTTCCGTCGCTGACAAGGTCATGGCAGCGGCGCATCACGCAGGCGTGGGAGAGCTTCGCCCCGAGGTAGTCGTCCCTGAGGTCGCAGTGTGCGTCGAATTGGATGACATGCACGCCGGGGTATCTTTTGAACACCGCGCGGAAGGCACCCAGCGTCACGAGATGTTCCCCGCCGAGAAGGAGGGGGAATTTCCCGCTCTGCAAAATTTCCTCCGCCCGCTCCTCGATCTCGGAAAGGGCGAGGGCAGCGTCGCCGATGCAAAGTTCCAGGTCCCCGCTGTCAAAGACTTTTTGCTCCGAGAGATCTTTGCCCTGATAGGGGCTGTAGGTCTCCAGCCCGAAGCTCTCATGGCGCATGGCGGAGGGGCCGAAGCGTGCGCCCGGGCGGAAGCTCGTCGTCGAGTCGAAGGGTGCACCGAAGAGGACGATGGCCGCCTCCTCAAAGGGGGCGTCGCACCCCAAAAAAGTTTCGATATTGGGCTTCATCACTCCACCTCCTCGAGCATTTTTTCGAGGTATGCGGGAAGGTAGAAGGAGCCGATGTGCAGTTTGGTCGTGTAATATTTTGTCTCGAGGTGCAACTTCTTCCACCGCTCGGGATCGAAGTCCTCGATGGGGTGGTAGCGTTTGCTTGCGAAGCCGAACAGCCAATAGCCCGCGGCATAGGTGGGGATATGTGCCTGATAGACGCGGCTTATGGGGAAGGTGTTCACGATGTGTTTGTGACTGCGCTTCATGGCGTCGGCATCGTGCTTATAGAAGGGGCTTCCCTGCTGGTTGACCATGATCCCGTCCTCGTGGAGGGCGTTGTAGCAGATCCCGTAGAACTCGCGGGAGAAGTACCCTTCGGAGGGGCCGAAGGGGTCGTTGGAGTCCACGATGATGAGATCGTATTGGTCGGTGCAGCGGCGGATGAAGCGGAGGGCGTTGTCAAAGAAGATGTGAACGCGGGGGTCGTCGAGACGGGAGGCGTTCTCGGGGAGAAAGATGCGGCAGGCGTTGACGACCTGCGGGTCCATCTCCACGAGGTCGATGCGCTCGATGCTCTCGTAGCGGGTGAGTTCTTTGAGTACCCCGCCGTCCCCCGCGCCGATGACGAGGACGTCTTTGATGTGGGGATGCACGGACATGGGTACGTGCGTGATCATCTCGTCGTAGATAAATTCATCCCGTTCGGTGAGCATGACGTTGCCGTTCAGGGCGAGGACGCGGCCGAATTCGGGGGTGTCGAAGATGTCGATCTGTTGGAAGTCGCTCTTCTCGGAATAGAGGTGGCGGTCCACCCGGATGGAATGCTTCACGTCGGGTGCGTGAAATTCGCTGAACCACAGCTCCATGGTATTCCTCCTTTATGCGAGAACGTTGATGTTGCGCACGCTCAGATCCTCCGAGCCTGTGAGGGAGCAGCCCTTGACGCGCGCATATTCGATGTAGTCGAGAATGTCCTTCGTGATGCGCTCACCGGGCGCGAGGATGGGGATCCCCGGGGGATAGCACATGACGAACTCGCTCGAGACTTCGCCGATGCTGTTTGCGAGCGGGACGCTCTTCTTGTTGGCATAGAAGGCCTCCTGCGGGCTCATGACGACGACGGGGTCGATGTATTCCTGGCTCAAAAGGCCCTTGCTGTCCTTCTGGTAGCGGCGGCGGATCTCGGCGAGGGCGCTCACGAGGCGTTCAAGCTCCTGCGGCCTGTCGCCCATGGAGAGATAGGCGAGGATATTGCCGATGTCGCCGAATTCTATCTGGATGCCGTATTCGTCCCGCAGGATGTCGTACACCTCGATGCCCGCAAGGCCGATCTCACGGGTATGCACGGAGAGCTTGGTGGGGTCGAAGTCGAAGATGCAGTTGCCGTCACAGAGCTCCTTTCCGAAGGCGTAATAGCCGCCGATCGCGTTGATCTCCTCCCGCGCATAGTTGGCCATGGCGACGACGCGGGCAAAGACCTGCCTTCCGCGGAGGGCGAGGTTTCTCCTCGAGATGTCGAGGCTGGACATGAGAAGGTAGCTCCCCGAAGTCGTCTGCGTGAGGTTGATGATCTGGCGCACATAGCCCGCATTGACGTTTGGCCCCGTGAGAAGAAGGCTGGACTGCGTGAGGCTCCCGCCGCTCTTGTGCATGGAGACGGCCGCCATGTCCGCCCCCGCCCTCATGGCGGAGAGGGGCATTCCCTCGCCGAAATAGAAGTGGGTGCCGTGCGCCTCGTCGGCAAGGCAAAGCATGCCCGCCGCATGTGCCATTTCTACGATGGCGGAAAGGTCGCTGCACACGCCGTAGTAGGTGGGGTTGTTGACGAGAACGGCGACGGCGTCGGGATGCGCTTTGATGGCCGCCTCGACGCTCTCCCGACGCATGCCGAGAGAGATCCCGAGGCCGCGGTGGACTTCGGGGTTGACGTAGATGGGGACCGCACCGCAGAGGACGAGGGCGTTGATGACGCTCTTATGCACGTTGCGAGGCATGATGATCTTGTCCCCCCGCTTGCAGGCGGTGAGGACCATCGTCTGCACCGAACTCGTCGTCCCGCCCACCATGAGGAAGGCGTGCGCCGCCCCGAACGCCTCTGCCGCAAGGTCCTCCGCCTCGCCGATGACGGACACGGGATGGCAGAGGTTGTCGAGCGGTTTCATGCTGTTGACGTCGATGGAGACGCACTTCTCGCCGAGAAAGGCGGTAAGCTCGGGATTGCCCTTCCCGTGCTTGTGCCCGGGCACGTCGAAGGGGACGACCCGCATCTCGCGGAAGGTGTTCAGGGCCTCATAGATGGGGGCCTGCGTCTGGTCGAGTTTTCTCTTTCGCTGCTCCAATGTTCTCCCTCCATGAAAAAACAAGCCATGCCATTTGCGCACAGCTTGTCCGGTTGCGATCTTTTGAGAGGATCCCCCGCATTTTGGGGGTCGGGATAGGCTCTTGAGTCGAAAGCAAAAATACTTTTACACTCTTATTGACCGTTTCACAAGTCTGCACACAGGATGCGCATTCGGTTATAAAGTAACCAACTTATAAAATTCGAGCTTTTAACTCGATCAATAAGGCGAAAGATCCGCCGATCGGCAGTGGACCCGGCTGTCCGTATGGCCTTAACTCCTCGGGGAGTGGTCCGAAGTACTCGCTCGGAAAGACTCGTAAAGATTCTATCCGTCTATAATATTAAAACAATTTCCCCCCCTTGTCAATCGTTTTCGGACTTTTATTTTGAAAAGCTTGGACGGGCGGCAAGCACTTGACAAGAGACAAAAACTGTGATACAATACCTATAATTGTAAGCTCGATCTCGGACATGGATGGCTCATTTTGCGTGAGAGGGCACCATGTCCAAGGCAGTAAGCGTGAAATAAGGAGGGAGCGCGTGCAAAAATATCCCAATATTTTCATCTTCGATCATCCGCTCATCAAGCACAAGGTCTCCATTCTCCGCGACAAAAACACGGGGATGAAGGAATTTCGCGAACTCATCGAGGAGATCACGACCATGATGACCTACGAGAGCATGCGCGACGTGGAGCTTGTCCCCGTCGAGGTGGAGACCCCCCTCGAAAAGACGGTGCAGTGGCGCATTCCCGAGGAGAGCATCGCCATCGTGCCCATCCTTCGGGCGGGGCTGGGGATGGTGAACGGCGTGCATAGGGTATTCCCGACGGCGCGCGTGGGGCACATCGGCATGTACCGCGACGAAAAAACCCTTCAACCCTGCGAATATTATTGCAAACTTCCCGACGGCATCGAGGACAAGACCGTCTTTTTGGTGGATCCCATGCTCGCGACGGGCGGCTCCGCCTGCGACGCCCTCACCGCCCTCAAGAAGCGGGGCGCGAAGCACATCAAATTCATGGCGATCATCGCCGCGCCCGAAGGGATCGAGGCGGTCGCCAAGGCGCACCCCGACGTCCCCGTCTACGTCTCGACGCTGGACCGCGAGCTGAATGCCCACGGTTACATTTTGCCCGGGCTGGGAGACGCAGGCGACAGACTTTTCGGCACAAAGTAAATCGCGCATAAAAAGGGATGGACCCGTGCGGTCCATCCCTTTTTATGCGCTCCGTTTTCATTACGCGAAACGCGGATAAGCGGCGCAATACTTCGTCGTGCTACGTTTTTCTTGCCCACGTACGCCTTTAGTACGCGGGCTGCGAAAAGCCTCGCACTCCTTGTCTTGCTTGCTTCTCCGCGTTTTAACGGTAACCATAGGGGGGCAGGCGTCATTCTGCCCCGCCCGCACGTTCTGATCGTCGTCGAAGGGCGGCACGAGGGGCAAAGCCCCGAAGTAGCCGACTACGCCAATACGACTGTCCGATAAAGCATCTCTTCGAAGAATCCCCTCAATGAAAACGCGGACTTCGTATTTCGGGATGCTTCGTGGATAGGCCGTTTCGGACATGGTATAGCCCTTGCGCCTCAGCATGACGCGATTACCCTCACACCCTATTCACAATTCCCGAAAACAGCGTGGTGTCGTAGCGGTCGGTGAGGATGAACACGAACGCGCGGTCAACGAGAAAGTCCTCATACACGTCCGTATATACAGGGGGTGTGGAGGTCGCCTCATTCATGATGACGGTGACGGCGGCACCCTCGACGCCCGTCTTATCCACATGGAGCTTGGTCACATGCTGTACCCGGCTGCAAAAGGCGTCCTTGTCCGTCATTGCCGAGAGGTCGCACAAGATGGGGTCGAAGAGGGCCTCGATCCCGAAGCTCTCATTCAGAATGGAACGGACGTCCTCGTCATAGGACGCGGTAAATTCGGGGAAGAGGCAGCGCGTATTATAGCGGATCTTTTGCTCCTCGTCTGTTCCGTTGTACTCGGTGACGGCGTTGACTTCGGAGAGAACTTCCGCCGTGCAAAGCTCTTTCACGGTGTACCCCTCTTTGGGGAGGATGAATTTGAGCTTATAGCCGTTTGCGGTTTGGGTATAGAAGTGGGAATAGCGGTCCGTCTCGACCTTCCGCCCCCCGACATATTGCCCCATGAGAAGGTTTTCTTGCGTCACGGTGCCGTCGGCATTTGTAAAGGCGCGGCTGTCCGCCGTAAAGCCGAGATCTGCGCCGAAGGTGTTCCACACATCCTTGAGATAGAGGGTGTTGATGAGGGCGAAGAGGGTTTCCTTGGGGAGAGCGAAATCCTTGTCGATGAGGGAGCGGGTCTGCTCTTTGATAAATTCCCGCACCGCCCTGTTCGCATTTTCGTTGTCGTAGGTGAAATCGGCGGAATAGCTCGTGCAGTAGAAGTCGTCGGCGAGGATGTCGAGGCACGCCTGCTTGGCGGGGACATTGTCATTCACCCACACGGAATTGGAGAGATCGACGCAGCCGACAAGCTTGTTTCCATCCATTTCGCTCGTGCGGTATTCCGCCTCGAGGGATCGGTAGAGGGCGGCATAGTCGCGGCGAAGTCTGTTATCATCCGTCCCGAGGGCGGAGAGGATCTCCTCCTTCGTCTCGCCCGCGGCCGTCTCGGCGGCGAGGGAGAGGGCCATATAGACGGAGAGGGGTGAGACGGTGAAGTTGTCCCCCTTCGTATATGTCGTACTTGCGGCCTCCGTAAAGGTCGCGGCGAAGTGTTCCGCGCTGTCTTTCAGCGTCAGAAATTCCTCCGACGTCCTCTCCGCATAGGAAAGGGGCTGGACCTTGCCGTCAAAGCCCGCAAGCTTCTTTGCCTTGCCGAGCGTCTCGGAAGGGGTCGAAGGTTCCTCCCCTTTGGGCGGATCCTCGGGGATATTGCCTTGATTTTTCCCGACGCCGCACGCCGCCGTGCAAAGCAGCATGGCGGACATCAAAAAGGCAGATACCATCAAAAGTTTCTTCTTCATATCATTCCTCCAAGGCGGATATTTCCAAATTTATAACGTCCGCCGCTCCCCGATTACTCACAAAGTTCTCTTCAATTATATCCCATTTCATAAAAAAAGTAAAGGGGGACATTTTTGTTGACAAAGTGCCCCGATACTCTTATAATGAGTGAGATACCAAAGAAGGGGAACGTGCGATGGAAGAGAGGGGAAAAAAGGGAGCAAGGCGTCTGCCGCGCATCAACTTCCGCCTCCTCGTCTTTTGTGCGTTCGGGCTGATCTTCGGCATCTTTTTATATTTTCGCATCCGTCTCGGCGGCCTGAAGGTCTCCGATTTTCTCTTTTGCGCCGTCTTTTTGGGATTTTCCCTCTTTCCGCTCTCATGGAAAAGGCTCGTTGCGCTCCTCGTCTGCGTCCTGCTCTTCGGCGGGATCGGCGCGGGTGCGGCGCACCTTTACACCGCAAGATACCTTGGCGGGAAGGAAGGGGGCGAATACACCGTGGCGGGCACCGTCAGCTCCTTTGCGGTCAAAAACGGCCGGAGCTATGTGGTCCTCGACGACCTCTCCTTCGACGGCGAATCCGTCGGCGGAAAGCTCTCCTTGGCCATAAATTCCGAGGAGGCCCGTGCGGGCGACATTCTGCGTTTTGAGGTGTCCGTGACGAAATTGGGGCTACCCATGTCCGACGACAGCAGTGCAAGTTACAACTTTTACAACGACATCCGCTACACCTCTTCGGACGTAGGATACGACCGCATATCCAAGAGCCGCAACCTGCTTTTGAAGATCAACGCCGCCCTCTACGATCGGCTGGAAAACAACATGGACGCCGCACAGGCCGAGGTCGCCTACGCCCTCCTTACGGGCAATTCGCGGGGCATGGACGAGGGGCTTTTGGAGGAGGTGCGCACGGGCGGCATCGCGCACATCTTCGCCGTTTCGGGCCTTCATATCGGAATTTTATTCGGGGCGATCCGCCTTCTCTTCCGGAAGAGGCGTTGGGGAGTTTTTCCCGCGATCGGGGCGGCCCTTATCTATAGCGCGTTCTGCGCCTTCACCGTCTCCTCCGTCCGCGCCGTCATCATGTGCACCGTCGTGGGGCTTTACCGTGCATACGGGCGAAAGTACGACTTCCCGCAGTCCATCTCCCTCGCCGCCATCATCGTCCTTCTCATCGATCCGTCGGATTACCTCTCGACGGGCTTCCGTCTCTCCTTCGGGGCTTGTATGGGGCTTGCACTCTTTTCGGGAAGCCTTTCCCGCCTTTTTTCAAAGATCCCGCACTGTCCCCGCTTTCTCTCCTCCTATCTCTCGGCAAATCTCGCCGTCCAGCTCTTCACCTTTCCCATTCTTTTAGACGCCTTCGGATACTTTTCGCTCTGGGGCTTCCTTCTCAACCTCGTCCTCATCCCGCTCCTTCCCGTGTTCTTTTTGACCGTCCTCCTCTTCTCCCTCCTCGCCCTCGCCATTCCGCCGGGTGCGGGGGTACTGCTCGCCGTGCCGAAAGGGCTTTTGTCCCTCTTTCTTCTTGCCATCTCGGCGGGGGATTTCAGCTACGCGCTCACGGGATTTTCCCTCGGGGCGGGCGGGGTCGTATGGATCACCTCCTCTCTCATCCTCTCCGAGAGATTCCGCTTAAAGCTCCTCCCGCGGCTCGGCGCGGCGGCGGGGCTTGCATTTCTCTTCGGGGTGTGTATCATTTTAGAGAACGTCGTCTTTACGGGGGTGCGCATCGACGTCTGGTCCTCGCATACGGGCATGGCCGCCCTCGTCCGCACGAACAGCTCCGCCGTCCTTCTCATCGACGGGGAGATCGGCGTCGGGGATGCGGAAGCGTTCCTCGGCAGAAGATACTCGGGGGTACTCGACGGCGTGTTCGTCCTCTCCGAGGAGGAGCTTGCGGGCATCAACCGTGCCATCTTCCTTGATACGGAAAATGTATATGCCTGCGAAGAGATCCCGACGGGCCTTCGGGAGAAGGAAGTTATCTTCGGCAAGACGCAGACGGTGGGGAATATCACCTTCACCTATGCGTCCCGTTCCAAGCTCACGATCTTTGCCGGCGGCCTCGTCGTGGAGGTGGACTTCGAGGGGGAGGACGCCCTCGGGGCAGACCTCTTCATCGGGGGGCAAAGCGGGGGCTTGAAATATTTTCTCGGCCGTGGTATAATCAAGACGCTATGAAATTCGTTCAGCTTGCAAAAACTGTCAAAGAGGAGGGGCTTGCCCCCGTCTACCTGCTCGAGGGGGAAGAGACGTACTTCCGCGATCACGCCGTGGAGACCATCCGCGCGGCATGTGCGATCGTTCAGCCCGCCTTAAACGACGTTCGGCTCGAGGGGGACGGTCTCAAGGGGGAGGAACTTTATAAACTTCCCGCCCTTTTGAATGCCCTGCCCTTCTTCGACGAGAGGCGGCTCGTGCGCATCTACGAATTCTATCCCTCGGAGAAGGATTGGGAGAACCTCTTAAAGCCCTATTGTGCATCCCCCTGCCCCACGACGGTGCTTGTCATCGTCAATGCGGGCGGCAAGAAGGGGACGGACTTAAAGCGCAAGAGCGGGATCACCTTCGTGGACTGCGGAAGGGAGACGGAGGAGACGCTCGGCCGCTGGCTGAGCGGCGTTGTCAAAAGGAGCGGGCTTTCCATCGACGGCGATGCGGTCTCCCTCATGGTGCGCTACTGCAACCAGGACGCCGCGCGCATGAAGCTCGAAGTGGAAAAACTCAGCCTCTACCTCGGACATGGTGGCCGCATTTCACGCGAGACGGTGGAAAATTACGTCGCAAAGGACGTGGAGTATAAGATCTACGAACTCACACAGGCTGCGTCGAAGGGGAACAGTTCGGCCTTCTTCGAGATCCTCGGCGATCTCATGGAGAAGGGGTTCGACGAGAACGCCGCCCTCTCCGCACTCTGCTCGCATTTCCGCACCCTCATGGAGATCACGGACATGAAGGGGACGGACGCCGAGATCGGTCAGGTTTTGGGCATCAAGCCGTATGCGGTGCAAAAAAACCGCGAGACGGCGCGCCGCCTCGGGAGGGAGCGCGTGCGGGAGCTTTATCTCCGCCTGTACGAACTTTCCTCCGGGATGCGGAGCGGAATGAGTTCGAAATCGGGTGCCCTCTCCGCTGCCGTCGCAAAAATATTTTTCGGATAACAAAAAAGAGGGGGAAAACACTTTGCATTTCCCGCAAAATTCCGCTATAATTGTATACACACGCGCGGGCGCGGCCCGCGCAAGGAGGAAACATGAGAAAGCCGGGTGAGGTTTGGAGCGCGATCAAGGGGGTATTCGTCCCCTTCCCCGGGGCAGCCGGCACAGTGATGTTCGTTGTCGAGCTTCTCTTTTTCGCGGTCATCGTTTATATGGTGCTTCGCACCCTCTGGGAGAACAACGCGCGGCCGTTTATCGTCGTCTATCTTCTCCTGCTCGCCGCAGCGGGAGCGATCAGCTTCTTCGCCGTTCCCGTGAACGCGACCGCCTTTATCGTATTTTTCCTCATCCTCTCCCTCTTCTTCCTGTTCCTCTTCAATGTGGAACTCAAGCGGGCGATCTGGAATGCGGGCAAACACAAGCTCGCCGCGAACTCCTCTGCTGCGGCGATGCGCTCCGCTTCGAGCGTCACGGCGCGTGCGGACGAATACATCGGCGCGATCGTGAAGGCGGTGCAGAATCTCTCCAAAAACGACATCGGCGCACTCATCGTCCTCTCCAACGGCAACCTGCCCAAGGCGATCATCGAGAGCGGCGTCACGCTGAATGCGAATATCTCCAGCCAGCTCATCGAGGGCATCTTCATTCCGAAGGCCCCCCTGCATGACGGGGCGATGGTCATCTTCGGCGACGTCATTGAGGCGGCTGGCTGCTTTTTGCCCCTCACGCAGAAGGACTATCCCAAGGAGTACGGCACCCGCCACCGCGCGGGCATCGGGGTCACCGAGGTCGCCGATGTCTCCACCATCATCGTCTCCGAGGAGACGGGCATCGTCTCCACCGTCAAGCGGGGCGAGATCACGCGTTTCGTCGATTCCGAGGGCTTGAAACGCTTCCTCAGAGAGTATTATTGGAAGGAATTTAACGGGGAGGGCAAGAAGCAATGAAATTTTTAGAGGTCATGAAGAAGCTCTTTACGCGCAATATCCCGCTCAAACTTCTCGCGCTCGTCGTTGCGGCGGGCATCGTCATCGTCATCCACGCCGTCGGGATCTGAAATGAAATACTGTCTCTTTGCTCCGCGCGTATTTATCCCGCGGAATGAGTTTGAAAAATGGGCGGTCCCCGTTCCCGAACGCACGGGAAGGGAAATGGAAGAGGAGATCGCCCGCGCCGTTTCGGACGCGCCTTCGGCGCGCCGTTTTGCGTTTTCCGCGGGCGCGGAGGAGGAAGCCGCCGGGGAAGTCGCCTCGACCATGTACTTTGCCCTCGAGGACGAGTGGATGGAGAAGCTCCAGCGCGGTCCCATCCTCGTCGAACGCAAGACAAAGGGGAATGTCCGCTACGGCATTTTGGCGACGATCGACCTCGAAGCCTATACCCATGTCCGCGGTACGACCTCTCAAATCATGCCCGCGCAGGAGGGGGACGCGAAACTTATGAAGGCGCAGCTCGCCCTCAGAGAGAAGGCTCCGCTCGAGTTTCCCTCCGCCGTCCTCTTTTACCGCGACAAGAAGCACAGGATCCTTTCCCGCCTTCTCGAGGAGGATCTCGAAGTTTTATACGACTTCGATCTCATCGGCGGCGGGCATCTGAAGGGGTATTTCATCCCCGAACCGTTCGCCTCGTGGGCACTCGAGGAGATGCACAGCCGCGGCGAGCCGGCCTTCGCAGTCGCGGAGGGGGTGGAGGAGATCGACGCCGCCAAGGCCCGCTGGGAGGCACTCAAACCCACGCTGGAGAAGGCGGAGCTTGCATCCCACCCCGCACGGTTCGCCCTCGTCGAGCTTGAAAACATCCTGGACGACGGCGTGGAGATCTACCCCGTGCATCGCATCGCCGAGGAGGTGGATGCGGAGGTCCTCATCGACTACCTCTCCCGCAATCTGAAGCTGAGGCGGGACGGGAATATTTTGTCGGTTTGCGCAAAGGGCGCGGACGCCGTCGCTGCCTGCGACCGGTTTCTTGAAGAATATGTCCGTCAAAACGGCGGCAAGCTCGGCTATGTCTACGGGACGGCGGAACTCAAGGCGCGGGCGGCGGAAAAGGACACCGTGGGCATTCTCATGAATACGATAGAAAAAGAGGATATCTTCCCCGCGCTCAAGGACGGGAGGACGCTCCCGAAGCGGACTTTCTGCATCGGAAGGGCGCGCGAAGGTCGGTATCTTTTGGAGGGACGAGAGATCGGCTATGATTAAGGTGTGTAAATTCGGCGGGACCTCGATGGCGGACGGCATCACCACGATGCGCGTCAAGCGGATCATCGACGCCGATCCCGCACGGAGATATATCGTCGTCTCCGCACCGGGCAAACGCTACAGCGGAGACATCAAGGTCACCGATCTCCTCTACGAGACCGCAAAAGAGGTAAAAGAAGGGGGGCATGTCGGGGAAGCGTATGCCCGCGTTGCCGCGCGCTACCGCGCCGTCGTCCGCGAGATGGACCTCGATTTCGACATCGACGCCCTTCTTGAGGAGACGGCGAAAGACATCGAAAGGGAGCAAAGTTTTGACTTTGCGGCCTCCCGCGGGGAATATCTCGCGGGGCGCATCATGTCGGCCGTTTTAGGCATTCCCTTCGTTGACGCAAGGGACGTCATCAAATTCAAGGGGGAAGGCTTAGACGAAGAAAAAACGTACGCTCTCGTGCGCGAGGCGTTGAAGGGGAAACCGCGTGCGATCGTCGCGGGATTCTACGGCGAGGACGAAAACGGGCGCGTCAAGACCTTTTCGCGGGGCGGGAGCGACATCACGGGCGCGGTCGTCGCCCGCAGCGTGGGTGCGGACGAGTACGAAAATTGGACGGACGTGAGCGGCTTTCTCGCCTGCGACCCCCGCATCGTGCAAAGCCCCGTCGGCATAGGCACGCTCTCCTATAAGGAGCTTCGCGAACTCTCCTACATGGGGGCGAACGTCCTCCACGCCGAGGCGGTCTATCCCGTGCGCGAGGCGAATATCCCCATCCGCATCCTCAATACCTTCCGGCCCGAGGACGCGGGGACGCGCATCGTCGCTACCGAGAATGTCGCAAGTAACACTCGCCCCGTCACGGGCATTGCAGGAAAGAAGAATTTCACCGTCATCTTCCTCGAAAAGACGCGGATGAACGAGATGAGCGGCTTTGCCCTCCTCCCGCTCGAAGTGCTGAAAAGACACAATATCTCCTTCGAACACATGCCTTCGGGCATCGACACCCTCTCCTTTGTCATCGACAGCAGCCAGCTCGAAGGGGGCGTCCGCGAGAAGATCTTAGAGGAGATCCGCCTCGCCGTCAAGCCGGATAAGATAACCGCCATCGAAGGGATCGCCCTCCTCGCCGTCGTCGGCCACGGCATGAAGGAAAGGACCGGGACGGCGGCACGCGTATTCGGGGCGATCGCGCGGGCGGGCGTCAACGTGCGGCTGATCGATCAAGGCTCCTCCGAGCTGAACATCATCGTCGGCGTGGATAACGAAAACTACGAACGCAGCATCAAGGCGGTCTACGAGGAATTCTTCGTGCGCGGCGATGCGAACATTTAGGGAGGAGATATGTTCGACAGAAGAAACATCAAGTATATCGTCATCCTTTGTGTGTGCTTCGCGCTCACCATCACGCTCTTTGTCCTCTCCTTCTTTTTGGACAAGTTCTTCCATGTGAAGAGTGCGGAAAGCTGTACCGAGTACGAGGGGATCATTTCGGAAATTGATGCCTCGGATGCGGACATGGTATCCCTAAAAGTTGCCTCCGTGCGGGTCTGGGACAGCACGGCGGCGGACAAGGAGACGAAGGAGGCTTCAGAGGGGACGAGCTGTACCGTTAAGGTTTTGAAGCGCGACATTGTCGAAGGGGAGGAGACAAAACTTGTGGAGGGAGCCGACATCACCTTCCTTTCGGAGCTTCGCGAGAGAGAGCTTAAAGACGGCGTCACGATGCAGGCTCTCGCGCTCAAGGTGCGCGTCTCGGAGGACAAGGACGAGGACGTGAATATCGCCACCCTCGATCTTCACAACAAACCCGCGAAAAAGAAGGCGCAGTACGTGCAGATCGGGATGTTCTGCGGCGTGGTGTTCTTCTTTGTGGGCGGCGGCTTCTGCATGCTGCGCCTCTGCGGCATCGGCTCCAAAAAGCCCCGCTGGTAAATGATACATAGTCGAAAATATATTGATATTTGACAGATAATATCAGACCCGCGCTCCCGTTTTGAAGATCGGGGGCGCGGGTCTATCGTTAATTAAAATTTTACGGGATGAGGTCTACGAGGGTGTAGCGGGAGAGGAACTCCTTCACCGTCTCGTCGAGGGCGCGCCACACGGGAAGGGTGGGGCATGTCGCGGCGCGGGGACAGCTTTGTTCCTTGCCGCCCGTGCAGTCGGTCGCGGCGAGCGACGTCTCTGTCTCGCCCAGGATCTCGGCGAGGGTGTATGCCTCGGGCGCGCGAGTGAGACGGTAGCCGCCCTTTTTTCCCCGCGTACTCTCCACGAAGTTCGCCTTCACGAGGGAGCGCATGATGCTCTCCGCATACTTATAGGGCACGTTCTGGGCGGCGGCAAGTGCGCGGAGGGAGGAATATTCGCATTCGGCAAGCCCCGCCATCATGCGGAGGGCATAGCGGCCGCGCGTCGAGACGATCATGCCTCGTCCCCGTCATCCGCGGTGTGGTCGTGTTCGTGGGCGCAGAGGGCGCACTTGAACTCGTCGGGATCGTAGGGGATATTGTTGCGCTTGTAGTAGTCGAGAATGGCCGCCTGCACCGCCTGTTCTGCGAGGACGGAGCAGTGGAGCTTGTAGGCGGGAAGCCCGCCGAGGGCCTCCGTGACCGCCTTGTTGGTGAGTTTTAAGGCCTCGGAGATGGGCTGTCCCTTGATCATCTCTGTCGCCATCGAGCTGGATGCGATCGCACTGCCGCAGCCGAAGGTCTCGAACTTGACGTCCACGAGGATGCCATCCTGCACCTTGATATACATCTTCATGATGTCGCCGCACTTGGCGTTGCCGACCTCGCCCACGCCGTCGGCGTCCTCGATGATCCCGACGTTGCGGGGGTGGCGGAAGTGGTCCATAACTTTTTCACTATATAATGACATAAAAACCTCCATGTTTTCAATTGCGAATCGCATATCTGCGGCGCAATACTTCGTCGAAGGTGCGCTTTCCTTGGTCACGTACGCTTTAGTACGCTCCCTGCGGAAATGCTCCTTCTCCTTGTCTTGCTTGCAGCTATGCGATTTAACGGTGACCTTGCCCACCCCTTGAGGGGTGGGTGTCACGGCTTTGCCGTGACGGAAGGGGTGTCCACCGCGTCATCCTGAGTCTCACAATATAAACTGCCGTTTGCCCTCGCGGAGATCCCGCCAGACGGGGGAGAAGGAGCGCACCTTTTCGACGACCTCGGGGATCTTTTCGAGCAGGTAATCGACGTCCGCCTCGGTGTTTTCGGGGCCGAGCGTGAGGCGCAGAGAGCCGTGCGCCACGTCATGCACCCGCCCGATGGCAAGAAGCACATGCGAGGGGTCCAAGGAGCCAGAAGTGCAGGCCGAGCCGGAGGAGGCGCAGATGCCCTCGTCGTCGAGATAGAGAAGGAGTGCTTCCCCCTCACAGCCCTCGAAGCAAAAGCTCACATTTCCGGGGAGCCTTCTCTCTCTGTCCCCGTTCAATGAAGAATGGGGAATGCGGGAAAGCCCGAAGATGAGCTTTGTCTGCAACTTCTTCAGGAGCGCGGACGAGGTACCCATGTCCGCGACAGAGGCCTTCAAAGCGGCCGCCATGGCGGCAATGGCGGGAAGATCCTCCGTGCCCGCACGCTTGCCCCTTTCCTGCGCCCCGCCCGCGATGAGAACGCTCAGCGGCGCGCCCCTTTTCGCATAGAGAACGCCCACGCCCTTCGGCCCGCCGAACTTGTGCGCCGAGAGCGCGAGATAGTCACAGCCGATGCTCTGCACATCCACGGGGATATGCCCCACGGCCTGCACGGCGTCGGTGTGGAACAAAACGCCCTTCTCGCGGCAGATCTTTCCGATCTCCTCCACGGGCTGCAGGGTGCCGATCTCGTTGTTGGCAAGCATGACGGAGACGAGGGCGGTGTTTTCGTCGATGGCATCTCTCACGTCCTCCGCCTTCACGATGCCCTCATGCCCAACGGGTAGAAGAACAACTTCGAATCCCTCCTTTTGCAGCTTTTCGAGGGTGTGCAGAACGGCATGATGTTCGATGGCGGTGGAGATGAGCTTCCTCTTTCCCTTCTTTGCGCCCGCATAAGCGGCAGAGAGGATGGCCTGGTTGTCCGCCTCGCTCCCGCCCGAGGTGAAATAGATCTCGCGGGGGTCGGCGTTCAGAACGGCCGCGATCTCCCCGCGGCTCTTTTCGAGGACCTCCTTCGCCCGCTGTCCCTCGGTGTGCAGGCTGGAAGGGTTGCCGTAAAACGCCCATGCGGTCTGATTGTAGGCCTCGAGTGCGCAGGGTAAAATTTTCGTCGTCGCCGCATGATCTGCGTATACAAACATGTTGTGATCCTCCGCAATAATAAATTCCTATCTTTTCGATAGGAATTATACCATGTTCTATGCGCAATGTCAACTTTTTTTATGCAATGGCAAAAAATATGGTATTTATCGCGCGCGCAAGGGTTTCAACAATATGGCGAGGGCATCTTGCTGTTCTTTGTTCAGGGCAAGTACAGTTCGGATCAATCTTTTCCGCTCCTCGTCAAGTCCGGAAGGGATCGATGCAGTCTCCCTGCCGAAAAGTTCGTCCAGAGAAACGCCGAATACATCGGCGAGCTTGACGATGCTCTCGCAGTCAGGCTCGTTCGACCCGTTTTCCCAGTTGCTGATGTTCCTCTGCACGTTGCCGATCAACGCCGCAAGCTCCTTTTGCGTCAGAGCTTTCTCTTCCCGTAGCTCACGGATTTTCAGTTTCAAAGGGTGCCTCCCAGAATTTCTTCTTTATATTAGCAAAAAAATTACCTTAAATACTTGACAAAGAAATTTTCTTACTTTATAATAGCATTATTATTACTATAAGGAGAAAGGAATGGAAATGTCCGTCAAGGTCAGCGCGGAAAAAAAGAAAACCGTGTTGACGCGCTATTATCTGTTGGCGCAGTTATGTGAACAATATTCCGCCGATCGCCGCACGCTCAACGCGCTCTGCCGTGTCATCAGGCTGGAATTCAAGCGGTGGAAAAAGAATACCTACTATCCGCTCTCGGATGGGGATGTGCGCGATATAAGCTACTTTATCGCCGAACTCAAAGATATTGCAACGGGACTTGCCAAGGGAAGGAACATCGAGAAGCATGCGGTAGTGATCGCCCACCTCTATGACCTTCTCGATAAAATGTGCGACGTATTGAAGACGACGGAGGATGTGTTGCACGAAAAGAAGTCGAACGCGCTCGGAACAGCTATCGAAACGGCAAAGACGATACGCGATCTTGTCGGGAAGGGAGTAAGCGAAATAAAAAAAACTTTAGGCGGCGAAAGCTCAAAATAGGGATCGTCTATTCGGGTGCCTTGAGCAAAGGTGCCTACCAGATCGGCTTCACGAAGGCCCTCTTGCGCTATATCGGGCGGGACGAGATCAAGGTGATCTCGGGTGCCTCGATGGGGCTTTTCGTCGCCTATTCGCTTGCGACCGACCGTCTCGATGATTTTGAATATCTATATCGAAATATCGACATCGGAAGCACGCCGCAACTTTTCTATCGGGTCTTTTTCAAGCGCATGCTTTGGAATTATATCGGGGAATTTTGTTCGCCGGACGACAAAGTGGAGATCCCGCTCTCCTTCCCCGTGTGCCGTATCCCGCTTTTCAGCCTGCGCTACTATTGGCTTTCGGGGAAATATAACCCCTGTTGGCAAAAATATTTGCGCGCGGCGATCAATTTTCCCTTTCTCTGTATCTTTCCGAGTATTCTCGAACACAGATTTGCGATCGACGGGGGTGCGGGGGACAATATCCCCATATATCCTGTTTTGAAGAAGGGAAAGGGCTTTTTGCCGGCAGGCGAAGATTTTGACCTTTTGATCGTGCTGCACTTTGACGCCCGTTACGACTACCGTCGCGAATTTACAACGGATATTCCCGTTCTTGATCTCGACCTCGGCATATGCAACGACTTCAAAAAAAACCATTACGATTTTTCCAAGGAGTATGTTGATGAAATGATCTCGCGCGCCGAGGACTACGGCGAGAAGATCTGCGCTCGTCTGTTTGCGGGGGAATGTACCCGTGAAGAACTGCAAGACCGCGTGGATCAGATCTTTATTGAGGAGCATGCGTTACGGCAGAAGAATATCTCCGTAGACCGCTTATTCAGCATGCTCAATTATTTGGGAAAGGCGCTTCGGAACGATGCGACCTGTCATAAAAATCTATTTTAAGGAGAAAACAAATGAACAAAGCACTCAACATCAAGACACGCAACCCCTGGCTTGCACTGCTCTTCAGCTTCCTGACGTTCGGGATCTATGGATTTTATTGGTATTATAAGCTCACCAATGATTCCAATACGCTTTCGAAGATCAAGACGGCGAGTGGCGGCAAGGCGATCCTCTTCGGGATCATTACGTTGGGCATCTATAGTTTTTATTGGTACTATATGCTCGGCAAAAAGGTGGGGGATATGGAGAAGGCATCCTCGGACGGCGGGCTATACCTCTTCCTGTCTATCATTTTCTGCGGCTTTATTGCAAACATCATGGCGCAGTATGCGATCAATCGCACCGTGGCGCGGTTGAAAAAAGAAGCCGTTTCCGCCGCCAACTGAACAAAGAAGGAAAGCACTCCCTGCGGGGAGTGCTTTTCGGATAGGGAACATGAAAAAAGGCCGTTTTGCATTCGCAAAACGGCCTTTCGGATTGCTTTTTTATTCTGCTCTGAAGGGGATGAGAGCGGCGATGCGGGCGCGCTTGATGGCGGTCGCAAGTTCTCTCTGGTGCTTCGCGCAGGTGCCCGTCATGCGGCGGGGGAGGATCTTTCCGCCCTCGGCGACGAATTTCTTGAGCTTTGCCGTGTCCTTATAGTCGATCGTGGACTTTTCCTGGCAAAAGAGGCAGACCTTCTTGAAGTTCTGCTTTTTGAAGCCCTTTCTGGGAGCGCGATCTCCCTTCTCCCGTTCTTCCTTGGGGGAGCCGGCCGCTGCGGGAGCGGCTGCGGTCTCGTCCTCGGTGACGGGAACAACAACTTCTTCTTCCATATCTTACTCCTTTTAGATTTTAGTGGCCGCTTCTGCGGATGCAAAAGGGCTTTTCCCCTTTAGAAGGGGATGTCGCCGTCGTCGTCGAAGGATTCGAGTTGCGGCTTCTTCTTGGCGGGGGCATTGCCCGAGGGTGCGGGTGCGTCGTAGAAATCGTCGCCGCCCTGCGCCTTGGTCGTGAGGAACTCCACATCCTGTGCGATAACATCGACGGCCGTGCGGCGGTTGCCCTGGTTGTCCTCATAGTTGCGGATCTGGACGCTTCCCGAGACGGCAACTTTGGAGCCTTTCTTCACATAGCGTGCGATGGTATCGGCGAGGCCGCGCCATGCGGTGACGTTGAAGAAGTCGGTCTGCCGCTCCCCGTCCGAGGACGTGTAGGAACGGTTGACGGCGATCGCAAAGTGGCACACGCTGACGCCGCCCGAAGTTTCCGTAAGTTCGGGGTCACGGGTGAGATTTCCGATCAAAAACACCTTATTCATCTTATTTTTCCTCTACTTTTGTGATCATACGTCTGAGTACATCCTGAGAGATGCCCGCGATGCGGTCAAGCTCTTTGAGTGCCTGAGCATTTGCCGTAAACGTCATGAGGGCATAGAAGGCGTCCGTCTTGTAAGCGATGGGGTAGGCTGTCTTTTTGACCCCCCACTTATCGAGCGTCTCTACGTTGCCGCCGAAGGATGCGACGATGTCGGTATACTTCTTGAGTTCCGCATCGATGGCTTCCTCGCTCATGTCGCTTTTGAGCAGAATCAGCATTTCGTACTTCATTCTCTTTTACCTCCCGGTCTTATTCGGCATGTCTTTGCGATATTTCACGCGGCATGCAAGGCTATGCGACTTTTGTTTTTTCATTATACCCGTTTTTGCAAAATAAGTCAACGCGTTTTGAACGGGTTTTTGATTTCTCTGTAAGAGAGTTCGTCAAGGTGTTGTGGTCAACGCGCTGACGAGTGCCTTGACGAGGCCGAGCGTCTCATTCAGAGTGACCTCGATGAGGTTATATACTTTATGCTCCTGCGTTTGCCCGTCGGGCTTGAAGGTAAGGCCATCCTCGAACTTCGGGATCGTGGTGAGATCTGTGTAGGGATTCTCGTCGATAAGGCCGTGGAACCAAAGTTCCGCAAGAAGGGTGTTCTGCATGCTGCTCGAGACGCTTGTAATGCTCTCATCCATCTTGAGGATCTCTTTGTCTGTCTCGAAGATGATGGTATCGCCCTCCTTCTTCCCGAGGAGGAGGAACCACACGCCCGAGACATAGCGGTCGAGCTGCTTGTCGCCGTCGGAGTAAAGCTCCTTCGTCGCGCCCTCGTCGTAGACCTCGCCATCGCTGTAAGTGTCGTTGCCTCTCGCAGCGAATTTCCTTTCGACGGTGATCTTTTCCGTGACATAGTCGTAAGGATCGCCCTCTTTCGGAGAGGCATGGCGGACGAGCAGTTCCTGTGAATTGTAGGTGACCTTTGTGCGGTCGGTTACGCCTTCCTTCGTGACGAATTCCGTAACGGTGCCGTTCACGGTGTAGTGCTTCACGCGGCGGTCGAGATCGACGCGTTCGGGTTCGGCCGTCGCGGTCTCGCCCTCTGCGGGGACTGCGGGGATCTCGATGTAGTAGTCGCCCTCATCGTCCGTTTTGACGTCGTAGGTCGCGGTGTTATAGGTGAATTTGCCGTCCGCCCCGAGTTCCTGCCATGTTTCGACGGCACCCTTCTCGTAGTCATAGACGCCGTATTCATAGACGGGCACGAGGGTGACTTCGTTCTCATAGTAGTAGACCTTCTCCGTCACCTTTTCTGTGTCGATCTCCCGCTCTATGACGTCGTAGTAGATCTCTTTGTCCGTGACGGGAGTATATACATTCTGCCCCCCGGACGCCGTGTGTACAAAGTAGCCTTCGGTCACCACCGTGTTCTCATCCGAGGAAAGCACACGCCGGACGGTGAGATCTGTAGGTGTCACGGCCGTCGGACGGAATACAAAGGCGGTCTCATCTTTCTTACCGTCTGCTGTCAAGCCGTTATATTCTGCGTAGTTATAGTTGTACTTGTGGTGGTCGTCTTTTTGGGATACGGCATTGCCGAAATAGGTCTTATAGAGCCAGTCGTAGTCGATCTTCTCGATCGTTTCCTCTTTGAAATTACCGTCTCCCTGCAAGAGTTTGACCTTTTCGTTCCTCTCGATCTCCATATAGGAGTACATCTGGTCGCCGAAAACTTCGCTCACGGAGAGCTTCTGAATGTCGCCCGAGAGCGTCTTGAGCGTGCTGTTCCGAAGGTTTTTCAAGATCTTGTTGTCCTTGATCTCATCTTCGGTCAGAAGTTCGGAGAGACGGAGGTTATCCACGCGTTCCGCGAGTTCGCCGAGCTGGTTCGTCGCAAGGTTCTGAAGAAGGAGAGGGGAGGTTTCGTCGATCTTGAGTACGTCGCCGAGGGTGAGGGAGTCGATCTTCTCCTGCTTGGAGAGATCGCCGATGCGCCAATCCTTCATCGCATTCATGATGGTGGAGCTTTCATCGTCGATCGTAAGCACCTGCGAGAGCTTGAGCCGCTCGATGCGGTTCTGGTTGCTGAGGTCGGAGATCTTCCAATCCTTCATGGCAAGCAAGATGCCGCTGCTCTTGTTGGGGCCGTCCTCTTCGATATTGAGGACCTCGTTGAGTTTCAAACTGTTGATGGTCTCCTGATCCTTGAGATCGCCGAGCGTCGTACCGCGGGCTGCGAATGCCTTCATGATGTTGGACTCGGCATCCTCGCCGATGACATCGGCGACCTTGAGGGATTCGATCTTTTTCTGTTCCTTGAGTTCTTCGATGGTCCAATCCTTGATGGACTTCATAAGCCCCGAGGAACCGCTGTCGATCTCCATGACGTCGCCGAGCTTCATGCCGTCGAGGATCTTGGCGTCCTCTTTGGTGAGGTCCTTGACCTGCTTCTTGTCGTAAAGTTTCTGAGGGGTGCCCGTCTCGTTGGGGTCGGGGAGCATCTGAATGCCGGAGATCGTCCTGTTGCCGTCCTTATCCAGAACAAAGCTGCCGTCCTCGCTCTTCTCGTAGGTGTAGACATATCTGCCTCCGCCCGAATATTGCAGTTCGGTGGCCTTGTCGCCATTCTCGTCCACGATCTCGTTGCCGTTTTCGTCCTTCTTCGGGACCGATTCGGTGAGGAAGTTGCCGTCCTCGTCCACAAGATAGCCGTTCTCGTCGACGCGCCGGCCATTTGCATCCTCAAAGTGGCCGTCGACAGCTTTCCAAGGCTCGACGGCAGGTTCTCCCTCTTTGGAGACGAACGCTTCGCCCTTTGCCATCTCGGGACCGTAGGCGAGGTAGTGCATCAGCTTATCCGAACCCGGCTTGATGCTCATGAGCGTCTCCACTTCCATCCCCTGGATGAGGGAGTCGGAATCCTTGGTGAACTCCTCCATCTTAGTGGGATATTTCTCGTCGTGGCCATCGCGCATGACGATCGACTCCGTCTCCGCATCGTACTCCCAATCCACGTCCCGCTTGCCATAGGCAAGTGCATACATGACGCCGTTGTCCTCGATCTGATCCTTGATCTTCTTGTCCTCGGAATTTTGGTCGAGACCGAGCATGGTGCCAAGCTCGAGGGAATTGATGACGGCGTTCGAGTGGTTCATGAGATCGTCGAGGGTGGTGGGGAAGGTGTGGACATAGTCATCATTCCCATCGCCGTCTGTCCGCTCTTCCTTTGCAAGAGTGCTATTCTCCCCCTTCTCCTGCTCTTTGCCCTTGTTTGTGAGAACTTTGATCCGGCTGTCTTCGACTTCGTAATCCACGCCCCGCTTGCCGTAGCAGAGGGCATACATCATGGCATTGTCGGAGAGCTTTTTATCGGTGACGTCCTTGTTCAGCCCCATGATGGTGCCGAGGCGGATGGAGTTGAGCGTCTCTGTCGGGCTATCCATGAGGTCGTTGACCTTCGTGGGGGTGTGTCCCTCGCGGGGGACGATGTTGCCGTTTTCGTCGAGATCGTAGTCGATCCCTTCTTCGCCGTAGCAGAGGGCGAGGAGGATGGCGTCCGAATTCGCGTCCACCTTTGCGATCTTGCCGAGCTCCGCTGATTTTACGACATCCTCCATGAAGAATTCCCCGATCTTCTCGAAGGAAGTCGTCTTGAATTTTTCGCGCATCGCATCGTCAAAGTCGATGCCGAGGTCGTCCATGTTCTTAGAGAGGATATCGAGAAGGCGGTCGACGGCAGGGGTAAACTTTGCGATCTGCCCGATATTATTCACGCCGCCCTTCAGATCGTTCGAGACGGTGGAGATAAAGTCGAGCAAAGTCATGTTCGTATAATCGGAGTCGATCCACTTTTCGATCCCCTTGATGGAGTCGAGTTTTACGCTGGAAGCGACAAAGACGCCCGCGCCGGCAAGCCCGCCGAGACCCGCAAAGATCCCGAGGAAGAAGGCGAGCGCGATGGCGACGATCGCACGGAAGGTCCCGCGGGGACGATAGTGGGCGCGGGGATAGATCCTGCCCTCCCTTACGAGACGCACCTCGAGTGCGCGCATCTCGCGATCTTTGGACTTGGCGATCCTTTGCGCCTCTTTTCTGCGGGCGATTTCAGCTTTGGAAAGACTCATCGCAATACCTCTCAGGTTGAGATTGAAAAAATGAAGGGCGGACGCAAGCGTGCGCCGCAAGTTTCATCATACGAAGTAATTATAATACACGCGCGCGGAAATTGCAAGCGTTTATCAAAAATAAAACTTGCCAAAATTGGAAAACCATAATTTGGCTGAATTTTACCGCGTGAGACAAGCTGCGGCAACCGCGTCATTCTGAGCCGCAAAAGTGAATACGGCTGTCCGCAAATGTCTCTCTCCGAAGAATCCCCCCATACGAAGTCCGTGTTTTCATTACGGGGATCCTTCGACTTCGGCTTCGCCTCCGCTCAGGATGACGCGGTGACCCATCCACGCATGCAATTACCGCTCAGGATGACGCGGTGACCCATCCACGCATGCAATTACCCCTCAGGATGACGCGTTCACCGATTCTTCATCTCGCTCTTCAACAAAACGCGGACATGGCGGCAAAGAAGGGACTTTTCGTTGCGGCCGCCGTCCTCCGCACAGAAGAGGAGAAGTTCGTCGAGCAGTTTCCCCGTCAGCTTCTCGGGGACGCCCGCAGCCTTCAGATCCCGCCCGTTCACGGCGAGTTCGCGAAGGGTAAACGGCACGCCCTCTTTGTGCATTTTAGCAATGATGTTCTGCCACTTTACGACGGAAGGAGCGGGGGAGGTGTCTCCCTTGCAAGCGGTAAAGTCCGCCTGTTTCAAGGCGAAGAGGGCGGGGAGATGCTCGTGGAGGCGCAAAATTTCCCGCCGCACCTTTCCCTCGCGCATGTTGCAGTCGAAGTCGCGCATGTGGTTAAGGGTGAGAAAGACGGTCTCCTCGATGAGTTTCTTGGGGGCCTTGAGCCGAAGGAGTATCTCCTCCGCGATCCTCGCCCCCTCCCTGTCATGGGCATGGAAGTTGCCGTCGCGCAGCATGCAGAAGGGTTTTCCCACGTCATGCAGAAGGGCGGCGAAACGAATTTCAGGGGGGGCATGTCTGACACAGAGGAAGCTGTGCGTGAGGACGTCGTGGTCATGGTATGCCCGTTTTTGTTCCATGCCGTCGCCGAGGGCAAGTTCGGGAATGACCTTGGCAAGCACCCCCGTCTCCTTCAGGATGGTCAGCCCGCGCAGGGGAGCCTCCCTGTCGCCGTGTTTCAGGTCGGAAAGGAGAAGGAGGCGGAGTTCCGCAAAGACGCGCTCGGGGGCGATGTCGCCGATGAGCGAAGAATTTTGCTTCGCCCCCGCGAGACATTCTTCGTCGGGAGCAAGCCCCGTCTCGGCAGAGATGCGCGCAAGCCGCATGAGGCGAAGCCCGTCCTCGGAGAACACCTTCTCCGCCTCCCGCACCGTGCGAAGCACCCCCCGCCCAATATCCTTCATTCCGCCGAGGGGATCGGCAAAACGCCCCTCTTTGATGTCATAGTAGACGGCGTTTGCGCAGAAGTCGCGGCGGCGGGCGTCGAGCGTAATATCCTCCGTGAAGAAGGTCTCAGAGGGGGTGTGTTCCCCGCGGATATATTTGTCCGAGCGGAAGCGGGTGAACTCATAGCCGCGGCCCTCCCCGTCCTCGAGCTTCACCGTCCCCGTGTGGCGGTAGACGGCGCGGACGAGAAAGCCGCATTTTTCGGCGGCGGCAAGCAGCTCCTCTTCGCGCATGGGGGAGGAGATGTCGTAGTCCGTCTTGTCGCCGATGGGGAATCCCAAAATAAAGTCGCGCACGCTCCCGCCCACAACAAAGAGGGGGGAGGCGCAGTTTTCGGCGAGGCGGATGAGGTTTTCGGGAAGCAAGTCTTTCATGGCGGCCCTTGAAAATTTTCTCAAAAACAGTATAGCAAATTCCCAAAAAAATTGCAATTCCCGAAAAGATATTGTATAATACAGACGGAAATCCCACGAAACGGATGAATTTATGCTGCACTTTATCGTCAATCCCCATGCAAAGAATGCGAAAAAAGTTCTGCCCGAACTCAAGAGCCGTCTTGCGGAGGCGGACGCCGAATACGATCTCTTCGAGGGCGAGAGCCGCGAGGAGACGATCGCGCACGTCAGGGATCTGTCCGAGGCGGGCGAACGGCAATTTGTCGCGGTCGGCGGGGACGGGACGCTCAACGACGTTTTGAACGCGCTCTCCACCCTCGAGGGGGTGCAGCTCGGCCTCATCCCCGCGGGCACGGGCAACGACTTTGCGGAGGCGGCGGGCATCCCCTACGGTGCAAAGGCACTCGACCTCATCCTCTCGGGCGAGGCGAAGGAGACGGACTATCTCGACTGCGGGGACCGCCGCAGCCTCAATATCGCGGGGCTGGGCATCGACGTCGACGTCCTCGAGCGGTGCTACCGCATGAAGCATGGGAGCGACAAGGGGAAGTACCTCCGTGCCCTGCTCGCGGCCGTCTTTCGTTACAAAGGGCAGAAGGTGAAGGTCACATCGGATGGAAAGGTGCGGGAGTTCACCGCCTTCATCGTCGTTGCCTGCAACGGAAAGCAGTTCGGCGGGGGGATCCCCATCGACCCGCTCGCAAAAATGGACGACGGCAAGATCGACCTTCTCCTCATCTCCCTTCCCAAGCGGTGGAAAATTCCCTTCTACCTTATCAAGCTCATGCGCGGCAAGGCACCCTTCCTCCCGATCACGGAGCGGGTACTCTGCGACGAGGTCGTCATCGAGCAGACGGACGGCGAATACATACAGCTCGACGGAGAGCTTTTCCCCTCAAAAGTGCTGGAATGCAGGGCGGTACACGGGGAACTGAAATTTTTCAGAGGATAACATGGCAAATCTCTACAGGGACGTACTCAACAGTATTCCCACGGCGGCGATCGTCGTCGATAAAAACTTAAAGGTGCGGTACATGAACCGCGCCTTCGGAGAGTACTTTCGTGCAGAGAAGATGAAGGGGACGCTGCGCGACGTCACCGCATGCGGCGAAAAAGAGGGAGAATGCGGCAAGGGCGTCAAATGCGCCTATTGCCCCCTGCGCAACGTCTTTTTAGAGGTGGCATCGACGGGCAGGACGGCCTTCCGCAAGCTCATTTTGGGGAGCGGCGGAGAGGGGATCGCCCTCCGCATGAAGGTGGAGCCGTTGGGGAAATTCATGCTCGGCATCGTGGATAACGCCTACGAGACGGAGATCGCGCGCGAACTGCACTCCGCGCAGAGCATCCAACAGCGTCTCCTTCCTCCCGCCTCGGGGAGAGGGGGGACGCCCTACTCCTTCACCTACATTCCCTGCCGCGAGATCGGCGGGGATCTTCCCGATGTGTATGAAGTGGGCGGCGGGACGATGGGGGTACTCGCCGACGTCTCGGGAAAGGGCGTGGCGGCGGGCATGCTCTCCGCATTCGTCCGCGCGGGATGGGATCGCTCCGATCCCTCCCCCGCAAACGCCATCCGCGGGTTGAACGCGAAATTTCAGGAGATGAATTTAGACGAACGCTCCTACATCACGGCGGCAGCCGTGCATATCGAGGAGGAGAAAAGCATCGTCCGCTATTGTATCGCGGGGCACAACGCGCCCATTCTCCTCAAGGGGAAGGAGGGCATCTCCGAGATCGACATGAGTTCGCCCCCCGTCTCGACGTGGATCCCCGGGTTCCGCTACGAGGACCGCACGATCGGCTATGAGAAGGGGGACATCCTCGTCCTCCTCACCGACGGGGTGACGGAGAGCAGGAACGCCGAGGGGGAGCAGTTCTCATTAGAGCGCGTCGAGGCCATCTTGCAACGCTCGGAAAACGCCGAACGCTTCATCGAACGGCTCAAATCCGCCCTGAAAGACTTCTGCGGAAGTTTCTCGGACGACATCACCGCGATCGCCTTCGACCTGTAAAATATGCCTCTACCCTTGCCCTCCCCTTGAGGGGAGGGTGTCGGGCGCAGCGAGACGGGAGGGGTGTGATTTCCCGGCCCAACGCATAAAAAAATCGCTTCCCGTGCGGGGAAGCGGTTTTTTCGTCTTTGTTACTCCTCGAGAAGGAGTTTGTTGTAAAGCGCGATCCAGATAGCGTCGAGAATGGTGAGGATCCAGAATTCGCCGAGGAAGGTGACGACAAGTGCCATAGCGAGGTTGACGCCGCTGTTCTTCTTGATGAATGCAGACCATCTCACGAGAAGGTCCACGATCCAGCCGACGAGCGGGAGAATAAGGAGGACGATCTGCAGGACTTTGCTCTGCTTATGGAACCAAGTATCGAAGTTCATAGTGCTATAAATCTCCTTTGGATTTTTTGTACTTTCATTCTACACACTTCAACAATTATTGTCAAGAGTTTTACGAAAAGTTTTTTCCCGAAAATTCGTCACCCTGAGCGCAGTCGAAGGGTCACATCATTTTTATGCTAAGGCGATGCTTCATTTCTCATTTTTCCCATGCTCGGACATGGGGTTTGTCAAAAGCGTCTTTCGAGGAAAATTTCCCCCGTCTCCAGCCGCTTCCAAAATATTGTATTCCCCTCAAGTACGCAATATGACCGCGGGGAATTTTCTTTTGGGATGGAGACGGAGCCGCAGTTGCAATAGAGGTAGCCCTCCCGCTCCTCGCAGGCGGGGACATGGAAGTGCCCGCAGAAGAGGATGTCCCCCTCCTTCATAAGGGCGGGCGTTTTGTGTCCGTGACAGAAGAAAATTTCCCGCCCCGCGAAGGGGAGAAGGACGAGGTCTGCCGAAACGGGGAACTCCAGCACGAGGGAGTCCACCTCGCTGTCGCAGTTGCCCTTGATGCAGACGATTCTTTCCTTGAGTGAATTGAGGATATTCGCCGTCTCAAGGGTGGAGTACCCCTCGGGAAGGGGGTTGCGCGCGCCGTGGTAGAGAAGATCCCCGAGGAGGATGAGTCTCTCCGCGCCCTCCTGCAGAAAGCGTTCTTTGAGCATTCCGCAATATTCGGCGGAGCCGTGGATATCCGATGCGATCATGTATTTCATAGGGTGACCTCCCCAAAAAATTTCAAGTGAGCGGGGCAAACAGCATCGCGAGCCGCCCCAGAGCGCGTATGAAGGGGTTCGCTTTTTTGAGCGGACACCCCTCTTCGAAGCAGGTGCGAAAGTCGCGTTCGACCGCCTCGGCGAGCGCGGGATCCTCCGCAAAGAGACCGCATTCCGCCTGCACATACAGGCTGCGGAAATCGAGATTATAGCTCGAGACGAGGGCGCATTCCCCGTCGATCGCGATGCTCTTCGCGTGCAAAAAACCGGGGGCATATTCGCGCACCTTGACTCCCTTTTCCCCGAGTTCCCGCGCATACGCCCTCGTCAGAAAAAAGACGAGCCGCTTATCGGGGATATGGGGGATCATGAGGCGCACATCCACCCCGGAAGCGGCCGCCGCAAAGAGGGCCTGCATCGCAGCGTGCGGCAGGGAGAGATAGGGGGAAGAGAGACAGATGCTTTTTCTTGCGGATGCGATGAGAAGGGGAAGAAGGAGGGGAAAGAGCCTTCCGTCCCGCTTCGTTCCGTCCGATAGGACGCAGAAGGGAACGCCGCCCGCCTCTTCTTTTGGCTGAACATGGGTCCCCTTTGAGCGCGTCAGGGCATACCATGTCTTGAGAAAGACCTCTTCAAAGCCGCTCACATCCCCCTCGGCGCGAACCGCGCTGTCCTTCCACCGGCCGAAGCGGATGCGTTCGCCCACATACTCGTCGGCGAGGTTGATCCCGCCCGTGTAGCACACGCCGTCGATGAGAAAGAGCTTCCTGTGATCCCGCCGCGTCAGCCCTCTCTGCGGGCGCAGACGGGAGAAAACGGCGGTCTTGATGCCGCGGGATGCGAGGCTTTTCGCATAGCGGGCGGGGAGGGTGAGGCTGCAGCCGAAGTCGTCGAAGATGACGCGCACATCGACGCCCCGCTTCGCCTTCTCCTCGAGAAGAGAGAGGATCTCTCCCCAGAATTTCCCCTCGGCGATGATGTAGTATTCGAGATAGATGCGCCGCTTCGCACCTTTCAGATCGGCGAGGAGCGCGGCGCGCATCTCCTCCCCCGAGGAGAAGTATTCGATGTGTCCCCTTGCGACATGGGTGCCCTTGAGACGCTCTGCAGTCGCCGCAACGCGCGAAAAGAGGGAGCCGCCTTCCCCTGCTGTTTTGAAAGTTCTCGGCCTTTTTTCCGTTTCGGAGAAGATGAGAACGAGGATGGGTCCCACCCATGGGAGAAAACAGAGGAGCGCGAGCTTTGCGATCTTTCTCTCGGGGAGATCTTCGAGGACAAGGGTGATGGCGGCGGCGAGCAAGGAAAACGCCCGTTCCATGAGGGCGACGGGCGCGAGAAGGCGGGGGAGCCGTACCGCAAGCACAATGCCCGCGAGGAGCGCGAAGAGTAAAAGGAGCGCGAGGGGGAAGAGCCTTCCGCGCAAAAACAGCCGCAGTCTACGCATATGTAAGGTGGGTTTGGCTTTTCTTGGCTCCCCCTTGAGGGGGAGCTGTCGAGCGGAGCGAGACGGAAGGAGTGTCGCTTTGGATGAACACCCCTTCCGTCACGCCTTTGGCGTGACACCCACCCCTCAAGGGGTGGGCAAGAGCCCCAAGTGAGTCTTACATGAGGTCGAGGAAGTTGACGATATCCGATCCGCGGTCGGCGCGGGAAGGGTAGTCATGGAAGAGGGAGGCGGCCTTTGCCGCCTTCACGACGTTTGCCTTGTAGGGGGAAATATCCACCGCCTTGTTGGCCATGAGGTTGATCGCGGTATCCAGATATCCGAAGCCGTTCTCCACGCAATAGATCGCAAGATGTTTGCGGATGGCGAGGTCGAGCCGCACCTTCAGCCCGCCCGCAGGTTGGCCGTAGATGACGACGTTGCTGTTTCTCGCCGCGAGGCGGAAGGGAAGTTCGGGCGCGTTGCCGATCGCGGAGGAGACATACACCGCCCCGTCCGCGAGCCTTCCTCCCGTGATGGAGGCGACGTTTTCGAGTGCCTTGTTGTCCGCGAGAACGGTGTAGTAGACGCCGCATTTCTTGGCAAAATCGAGGTGATGCTGCATGGTATCCACGAGGATGGGCGCGGCCTGCTGATAGATGAGGAGCTGGCAGACGAGGATGCCGACGAGGTTCGCCCCGACGACGACGATGTGCTGGCCCTTCTTGGATTCGAGTGCGTCGCATATCGCCTTTGCAATGGCGACATGGTGCAAAAGCAGTGCCCTTTCATCTGAGACGGAGGGGGGAAGTGCGGTGAGGAAGTCGGGGGAGACATTGACGAAGTCGGTCATAAACCCGTCCCGCGTCAGGCCGCAGATCTCAAATTCGGGGGAGGCAAAATCCCGCTTGCTCGTTCCGTTCGGGGCAATGGGGCGGAAGGTGTGCAAAAGCACCCGCGCGCCGCGGGGAAGGTAAGCCCCCGCGCCGTCCTCGGCGATGACGCCCACGGCGTACCGCCCGGGGATGAGGGGATATTTGCAGGGAGCCGTACCGTCGTAGAGGTCGGCGTCCAGGCTGTTCACGAGAACTTTCGTCACGCGGACGCGGACCTTTCCGTCCTCATGTTCGGGCAGCGGTTCCTCACTGCAAACGAGTTTTTTCGCGCCTGTAAGTTTCCATACCTTCATGGATGCGGGCCTCCAACAGCAATTTCTGCGTTATTTATCCCTATTATACCGCAAATTGCGCCGATTGGCAAGGCTTTTTGCGGGATTTCGGCGCGCTTTGTGCGTTCGACAAAAAATCCGCTCTTTTTTGTGTGAATTTTCGTAAGGCTTTCAAAATCAGTTGACGAAATGAGAAAAAGCAGTTATAATAGACGCGTTGAATATCAAAGAAAAACGGAGTGAGGTGAACGATATGCGCGAGAACATTCATCCGAAATATCACGAAGTAACCGTCGTCTGCGCCTGCGGCGAGACTTTCAAGACGGGCACGACCAAGGATGTCGAGACGCTTAAAGTGGATATCTGCAGCAAATGCCATCCCTTCTTTACGGGTCGTCAAAAGCTCGTCGATACCGGCGGACGCGTCGATAAGTTCAAGAAAAGATACGGGATCTAAGTACGCGGCAGCCTCTTTTACGGAGGCTGTTTTGCTATTTATTTATCAAAGAGCAACGGTGGTAGCATGAAGAAGAAATGCAATCGTACCTACATCGGCGGACAGGCGGTGATCCAGGGCGTCATGATGCGCTCCAAGCATGGCATGGCGACCGTCGTCCGCACCGATCAGGGCGAGACGGTCATGGAGGCCGTCAAAATAAAAGCCCCCGAAGAGCGGCCCCGCTGGCAGAGGGTCCCCTTCATCCGCGGCGTCGTCAACTTTCTCTCCTCCCTCGTCGGGGGGATGAAGGTGCTCATGCGCAGTTCCGAGGCCGCCCTCACCGAAGATGAGGGGGAGGAGGACCGGCAGAGCAAATTCGCAAAGTGGCTTGCGGAAAAACACAAGAAGAGCGTGGGGGATATCCTCACCACCTTCTCCGTCATCCTCGGCGTCCTTCTCGCCGTGGGGCTGTTTATCTTTTTGCCTCTTCTCTTTACCTATCTCATCGCCTCCAACGTCCCCGCCGTCGCGAAGGACAAGATGTACGGCCTTTGGTACTACCTCATCGAAGGGGGATTCCGCCTCGTCATCTTCCTCTTGTATATCCTCTTCACCCTCGTATTCAAGTCCCTCCGCGAGACTTATATGTATCACGGTGCGGAACATAAGACGATCAACTGCTACGAATACGGCCTGCCGCTCACCGTGGAGAATGTGAAAAAATGCACCCGTCTCCACGACCGCTGCGGCACGACCTTCCTCTTCATCGTCCTCTTCATCTCCATCATCGTGTTCGCCCTCGTGGGGATCCCGCTCGACATGCTCTACGCCGTCATGCATGTCCCGGGAATTGTCGAGACGCTCCTCTCCATCGTTTTCCGCATCCTCCTTCTGCCCCTCGTAGCGGGCGTTTCGTACGAAGTTCTGAAGCTCCTCGCCAAGACGGACAGTGTGCTTGTCCTCCCCCTGAAGGCCCCCGGGTTCCTTCTGCAGAAGCTCACGACGCGGGAGCCGGACGACGGCATGATCGAATGTGCCATCCAAGCCTTCGAGACCGCCCTCGAGATGGACAAAAACCCCGACTTCAACGAGAGGTTCTTTGCGACGGAGACCAAACTTTCCAAGCTCCTTGCGGACATGAAGCGGTGTTTCAAGGACAAGAACATCGACGGATCGGATGCGGAGTGGATCCTCTCCATGACCCTCGGCATCAAGCGCAGTGCCCTCTCCGAGGAGCGCGTCATCTCCCGTTCGGAGTGCAAGAAGATCCTCGACATATTCGACGAACGCATGAAGGGAAGGCCGCTGTGGTATATCTACGGCGACACAGAATTTTACGGCTACACCTTCAAGGTGGACGAACGCGTCCTCATTCCCCGTCCCGAGACGGAGGTACTTGTGCGGCAGGCGGTACTCGCCCTCAACGACGGCGACAGGATGCTCGACCTCTGCACGGGCAGCGGCGCGGTCGCCATCGCGACGTACTGCGAGGCGTCCAAGGATAAACGCGTCCAGATCACCGCATCCGATATATCGGAGGACGCGCTCACGCTCGCCCGCGAGAACGCCCTGCTCAACAAGGCGGCCGTGAACTTCGTGAGAAGCGACCTCTTTGCGGGGATCCGCGGCAGGTTCAACCTCATCACCGCCAATCCGCCCTATGTGAAGCGGGGGGACATCGCCTCCCTTCCCACGGACGTGAAGGACTTCGAGCCGCACATCGCCCTCGACGGCGGGGAGGACGGCCTCGACTTCTACCGCGCCATTGCCGAAAAGATCCCGCGCTACATCACCCGCGGCGGCATGCTCATCGTCGAATGCGGCGAGGGGCAGGCGCAGGAGATCATCAAAATTTTCCAGACGACGGCACACTGCGAATTTGCCATGGTCGTGAAGGACCTCGCGGGCGTGGAGCGCGTCGTAAAGTTGGGGTTCTGATGCTGAAAAAACTTTCCGGGATCGCCGCAAGATACGAGGAACTTTCCGCCCGTCTTGCCGCACCCGACGCCTACCTTTCGGAGGATTTTGTGAGGCTGAGCAGGGAGCGGTCGGAGCTTGAAGAGATCGTTTCGGCATACCATGCCTTGCAAGAGACGCAAAAAGAGATGGATGCCGCCTTCTCGGAGGCGGAACATGAAACGGAGGAGATGCGCGATCTCCTTCTCGAGGAGGGCTATGCCCTCAAGGAAAAATTAAAGCGGCAGGAGGAGGAGATCAAGATCCTCCTTCTTCCCAAAGATAAAAACGACGAGCGGAACTGCACTCTGGAGATCCGCGCGGGTGCGGGCGGCGAGGAGGCCGCCCTCTTTGCGTATGAACTCTACCGCATGTATATGGGATATTGCGAGAAGAAACGGCTCTCGTGGGAGGTCGTAAACCTCAACGAGACGGAGCTTGGCGGCGTCAAGGAGGCCGTCGTCCTCGTGGGCGGGAAGGATGCCTATAAACGGCTCAAATACGAGAGCGGCGTCCACCGCGTCCAGCGCGTCCCAGAGACGGAATCGCAGGGCCGCATCCACACCTCTACCTGCACGGTGGCCGTCCTTCCCGAGGCGGAGGAGGTCGAGGTGGAGATAAAAGAGGAGGACGTGCGCGTCGATCTCTTCCGTTCCTCGGGAGCGGGCGGGCAGAAGGTAAACAAGACGGAGACCGCCATCCGCCTCACCCACTTTCCGACGGGCATCGTCGTCACCTGTCAGGACGAGAGGAGCCAGCTCAAGAACAAGGAAAAGGCGTACAGGGTACTGAAATCCCGCCTCTATGACTATTATCAGAGCCGCGCCGCGGGCGCGGAGGCGGCCAATCGGCGCAGCCTCGTCGGCACGGGGGACAGGAGCGAGCGCATCCGCACCTACAACTTCCCCCAGAGCCGCATCACCGACCACCGCATCGGGCTTTCCCTTCACGACATGGAGGGGTTTTTATCGGGGGATCTCGACGAGATGATCGACGCCCTCGCCCGTGCGGACGTGGAAAGAAAACTTGCCTCATCGGAGGACTGAAATGCAGACACTTGCAAGGCGCATCCGCACGATCTCTCCCTCCCTCACCCTCGCCATCAGCGCGAGAGCGAAGGCCATGAAGGCGGCGGGGGAGGACGTCGTCAACTTCGGCGTCGGCGAACCCGACTTCGAGACGCCCTCCTATATCAAAGATGCCGCCATCGGCGCGATCAAAGGCGGACAGACGAGATACACCCCCGCGGCGGGGACGCTTGCGCTCCGCCGTGCCATTGCGAAAAAACTTCTCGGGGAGAACGGCCTTTCCTATTCTCCCGAGGAGATCGTCGTCTCGAATGGGGCGAAACACGCCATTTTCAACGCCTGCTACGCTCTCGTGGACGAGGGGGACGAGGTCATCATTCCCGCGCCCTATTGGCTCACCTACCCCGAGGTGGTAAAGACGCTCGGCGGCGTCCCCGTCTTTGTGGAGGCAAAGCGGGAGGAGGGCTTCAAAATTTCCCCCAAACAGCTCAAAGAGGCGATCACGCCGCGCACGAAGCTTTTCATCTTCAATTCCCCCTGCAATCCCACGGGGGCAGTGTATTCCGAAGAGGAGGTGCGCGCCCTCGCCGCCGTCTGCGAGGAGGCGGGGATCTTCGTCCTCTCGGATGAGATCTACGAAAAGCTCGTCTATGGGGACAAAAGGCCCTTCTCCTTTGCGGCCGTCTCCGAAAAAATGAAGCAAAGGACGGTGATGGTGAACGGCCTCTCCAAGACGTTTGCCATGACGGGCTGGCGCATCGGCTACCTTGCGGCCCCCTTGGAGATCGCAAAGGCGATTGCCTCCTTCCAAAGCCACGCGACGAGCAATCCCAACTCCGTCGCCCAGTGCGCGGCGGTCGCGGCACTTTCGGAAAATGACAGCTCCGTCTCGGACATGGTGGCCGCGTTTTCTGCGAGAAGGCAGAGAATGCTCGCCCTCATCACGGACATGGGCGGGGTGGAATGCGTCGTGCCGGACGGGGCGTTCTATGTGATGCTCGTCGTCGAAGGGACCTTCGGGAAGCAATATCGGGGCAAAACGATCAAAAATTCCGTGGACTTTGCGGAAATTCTTCTCGAGGAGGAGAAGGTCGCCGTCGTGCCCGGGGCGGCGTTCGGCGCGGACGGCTGTGTGCGCCTTTCCTATTCCCTCTCCATGGGGGATCTCGAAAAGGGGCTTTCCCGCATCGCGGACTTTCTTAAAAAGTTGTATTAAACGGAAAAGCAGGGCGGATAAATTTTTTTGTTTTTTTCCCGAACCCCTTGAATGTTGACAGAAAGTTTGATAGAATAGTATCAAGGAACATAGCCGCATGGCTGTGAATACAAGGAGGAACTCATGATCAAAATCATTTGCGGGCCGAAAGGCAGCGGCAAGACCAAGCGCATAATCGAGGTGGCAAACGAAGCGGTCGCAACCGCGAAAGGGCATCTGATTTTCGTTACGGATACAAAACGCTATATGTACGATCTGAGGCGCGAAGTGCGCTTCATCGACGTGAGCGACTACAAGGTCGCGGGCGAGGAGGCTCTCTGCGGCTTCATCAAGGGGGTCGCCGCGGGCAACTACGACAACGAGAGCATCTATGTGGACGGCATCGCCCGCATCGCCGGCAAGGATCTCAAGGATATGGCACAGAGCTTCTATATGCTCGAAAAACTCGCGGATATGCGCGATCTCGGGATCTGGATCACCTGCAGCTGTTCGGAGGAAGAACTTCCCGAATTTGCAAAGAAATATCTTTGAGAACTTTTCATTCAACGATTTTCATCTTCAACGGGAAAGTCTCGCTCGCCTGCGGGACTTTCTATAAAAAGGAAGGCATTTTATGAAGTTTGTGAGTACGAGAGGGGAGGAGAGGGTCAGCTCGTTTGAAGCGGTCGTCCGCGGCATGGCGGGCGGCGGCGCATTGTTTGTGCCCGAGAGCTTTCCCGAAGTCTCCAGGGAGGAGCTTACGGACATGCTCCCCCTCGATTATCCCGAACGCGCGGCCTATCTTCTCGGAAAGTATTTCGACGAATACGATAAAGACGGCCTTCTTTCCGCCCTCCGTGCGGCCTATGAAAAGTTTGAAGGAAGCGATCCCGTGCCCCTTGTGCGCATGGAGAGCGGCATCTATATGCTCGAACTCTTTCACGGCCCCACCTGCGCGAGCAGCGACCTCTCCGCCGGCATCTTTCCCTATCTTTTGAGGGAGGGCCGCGCCCTTCTCGGCATGAAGGAAGATCTCCTCGTCGCAACGGCGACGAGCGGGAATACGGGCAAGGCGGTTCTGGAGGCGTTCGAAGGGGAGAAGGGCGTGAAGGCCATCGTCTTTTATCCCGACGACGGGGCGTCCAAGATGCAGAAGCTCCAGATGTGTACGCAGGACGGGGAAAATCTCGACGTCGTCGCCGTAAGGGGAAGTCTGGACGATTGCACGAACGGCGTCAAGAAATTTTTCCGCAACGAGAAATTTTCCGCCGCCATCTCGGAGAAGGGCTATCGGCTCACCCTGGCCGGCTCCGACAATATCGGCATGCTCCTTCCCAAGATCTGCTATTTCTTCTCCGCCTATTTAGACCTCGTCTCCGCCGATCAGATCAAGATGGGGGAGAAGGTGAATTTCTGCGCGCCGACGGGGAATTTCGGCAATCTTCTTGCAGGCTACTATGCAAAGCGCATGGGCCTTCCCATCGGCTCCATCCTCGTTGCATCCAATAAAAATTGCGCCCTCACCGACTTCTTCCGCACGGGCATCTATGATACGAAGCGTCCGCTCTACCGCACGATGTCGCCCGCCTTGGATATTCTCTTCGCCTCGGATATCGAGCGGCTCCTCTTCGAGGCGTCGGGGAGGAACGCGGCGCGTACCCTCGAGCGCATGAAACAGCTCGCCTCCTCGGGAAGGTTTTCTCTCCCCTCCGAAGAGATCTCCGGCCTGCAGGAGACCTTCTATGCGGGAAGCACCTCGGAGGACGATACGGTGGAGTGCATCTACGAGTTTTTCGAGGAGTACGGCTACCCCATGGATACTCACACGGGCGTCGCCATGGACGTTGCGAATAAGTACCTTGAGAAGATCGAGGACGATACCATGTCCGAGAAACGCCCCATGGTCGTCCTCTCCACGGCCAGCCCCTACAAGTGTCCGCAGGACGTTCTGTACGCGCTCACGGGCAACGACGTGAAGGACAGCTTCAAGGGGGTCAAACGCATCCATCTCCTCACGGCGATGAAGGTCCCCGAGGCCATCAAGTCGGTGCGCTATAAGCCCCTCCGCTTCAAGACGGCCGTCTCCCCGGACAAGATGTTCGACGCCGTCCTCAAATTCCTCGGCTGACTTTTTTTCAAACATCATTCAAACACCATCCCCCGAGCAACTCGGGGGTTTTGTTTGCGCTAAATGGATCCCCCCATACGGAGTCCATAAGGCTCCTCCTTGGGGAGGAGCTGTCACGCAGAGCGTGACTGAGGTGGGGCTTCCAAACAACGTCATGCTGAGCCGCGCATCGCGCGTGTCGAAGCATCACCAAAAACGTCATGCTGATCCGCGCATCGCGCGTGTCGAAGCATCACCAAATAACGTCATGCTGAGCCGCGCATCGCGCGTGTCGAAGCATCACCGCATTTGTTCCCCTTTCCCCATTCTTTTCAATGTTTTCGGCGCATTTTCACAAAGGGAACGCGCTACAGGTTGCATTTTCACGCGGGATATGGTATAATGTTCCAAAATAGGGGGATTTTCAGCTATGGAAGAGAATGTCGGCATTATGAAGAAAACCGTCTATTCCGCCGTTCAGCCGACGGGGAGCCTCACGATCGGGAACTTTGTGGGCGCGATCCGCAATTGGCTGCGTCTGCAAAACGAGTACGACTGCTATTTTGCCATTGCAGATCTTCATGCCATCACCGTGCGGCAGGAACCCGCGGAGCTTCGCCGCCGTACCTTGGAGCTTGCCGCCCTCTACCTTGCCTGCGGGATCGACCCCGAAAAGTGCGCCCTGTATGTGCAGTCGCACGTTTCGGCGCATGCGGAGCTTTGCTGGATCCTCAACACTCTCACCTATGTGGGCGAGGCCTCCCGCATGACGCAGTTCAAGGATAAATCGCAAAAACACGCCGACAATATCAACATGGGCCTCATGGATTACCCCGTCCTCATGGCGGCGGATATCCTCCTCTATCAGACGGACTTCGTCCCCGTCGGCGCGGATCAGAAGCAGCATGTCGAACTCTCGCGCGACCTTGCCGAGCGGTTCAACGGCCGCTATGGGGAGACCTTCAAGGTGCCCGAGCCGCTCATCGTCAAGGGGGAGGCGCGCATCTGCTCCCTTCAGGACCCCGCAAAGAAGATGTCCAAGTCGGACGAAAACCCGAATGCCTCCGTCTTTCTCTCCGACGACCGCGACACCGTCATCCGCAAGTTCAAGCGCGCCGTGACGGACAGCGATAACCGCATCGTCTCATCGGAGGAAAAGCCCGGGATCAGCAACCTTCTCAACATCTATTGCGCATTCTCGGGGCATACCATGTCTGAGGCAGAGGCCTCATTTTCGGGCATGGGATATGGGGATTTCAAACTCGCCGTGGGGGAGACCGTCGCCGACGTTCTTGCTCCCATTCAGGCGGAGCAAAAGCGGCTCCTCGCCGACAAGAAGTATCTCACGGAAGTTTTAGCCGGGGGCGCGGAACGGGCTTTTAAGACGGCCCGGAGGACGCTCTCCAAGGTCTGCCGCAAAGTCGGCTTCTACAGGGAGTGATATGTTCGGTTACGTTCGCTACGATCTTCCCGATCTGCATGTAAAGGATGTGATGCTCTACAAGGCCCTCTACTGCGGGCTGTGCAGGAGCATCGGCGCGTCCTGCGGGCAGCTGGCGCGCACGGGGCTAACCTACGATACCACCTTCCTCTCTGCCCTCCTCCACAACATGACGGGCACGGATATCGAGGTGGAAAAGAGGGGGTGCTTCGGGCACACCGTCCGAAAAAAGCCGATGGCGAAGGTGGACGCCCTCTCCGAGGAACTTGGCGCGCTCAACACCATCCTCATCTACTACAAGCTGACGGACGACATCGCGGACGGCGGCAGGGGGAAGGCAAAGCGCGTCTGGTTCAAAAGAGGGTTCAAGCGGGCAAAAAAACGCTATCCCGCCCTCGCGGAGCTGATAGAGGGCTATCTCATCGAACAGGAACGGACGGAAAAAAGTGAAGTTTCCTCCCCCGACATGGCCGCGGAGCCGTCGGCGCGCATGATGCAGGCGGTCTCCGACCATTTCCTCGGGGAAAAGGCTTCCCCCGCAACGCAGGGCCTCTTTTACGACCTCGGCAAATGGATCTATCTCATCGACGCTCTGGACGACTTCGAGAAGGACATCAAGAAGAAAAACTACAACCCCTTCGTCCTCTCCTATGGGGAAAGTACGCGCGAAAAACTCATGGAGAGCCATGGCGAGGAGATCGCGTTCCTCTTCGACACCCTCTTCTATTCCATGCGGGAAAACCTCGCAAAAGTAAGGTTCTTCTTCAACCGCGACCTCACGGACAACGTCATCCTCCGCGGGATCCCGTTGGAGACGGAGCGGGTGATGAAGGGAGAGCCTCGACGGGAGATGAGCGTCAAGATTTGAAATCATAAGGAGTATATATAGAAGCATGAGCAAGGAAAGTTACGAGCTGTTGGGACTGGACGAAAGCGCGACGGATGAAGAGATCGACAGCCGCTATGAGGAGCTGAAAAAGAAATATGACGAGGAGAAGTGGCAGGACGGCGAAGCGGGAAATGCCGCCGCGCGCATGCTCACCCGCCTCGAGGCCGCCTACGAGGAGATAAAGGACGAGCGCAGGGAAGCGCGCAAAGAGGAGAATACCGCCTCTTCCGACGGGTTCGAGGAGGTCGCCTCCGCCATAAGGAGCGGGGATCTTGTGCGCGCCCAGCAGCTCCTCGACGCCTTCAACGAGAGAAACGCCGAGTGGCACTACCTGCAGTCGGTCATCTTCTATAAGAAGAATTGGATGAACGAGAGCAAGAAACAGCTCGAGATCGCCCTGCAAATGGACGGCGAAAACGAAAAATACCGCACCGCCTACGAAAAGCTCAAGGCGCGGGCGGACTACGCGCAGCAGACGGGCGGCGCGCCCAACACGAACCCCAACCCCGCCCCGCAGGGCAGCGAGATGGGGGGAAATTGGTGTTCCACCTGCGCCACGATGTGCTATACCTATTTGTGCGTGAACTGTCTCTTCAATATGTGCTGTAATTGCAGGTAAGGTGAATTTTTGTGAAGCGTCCTTCGAGGTCTTTCGAGATCGTACTATCCGCCATCGCATGCGCGGTCGTCGCTCTTGCGCTCACCCTCGCCTCTTATGTGAACTTCCTCATGGCGGCGGGATATCTTCTCGCGGTCTTCGCGCTCATGGTGCCCCTTTCCAAGGACTTTATCTGGGGAGAAGTACTCGCCTTTCTCGGCGGTGTGCTTCTCGCCTTTTTCTTCGGCGCGCTCGCCTTTTTCTGGCAGCTCCTGCCGTTTGCGGTCTTTTTCGGACTGCACCCGCTCATCAACTATCTCCAGCTGCGTTTCACCAAGAAAAAACCTCTGCATGCCCTGTGGTTTCTTTTGAAAGCCCTGTGGTTCGACGGGGCGATGCTCCTCATGTGGTTCACCCTCGGCGGGGTACTCGGCATCACCGGGGCGGTTTGGTACGATTGGGTGAAGAGCTATCTCTACCTCGTCATCTTTTTGGGCGGGACGATCTTTTTTGCAGTCTATGACGTACTCATGTTTTTGTGCCAAAAGTCGGTGAACGCGATCGTGAGGCGTATCAAGAGGTGAATATGGAGAAAAACGACATCGCGACCGTCACGGCGGAAGGGCTTGGTACGCAGGGCGAGGGCATTGCGAGGTGCGACGGGATCACCCTCTTCGTGCCCTATCTTCTCAAGGGGGAGAGGGCGCGCGTGAAAATTCTGAAGGTAAAGGACAAGACGGGCTATGCGAAGGCGGAGGAGATCATAACGCCCGCCGAGGAGCGCGTCCGTCCCAAGTGCCCCGTCTTTTACCGCTGCGGAGGATGCCAGCTCCAGCACCTCCGCTATCGCGACCAGCTCAAATTCAAACAGGACCTCGTGCGCGACACGCTCAAAAAGATCGGCGGGATCGAGACAAAAGTCTTGCCCTGCGTCAAGAGCGACAAAGAGTACGGTTACCGCAACAAATTGCAGATCCCCGTCGGCGGCGACGGCGAGAACATCTTCGTCGGCTTCTATGCCGAAAGGAGCCACCGCATCGTCCCGACGGACAATTGTCCCCTCCACCCCGATTGGACGAAGCCGCTTCTCTCCGCCCTGAAAAATTTCATGGAAAAATGCGGGCTTGACGGCTACGATGAGGAAAGACGAAGGGGGCATGTCCGCCATCTGGTCGTCAGAGAGCTAAAGGGGAAGTACCTCGTGACCCTCGTCACGACGGTCCGTGAAATCAAGGGGATCGACTATTTTTGCCACCTTCTCGACAAAATTTTTCCCGAATACAGCTTGTATCTCAACGTCAACACAAGGGCGACGAACGTCATCTTCGGCAGCGAGTTCATCCTCGTCAAGGGCGTCGGAGGGTACGAGAGTTCGGAGGGCGGCATCTTCTTCGAAGCGGGGCCGAACACCTTCGTGCAGATCAACGACGCCGTCCGCCCCAAGCTCTATGAGCGCGCCGTCTCCCTCGTCGGAGAGGAAGAGCGGGTCGTCGATTGCTATGCGGGCGGCGGACTTCTCACCGCCATGCTGGCGAAAAAGTGCAGATATGCCTACGGGATCGAGGTCATCCCCGAGGCGAGCCGCTGCGCCGACGCCCTCAAAAAGCGCAACGGCCTCGAGGAGAAGATGACCAATCTCTGCGGGAGAGTGGAGGACCGTTTGAAGGAGATCCCCGATCTCGGCGATGCGACCATTCTTTTGGATCCGCCCCGCACGGGTGTCGCGCGGAGCGTCCTCAAAGAGATCCTGCTCTGCGGTCCGAAGAAGATCATCATGATCTCCTGCAACCCCGCGACCCTCGCCCGCGATCTCGGGTATCTCACGGGAACGCTCGCCGAGACGGAGAGCGGAGAACTCCTCAAGACGGAAAACGGGCCTACCATGTACGAGGTCAGCCTCATAGAGCCATTTGACATGTTCCCCCAGACCCGCCACGTCGAGACCCTCGCTCTGCTCACAAAAACACATTGAGATCTGCCCGATAAAAACGGCCGCCGTGCGCTTTAAGCACGGCGGCCGTCAATTTTACCGTTCAAAAATCGTATCGCTTCCTGCGCGGGGGAAGGAAGAGCCTTGCGGTGTCGGGATCTGTTTTCAGGAACCGCCCTTGGAGCGAAGCGTTGCGGAGGGCCACGGCTTCGATCCCCCCGAGGTCCGCCCGAAAGGTATAGGTTACATGGCCCGCGTTCCCGTCCTTGTCAACGGCGAGGGCGAAGATGCTGTTTGCGGCCTCATCGAAGTGAAGGATCCGCCCATACCGCCCGTCGAGAATGACGCGGCCGCCCTCGAAGGAGAGCCTGCGCCCGCGGAGGTCTTGATAGACAAAGGAACACCAAGCGGGGAGGAGGGTGCTTTCGCCAAAATCCGCCTCATAGCGGATGAACGGCCCGCGGCGCGTGAAGCCTTCCTCCGAAGAGAGGTCGTCCTTGATGGCGTCCGCATCCTCTTCATAGATGAGGTTGAACTTCTCGTTTTCGAATGTCACGGCGAACGCGCCGCTTTTCTCGTCGCAGAAGGTGACATGCCCCACTTCCGCGATATTCTGTGCAAGTTTGAGTTCCACCTTTGTGCATTCGGGAAAGAGGGTGAGGTGGATCGGCTCGAGGGAGCCGCCGGGGACGGGGTCTCCGAGCCAGCTGCCCGAAAGTCCGCGATCGAGGTAGCCGACGATCTCCTTCAAAAAGAGTTCCGTCCGCTCCTCCCCGATGCAGAGGAGGAGCTTCGCCCCCGCGAAGTTCTCCTCATCGGGATCCCAAAGGAGGGTGCCGAGCGTCCCCTCGAGGTCGAATTGCAGCGTATAACCGCCGTTTTCCCGGAAGGAGACCGCATAGACGTCCGCCTGCGCACCGCGATAGCCGAAGTGCGGCCCGTCGAAGGTGATGCCGGAATTTCCGTCCCGCCTTTCCACAAAGACGCCGCAAAGGGAGGCGGGCATCTCGGCGAGGGGCAAAAAGCCGCTCTCGTAGTAGGTGAGCGCGGCCCAGCCCGCTGTGCCCTCCGCGGGCAGGAGCGCGTGCGCGCCGCGGTCGAAGGTGAAGGAGTAGGAGACCTCCCCGGCGAGAAAGCGAAGTTCGCCCGTCGCGGCGTCATAGCGTCCGACGGTGAGGGAAAGGGGGCTGTCCTCCCCCCGATCGACGGTCGCACGCCGCCCGATCGTGTCGATCGAGATGCTTGTCCCCGAGCGAAGGCCGTCGTAGAAAGTCGTGTTCAACTCCTTTGGAAGAGGCGGAATGTCCTCCGCATTCCAAAGGGTCGCGAGGAGGATCTCATCCTCGAGGAGCAACAGCACGTCTGAGCCATCGACCTCGGACATGGTTATGGTGTAGCGCGTCATGGTCTCGCCTTTTTGCCATAGGAAGGTGAAGCCGCCGTCGCAAATTTCCAGCTCCTTGGCAGGGACGCCGTCCAGAGCCGCCTCGCCCTTTTCGGCATCGATGACGATCTCATATCCATCGCCCGTCCAGACGCCGTCGAAGGCCGCGTCGAGGGAGAAGGGGACGTGCCCCTCCGCATAGAGCAGGATGGGCGTGTCACCGATCGTCATCTCAAGGGTGAAGGCCGCCTCCGTCCAAAGGAAAGTAATATCCCGTTCGCCCAACTTCCCCTGCAGGGACCAGACGCCATCCTGCATCTTAACGGCGGTCACGCTTCCCCCGCTGCCCTCAAAGGTGAAGGCGGTGCCGTCAAAGAGGAGGACGGGATTGCTCCCGTAGGCGCGGTACCATTTTTCGGGGAACCCCTCGGGCAAGGCCACGGGCGGGACATACGGCCCGAAGGCGAGGACATCTACCGCATCGCCCTCTTTGAGACAAAGCTGCGCCCTGTTTTCGCCATCGAAGAAGATCTCATAGGTCCTTCCATTGCATGTGAAGGTGTAGCCGCCCGCCGAAGTGCTTTCGATCTTGGCCGCCTCGGTGCCGTCGAGGAGGATCTTCCCCGCCGCTGTGTCCACCGAAAGGGTGTGCTGCGCATTTGCCCAGAGGCCGCCGAACGCCTCGTCGATCTTCACCTCTTCGGGATCGGAGCCGGGAGTATCGGGCTTTTGCGGCGTCTGTTTCTTCGAAAGGTGGAGGGAAACGGTCGGCGCGTCCTCGCCCACGGTCACGGAAAGGTAGGTGTAGCCGTCGGGGACGCCGTAGAGGACGGCGAGATAGTTCCCGCGTTCCACTTCAAAGACCGCCTTGCCGGATGTGAGCGGCCGCCGCTCTCCGCCTTCGGCGATGCTTCCCTCAAAGGTCTGAAGAGCCGCCTCCACTTTGTCGAGGATGCCCTCCTCTTCGCAGGTGACGCCGACGGTGTATTCGGCCGTGTCCCTCTCTTTGCCGCATGCGCAAAGCGCGCCCGCCGCAAAGAGCAACATGGTGAGCGTCAAAATTATGAGCAAGAATTTTTTCGGGCCGCGCATAAGCTGCCTCCGCGACACATATTTTCTCGATTTTAGCACACCCATCCGCAAATTGCAAGATGTTTCGACATCTTCCGCGCAGAAGGGGAGCGGGGAAGATTTTTTTTTGCGATCGCACGTTTTTCCCCGTTTGTTCGGTTGCTTTTTCGTGTAAAATATAGTAGAATCGAATGGTCGAGGCAAGATATGCAGAATGTCATTGAAATTCAGAAGGATCTCTACTATCTCGGCGGGAGCGACCGCCGCATCAAACTCTTCGAAAACCACATCCCCATTCCGCGGGGCGTGAGCTACAACTCCTACCTTTTGACGGATGAAAAGACCGTCCTCTTCGACACCGTGGATACGGCGATCGCGGAGCAGTTCTTCGAAAACTTAGAGGGCGCGCTCGGCGGAAGGGAACTCGACTATCTCGTCGTGCATCACATGGAGCCGGACCATTCGGCGACCTTTCTGCGCCTTTTGGAACGCTATCCGAAGGTCACCATCGTCACCAACCAGAAGGTCGCGGCGATGCTCAAAAACTTCTTCCCCTTTTCGGGCGAAAATGTGCTTCTCGTGAAAGAGGGGGATACCATGTCCGTTGGGAAGCACACACTTTCCTTCATCTTTGCCCCCATGGTACACTGGCCCGAGGTCATGATGACTTATCTTCCCGAGGAGGGGATCCTCTTTTCGGCGGACGCTTTCGGGACGTTCGGCGCGCTCGGCGGGAGCATCTTTGCGGACGAGGTGCGTTTTGAGGAAGAATTTCTTGCGGACGCGAGAAAGTACTACTTCAACATCGTCGGCAAGTACGGATTTCAGGTGCAGAATGTGCTGAAAAAGGCCTCCGCGCTCGATATCCGCCTCGTCTGTCCTCTGCACGGCCCCGTCTGGCGGGAGAACTTTGCATGGTACTTGAACAAATACGACATATGGAGCAAGTATGAGCCGGAAGAGAGGGGCGTTGCCATCTTCTATGCCTCCATCTACGGGCACACGCAGAACGCCGCCGAGATCCTCGCCGCGAAGCTTGCGAAGAAGGGGATCTATACCAAGGTATACGATGTCTCCAATACCCATGTCTGCGATCTGCTTGTAGAGGCGTTTCGCTATTCGCACGTCGTGTTTGCCTCTTCCACCCACAATAACGGCATCTTTTTGTGCATGGAGACCCTCCTTTCAGACCTCAAGGCACACTTCTTCCAGAAGAGGAAATACGCCCTCATCGAGAACGGCAGCTGGGCACCGCAGACGGGCGCGCTCATGGAGGAGATGCTCTCGGGCATGAAGGAAATGCAGCCCATCGGCGAGACGGTGAAGATGATCTCCTCCGTCAAGGGGGAGACGGCAGAAAGGCTCTCCGCCCTTGCGGACGCCATCGCCCGGGACTTTTTCGAAAACTGAAAATCAAAAAATCAAAAAATCAATTTAAGGAGGATAGAACTATGAAATACATCTGCAACATCTGCGGATACGAGTATGACGAAGAGGCGGGGGATCCCGCCAACGGTATCGCCCCCGGCACCAAGTGGGAGGACGTCCCCGACGACTTCACCTGCCCGCTCTGCGGCGTCGGCAAAGAGGACTTCTCCGCCGAGTAAACGATCCGGCAGCAAACTCCGCCCGTCGGCTCTCCGTCGGGCGGGTTTTTTATGTTGTGAAAATATCGCGCTCTCTTGGGGTTCGTCAATTCTTTTCCTTTTTTTATTTTTTCTGATTTTTTTCTCGGGAAAAAATGTAATAATTTTTCATAAAATGCTTGATTTGTGCGGGCAAATCTTATATAATAAGGTTACCTGTATCGGAGGAAATCATTTATGAAGAAAAAAAACCCGCTGATCATTCTCGCACTTGTCTCCGCGCTCTGCACTGCGCCCGCGCTCTCCGCTTGCGGAAAGGGAGCGAGCGGGGACTTGAAGTCGATCAGTCTTGGAGATCAGCCTTCTCTCGTGGAACAATACATCGGAAAGCCCGACAGGATTTCCGATAACGAGAACGGGATGACTTACTTCTATGAGGGCGAAAATACCCTCACCGAGGTCAATTTCGTCCAAAGCACGGAGGGATATGTCGTTGATTCCGTGCTGTATAACGCCAACACCGCGCAGACGTGGGAACAGAAGGACCGCGGCGGCAGCACCGTGGGATTGAAGTTTGACGGGGAGACGACCTATCGGGATATCCTCGGCATGGAGGTGGAGGACTACCAGGCGACCATTACCCTGTCCGACGGGAGCTATCGCCTCTATCACCTTGAGGAACTTCCCGAAGAATACGAGATGTCGGGCAACCTCGTCAATTGGACGTGGACGGACGAGTACGGCAAGCACGAGGACGTCGCGACCCGTCTCACTATCCAGAACGGCCTTCCGATGGACTGCAATGTCTATGCCCACATGAATGGCGAAGAGCGCGAAGTGACCCTCACCATCGACGAGGGCGTCGCCGTGATCGATGCACATGCCTTCCGTGAATGCAGCCAGCTCACGAAGGTCGTCATCCCCAATTCCATGGCGCAGATCTACTATAGGGCATTTGAAGGGTGCGAGAATCTGAACGCCGTCGAGATCAAAGATCTCGCCCGTTGGTGTAGCATCGATTTCCTCGCATACAATGCAAATCCTCTGTATTATGCGAAGAACCTCTATCTGAACGGGAAACTCGTGGAGGGAGAACTCAAACTTCCCGATACGCTCACTTCCATTTCCAAGAATTCGTTGCGCAACTGCGCCAACGTCACAAAGCTTGTCATTCCTTCCCGCCTCACCCGCATCGGCGACTATTCGCTCATCGGCTTCGAAGATCTCGAACACATCGAGGTGGAGGCGGGCAATGTCAACTATAAGAGCGAGAACGACTGCCTCATCGATACGCGTTTGAACACCGTGATCGTCGGAAGTGGTACGGATGTCACCATCCCCGCAGACATCACAAAGGTCGATACGGCGGCATTCTACAACAACGGAAATATTCAAAAGCTCACCATTCCGGGCACCGTGAAACAAATCGGCGACAGTGCGTTCTACGGCTGCCGGAACCTGTCCGAGATCGAGATCGCATCGCGCGGCGAAGGCTTTGACGGCAGATTGGCCTTCGGGGCAATGTCATTCGGCGAATGCGACGCACTCGAGACAGTCACGATCCCGCGAAATGTCTCCCTCGGGAAGGGGACGTTCTACCTCTGCAAGGGATTAAGCAATGTGACGCTGCCCGAAGGCATCGCCGACCTTTCCCCCAACCTGCATTTCCAGGAGGACGACCAGTCCCTCGATAAGGCGGATAAATACGGATTCTTTGAGGGTTGCACTTCGCTCGTGAGCATCACGCTGCCCGCCTCGATCAGGACGATCGGCGTCCGCACCTTTGCAAACTGCACCAGCCTCGAGACGGTCGTCTATCAGCAGGTCACCGAAAGCACTTCGATCGCCATTGAGAGATCTGCCTTCGAAGGCTGCACGTCGCTCACCTCCCTTCCACTTCCTGCCGCCGCGACCAACCGGACGGTAAACGCACTCGGTGATGCCGTCTTTGCGGGCTGCACGGGCCTTGTCTCCGTCACCATTCCGGCCGAAGTCAAGAGCATCGGGAAAGAGGCATTCAAGGGTTGCACGAACCTTCAGACCGTGACCTATGTGCCGACCGAATTCTCCAATACGAATTTTACGCTCGGGGATTCTGCGTTTGAGGACTGCACTTCGCTTACCGCTCTTCCGCTTCCCAACAATGCTGTGGACAATAAGAGCGTGAAGGAACTTCCCGCCTATGCCTTTGCTGGCTGCACGGGGCTTGTGAACATCACGATCCCCGGCGACGTCACTATGCTCGGCGAGGGTGTCTTTAAGGACTGCACGTCGCTCACGACAGTCAACTATGAGCCGAGCAGCACGGACGGACTTGCCCTCGAGGCCTCCGCATTCGAGAACTGCACTTCGCTCACAGCTCTTCCGCTCTTTGGCTTGAAGGATGTTGTGATCACCTCTGTGGAGTCCTCCGTCTTTGCAGGCTGCACCTCTCTTGAGAATGCCGTGCTTCCCGCCGACGTTACGATCATCAAAGAGAACGCGTTCGCGGGCTGCACAGGGCTTAAGAGCATCTCCATTCTTGCAAAAGAATTCAGTGAAGTCGAAGTGGGGGCGTTCCAAGGTTGCGACGCACTCACGACCGTAAACTTTGCGGGAACGGCAGAAGAATGGCAGGCGGTCATGAACAAGCGTATCGTCGATGAGACGGTGATGGATGCCTTGGACAAGGGCGTCAACGTGACATACAACTATCAAGGTTAAAGATCGTACAAATCAAATCTCTTGCCGCCGTCCGGGTCTTCGGGCGGCGGCTTTTGTTTTGCAAGGCGCACGCTGCGTTTTTTGAGTAATTATGTTTGAAATACGCGCGCGAGTGTGATATAATATTAGAAATTCCAATGAGGGATATACTATGGTTATGTCCGAAACACCCAAAATTCTTTCCGTGATCCCCATGCGGACGCAGGTCGTATTTCCCGATACCGTCGTCACTTTCGAAGTGGCGCGCGGGATCTCGATCGCCGCACTCGACCGTGCCGCCTACCACGATTCCGAGATCTTTCTCTCCCGCCAGACGGCGGAGAAGGACATGCCGGGGACGGAGGACCTCTCCCTTGTGGGGACGGTCGCCTCCATCCGCCAGAAGCTCATGCTCCCCGGGGACCGCATCCGCATCACGGTGGAGGCACTCTACCGCGCCCGCGCGCGGGACTTCCGCATGCAGGACGGCTTTATCTATGCCGTCGTCGATCCCCTTCCCTCCGCGCACGGCGATCCCGAGGAGGAGGAAGCGCATTTCCGCACGGTGAAGGATCTCGTCCGCGATCTGTATGCGGAAAACCCCAAGGCGATGCGGGAGCTGGACGGCGCGCTTGCGGGCGTTGCCGATATCGACGCCTACATCAACATCTGTGCGCACAGGCTGCGTCTTAAAGATGAGATCAAACAGCAGATCCTTGCCGAGGACGACCTCATCGAGCGGCTCAAACTCCTCGAGACCTGCCTTTCGACGGAGAAGGAGATCGCCCGTCTCGAGAGCAAGATCGCCGAGGATGTGCGCAAAAACATCGACAAGGCGCAGAAGGAATATTACCTCCGCGAACAGCTCAAGGCCATCCATGCCGAACTCGGCGACGACGGCGAGGAGAACGATAAACTGCGCGAAAAGATCCTTGCAAAGCACCTTCCCGCACCCATCGAGGAGAAGGCTCTCGCCGAGCTTGCACGCATGGACCGCATGCCCTCCTCCTCGCCCGAATATACCGTCCTGCGCAACTACGCCGATTGGCTCATCGACCTTCCCTGGCACGAGGAGACGACGGACACAGCCTCCCTTGCCGATGTGGAGAAGGTCCTCGAAGAGGATCATTACGGCCTCGAAAAGATCAAGGAACGCGTCGTCGAATATCTCGCCGTCCTCAAGCTGACGGGGGAGCTGAAGGCACCCATCCTCTGCCTCGTCGGACCTCCCGGCGTGGGCAAGACGAGCATCGCGAAGTCGGTCGCCCGCGCCCTCGGCAGGAAGTTCGTCCGCATGAGCCTCGGCGGCCTTAAGGACGAGGCGGAGATCAGGGGGCACCGCCGCACTTACATCGGCGCGATGCCCGGCCGCATCCTCTATGAGATGAAGAATGCGGGCTGTATCAACCCCGTCTTTCTCCTCGATGAAGTGGACAAGATCTCCTCGGATATGCGCGGAGATCCCGCGAGCGCGCTTCTGGAAGTTTTGGATCCCGAACAGAACGCCACCTTCCGTGACCGCTATCTCGAAGTGGAGTACGACCTTTCAAAGGTCATGTTCATCGCGACGGCGAACACCCTCGACACCATCCCCATGCCCCTCCGCGACCGCATGGAGATCATCGAACTTTCGGGCTATACGCAGCAGGAAAAGCGGGAGATCGCACGGCGGTATCTCGTGCCTAAAAAGCGCAAGGAAAACGGCCTTACGGGGGAGCAATTGCACATCACCGAGGGCGCGATCGACGCGATGATCGACGGCTATACGATGGAGGCGGGCGTCCGCTCGCTGGAGCGCACCATCGGCACCGTCTGCAGAAAGGCGGCCGTACGCATCGCCAAGGGGGAGGAGACGGGCAGGATCACCGTCACCAAGCAAAATCTTGAAAAATACCTCGGGGCAAAGCGGTTCCTGCGGGACGGCGAGATGCGCTCCGAGGACGAAGTGGGTGCCGCGACGGGCCTTGCCTGGACGGCGGTGGGGGGCACCACGCTCACCATCGAGGTCTCCGTCATGCAGGGCAAGGGGGAGATCCTTCTCACGGGGAAACTCGGCGACGTCATGAAGGAATCCGCCCGCGCGGCCATCTCCTACATCCGCTCCCACGCCGAAAAATACGGCATCGAAGAGAGCGATTTCGAGAAGAAGGACGTCCACATCCACGTCCCCGAGGGGGCGACGCCCAAGGACGGCCCCTCGGCGGGCATCACGATGGCGACGGCCATTCTTTCCGCCTTCACGGGGAAACCCGTCCGCCGCGACGTGGCCATGACGGGGGAGATCACCCTCCGCGGGAAGGTGCTTCCCATCGGCGGCCTCAAGGAAAAGGCCCTCGCCGCGAGCCGCATCGGCATCCGCGACGTCATCATCCCCGAGGAGAACAAAAAGGACGTCGAGGAGATCCCCGAGGAGATCGGGAAGAACTTGCATTTCATCCCCGTCTCCGAAGTGGACGAGGTGTTCCAGAACGCCGTAAAGGGGCTATCCTATGCGCATTAACGGGGCAAAATTCATCACATCCGCCGCAAGCGAGAAACAGTTCATCCTCCCCGACCGCCCCATGATCGCGGTCGCGGGCAGGTCCAACGCGGGCAAAAGCACCCTCATCAACATGCTCGCGGGGCAGAAAAAGCTCGCCAAGACGAGTTCCGCCCCCGGCAGGACCCGCCTCGTCAACTACTTCGACTTCGGGCAGTTCCTGCTCGCCGATCTTCCCGGCTACGGCTATGCGGCCGTCTCGCGGGAGGAGAAGGCGAAGTGGGCAAAGACGCTGGACGCTTTTTTTGAAAAGAAGGAACACATCGCCCATGTCTTTCTCCTCTCGGACATCCGCCGCGACCCCTCGGAGGACGACTTCACGATGGTGGAATTTTTGAACTACCATATGATCCCCTTCACCGTCATCGCCACGAAGAACGACAAACTCTCCCGCATGAAGGCAAAGGAGCGGGTGCGCGCCGTCGCGAACGAGTACGGCCTCGGCGAGGGGAACGTCATCGCCGTCTCCGGAATGACGGGTGACGGCAAGGAGGAGCTTCTCTCCAAAATTGAAGCTATCCTTGATGCGAAACGCGTATAAGCGGGTCGGGTAACCGTGTCATTCCGAGACCCCGCAGGGGTCGAGAGAATCCCCTCATACGAAGTCCACTTGCCCACCCCTTGAGGGGTGGGTG
>CANREM010000011.1 GCA_947629675.1 uncultured Clostridia bacterium
AATAATAACGAGTTATTGAAGGCATTAAATTGAAACGAAGAGGGGCTTTAGCCTCTTTTTTTGTTCGATTTATTAGAAATTCGGATCAAAAAGCGTTTGTATTTGTAAGAGATATTTCACCGAAAGTATAGCATTTTCGCAAAAGGGGAAATACAAACATGGAGATTCGACATGCTGACGCAATTTGACTTAGAGACATTACGCGCCGAAGAAATAGATGGTTCTGACATAGATAAATTAAAGGACATTTCCGCTATCAAGATAGAAAAGAATGTCTCGGTGGAGCAGCGAATAATATCTTTTTTAATGCAGATAGGAAATCCTTATTTATTCAAATTGGATGATACTGCGATTAAGATTCGCTTCGCGAAGGATGGTCCAACACTTCAATCTTGTCTGGAAAAAATTCTCATAAAATGAAAAGTATTTTTCTATTGAAATTTTTTTGGCGGTATGATATAATGTCGCTGTGTTAAAAGTGTCTTAATGCTATCGCCAAGTAACTTGGAGGTATCATTATGGCACGAGTTTCGAAATATTTTCTTGATGATAATAGAGCTTTGCCATCCACAAGAAAGTGGAAGGCAGGGCTTTATTTACGTCTTTCAAAGGAAGATGGCGACAATGATGAGGACGGTAAGACGGAAAGCGACAGCATCGTAAATCAACGTCTTATTTGCGAGAATTTCCTCGCAGATAATTTTGACATTGATTTTGCTGATGAATATGTCGATGACGGTTATAGCGGCTCAACGTTCGACCGTCCTGACTTCGTTCGCTTGATTGAAGACATTAGGCTTGGGCGCATAAATTGTGTGATCGTAAAAGATCTATCAAGATTCGGCAGAAGTTATTTGGATGCAGGTCAATATTTGGAAATTTTCTTTCCGATGATGGATATCCGTTTCATTTCAATTTTAGACAACATAGACAGCTTTCTCGATCCGCGTTCTATGAGTGATATAACTGTATCTTTCAAGAACATCATGAACGAGGAGTATTGCCGTGATATTTCAAAAAAAATACGTAGCACTTTTGTTGCCAAACGAGAAAATGGGGAATATATTTGCGGATTTGCACTCTATGGATATGTTCGCGATCCAGTCAATAGAGGACAGCTTTTGATCGATCCGGAGGCCGCAGAAAATGTTCGTATGATTTTCTCATTATACGCTCAGGGAATGTCGTACCGCGGGATCACATTCCATCTTAACTCGCTTGGAATTCCCAGCCCGGCCAAGTATAAGAGTATGAAGTATCCCAATTACAATAAAAGTTTTGGGCTTGGAATTTGGAATATTGAAACGGTTAGAAGTATTTTAAAGAACAGGATGTTCGTCGGCGATTTGGTGCAGGGGAAATATGAAAAAATCAGTCACAAGATCAATAAGATCCGGAGGCTGGATGAGGGACGATGGGTAATTGTTGAAAATCATCATGAACCAATCGTGGATAGGGAGCTTTATACATCGGTGCAGCGCATGATGAGTAGGAAAACGCGCATTTCTCCAAAGTCAAAAGAGCTGGCACTCTTTTCGGGATTCCTCGTATGCGCAGACTGTGGACACAAATTGGTCAAACGAAATCCAAGTCAGGAGAAATTTCGCGAAGCATATCATTATTATACATGTTCGACCTATGATTCTAAAACAAAAAATGCTTGTTCAAGACACACGACAAGATCTGATGTGCTTGAAAAGGTTGTGTATGCAGTCATAACAAAGTACATTGATCTGGCAGTTAATATGGATGAGTTGATCAAAAAAATCAATCTTTCCCCGAAAAAAATCACTATTACCTCCAAGCTTAAGGTATCTCTCGAAAACAAAGAGCGTGAACGGAAAAAAATCGAAAGTTATCTCATGGACCTATATCCGGATCTGAAAAACGGTTTGCTTTCTAAAGAGCAATATGTTCAGTTGAAAGATAAGTATGAACGTGAGTTAAAGGATGTCAGCACTGTCATTCAAAATCTCTCTTCCGAGATCAAAAAAGATAATGAAGGGATCGACGGGAAGAACCCGTTCATTTCTAATTTCCTAAGATTCCGCAATTTCGATAAACTGACCAGGGAGATCTTGATTGCATTGGTCGATGTGATCTATGTCCACGAGGGCGGAAAGTATGAAATTTGTTTCAAATTTCGGGATGCATTTCAGGATGCAATCAATTATATTCAAGCAAACAAAAATTTGGTTTCGAATAGCGCGGAAATTTTAAAGCGCATAAGTACAACAACAAATATGGAGGTTTCAGGATGAGCGTCGGAAGAGTAAGCAAATATACCAGCCATGCAGAGAAAGAAGAGATAAAGTGGCAATGCGGTATATATTTACGTCTTTCAAGAGAAGACGGAGATAAAATGGAGAGTGACAGCATCTCTAATCAAAAAAAGATAATTGATCGTTATCTCGATAAAAATCCCGACATTGAGATAAGCGATATTTATATCGACGATGGATTTAGCGGTTCAAATTTTGAGCGTCCGAGCATCATACGTCTCATCAATGACATTAAAAACCGAAAAGTGAATTGCATTATCGTCAAAGATCTTTCAAGATTCGGGCGTAACTATTATGAAACGGGAAGATATTTAGAAGTTGTATTTCCGCTTCTGCATGTCCGCTTTATCGCAATCAACGACTACATCGATAGTTTTAAGGATCCTCATTCGGTAGAAAACGCTTATGTCTCTTTCAAAAATGTTATCAATGACGAATACTGCAGGGACATCTCAAGAAAGGTCAGAAGCTCTTTTGATGCCAAAAGAAGAAGGGGGGAGTATATCGGCACATATGCTCTGTATGGATATAAAAAAGATCCGGAAAACCGACACAGATTGATCATAGATCATGAAGCTGCCGAGAATGTCAAACTTATTTATCGTCTTTTTCTGGAGGGATTTAGCATTTATAATATTGGTGTGAAACTTAACCAACTTGGCATTCCGACACCCACCGAATATAGAGCTCAAAGAGGGTTGAATACAATCAACAAACTCAAGTTTTCCCATCAAGTATGGTGTAATGCAACAATAAAACGAATTTTGACTTGTCAAATGTATATCGGCAACATGGAACAAGGAACTTATCGAAAAATCAACCATAAGGTAAAAAAATGCGTTAAAATTCCAAAGGAGCAACATGTTATTGTTGAGGGAACACATGAGCCAATCATTGATAAAGAGACCTTCGCCGCAGCACAAGCGAGATTCAAGCGGGACAGCTGGCAACCAAAAGATACCGAACCTTACAAGAATGGAGCTGAAACAGGATCTATCTTCGTGGGCTACATGAAATGCCCCGACTGCGGTAGAGCAATGCAAAGAACAGGTTCGATGCAGGGGAAAAATTCATTATATTATTTTATTTGTGCGTCTTATAATCAATGGAAAATATGCTCGATGCATAAAATTCGTGTCAAAAAACTCTATGCTATTGTTTTGAAAACAGTTCAAACTTATATTGACATTGCGGTTGAAGCAGAAAGCATATTATCGTATATCGAATCGAATTCCAAAGATGACTTCAAACTTGCCGAAATAAAACGAGAATTTGCCACATGCAAGTTGCAATTAGAGAAGGCATTGAAATTCCAAAATGACCTGTACATCGATTATAAGAACAATCTGCTTACACGGGATCAGTATTGTTCATTTCGAGATGAAACGATTGATAAGATCAATGCATTGGAGTCACTAAGCAAGGTTTTATCCGACAAACTGGAGAATCCCACCTGCGAAAAAGAGGAAGATAAACTTGTCGCGACCTTTAAGAAATACCATAACATAACATCCTTGACGCGTGGAGCGATCGAAGAATTGATCGAAATGATTTATGTAGGACAAGATGGGGTGGTTACAATCGAATTCAAATTCCGGGACGAGGTCAAAAAGTTGATTGAATCTCTCAAATCAGTTCAGGATGAATATCCGGACTTGCAAGAAAGGATCAGTGCCGTTTCGCAGGCTATAAATTGATCTAAGCTTTCAAATAATGTAGATTTGCGTAGTATTATGTCAGAAATAGTATATATTTTGGGGAATTTTTATAAGATTTTCCCCAAAAAATACTATAAACATATTGACATCAACCCATGTCTTTTTGAACGATCCCACGCGCGGCTACGGCATCGGCATAGAGCATATGATAGGAAATTAAGTCGAATTTTAAGAGAGTACGGTTCATATCATGAGATATGGACCTTTTCTTTTTGAAGGACGCCCTTTGCCGTGCGACGCAAAAAAAACGCGCTCTTGTCGTGTTCGGCGTGATTTTTCTTGTGGGTATGATCCTCGGGATATGCTTTGTAAAGACGCCCGCATTCTATGAATTTCATCTGAATCAATGCGACCGTTTTCTGACGCGGGTATGCTTTTCGGAAAGGAGCGTCTTTCTCATCTTTCTCGAACGGTTGGCGGGCTGCTTTCTCCTTCTTCTCTTAACGCTTGCAGGCGGCGTGCATATTGCAGCGATCGCGGTGCCGACGGTCGTTCTTATCTATCGCTCCTATACCTTCGGCGGACAGATCGCCGTTCTCTTCGGGGTCTATGGGGTCTCGGGCGCGCTCGTCGCGCTCATCCTGTATATTCCCATCCATCTCCTGATCGACGCCCTGCTCCTTCTTGCGGCCTCTCTCTCCGTTTGCAGGGCGCGATGTTTTAAGTTTTCAAAGAGGGAGCTATGTGAACTTCTTCTCGATCTTCTCGCATTTCTGCTCCTCATCGCCGCTGTCTGCCTTCTCGAGATAATCTTGCTACTTGCCATTTTTCACCCGCTCGGAAACATATTTTGAAGGCGTATATTTGCGGAAATAAAGCACAAACTGCGGGTATGAAAAAATTATTATGTACCGCATTCGCGCTTGTCGCCGCATGCACGGCGGCCGCGCCGATAGGATCTGTTTCAGCCCGTGCGGAGGAACTTGCATCAAATTGCAAGGCAGCGTATCTTTGCGACTTTGCGACGGGGACGAAGGTCTATTCCAAGGAGGAAGAAAAACGCCTTCCCATTGCGAGCATGTGCAAGATCATGACGCTCGTCCTCTCCTTTGAAGCAGTGGAGAGCGGAAACCTTTCCTTCGGCGAAAAGCTCACCGTGAGCGAAAGGGCCGCGGGGATGGGAGGCTCTCAGGTATTCCTCGACGCGGGGCTATCCTATACCGCGGAGGAACTGATGAAAACGGTCGCGGTCTGTTCAGCGAACGATTCCTGCGTCGCACTCGCGGAACGCATTGCCGGGAGCGAAGAGGGGTTCGTTGCAAAGATGAATGCGCGGGCGAAGGAGCTTGGCGCGGAAAACACACTCTTTGCCAACTGCACGGGACTTCCCAAGGAACCGCAATATTCCTGCGCAAAGGACGTTGCCATCATGCTCCGCGCACTTCTGACCCATCAAAAATATTTTGAATTTTCCACCATCTGGCTGGAGGACTTCGCCCACCCCGACGGAAGAACGACGACCATCACCAACACGAATAAGCTCATCCGCCAATATGAGGGCTGCGACGGCGGCAAGACGGGCTTTACGAATGAGGCGGGTTTCTGCCTCGCCGCAACGGCAAAGAGGGGGGATACGCGCCTTATATCCGTCGTCATCGGCGGACAGGATTCGAAGTCGCGCTTTTCGGCCGTGAAGGGGATGTTCGACATGTGTTTTGCGACATATGAGTCGCGGACGATACTTGAGGCGGGCGTGCCGCTCGAGGGAAAAACAGAAATCAAAGGAAGCAGAAAGAAAGAGATCGAAATTGTGGCGAAGGAAAATTTGCAGACGTTTGAGAAGCGGGGAGAGGAAGGAGAATGTCAGCTCGAAATAGAGTTGCAAGAGGGTCTGGGCGCACCCATCGCAAAGGGTGACAAAGTCGGAAGAGCAGTCCTGTACCGTGGCGGCGTGGAAATTGCCGCAACAGATCTTCTCGCCGCAGAGGACGCTCCGCGCCTTAGTTGGTGGGACGCCCTCCGCGAGACCGCCCGCGATTGGCAATAGAGAGAATTTACAAAGTACTATGCGTGACATAACATGCGATTTTCGCCACGATGTCACGCTTTTTTTATTGACGGAGAATGCCCGCCATGATATAATTATTTTATTATGAATACGAGAGAAACACTTAAGATCAACGAAAAGGGACATCTCGAGATCGGCGGGGCGGACGCATGCGAGCTTGCGCACCGTTTCGGGACGCCGCTCTACGTCTTTGACGAGAGACAAATCCGTGATATGATGGGGATCTACCGCGACACTATCGAGGAGGAATACGGCGGGCGCGGGCTTGTCCTGTATGCCTCCAAGGCTTTTTCTTGCGAGGCGATGTATGCGATCGCAAAGAGTGAGAGGATCGGGGTAGACGTCGTCTCGGGCGGGGAACTTTTCACCGCGCTCAAGGCGGGCTTTCCTGCGAAAAATATCTGTATGCACGGGAACAACAAGCTCCCGTATGAGATCGTGGAGGCACTCGACGCCCATGTCGGCCGCATCGTCATCGACGCCTTTTCGGAGGCGGATATTCTTGATGAGGAGGCGGAAAGGCGCGGCCTTATCCAGGACGTTCTCATCCGCATCAACCCCGGGGTGGAGGCACACACGCACGCCTATGTTCAGACCGCGACGCCCGATTCCAAGTTCGGATTTTCCGTTGCGAGCGGTGCGGCCGAGGAGATCGTTCGGTATGTCCTTACAAAAAGACACCTGCATCTTCGCGGATTTCACTGCCATATCGGCTCGCAGATCTTCGAGGAGCAGTCCTTTGTCCTCGCCGCGAAGAAGTGTATAAAGTTCATGTCCGAGATGAAAACAAGGATTTCCTTCGAGACGGAAGAGCTTGACCTTGGGGGCGGCTTTGGCATCTGGTATACCGATGAGGATCCTAAAATTCCCGCCTTGGGCTATCGCAGATACCTCTCCGCACTCATCGCCGCAGTCAAAGCGGGGTGCAAAGAATACGGCCTTACAGAGCCTTTCCTCTATTTAGAGCCGGGGCGTTCCATCGTGGGGGAGGCGGGCGTTACGCTCTATACCGTCGGGGCGATCAAGGAGATCCCCGGTGTTCGCAAATATCTCGCCGTGGACGGGGGGATGTTCGACAATCCCCGCTTCTGCCTGTATGGTTCCAAATACACCGCGGTTCTTGCAAACCGTGCAAATGAAAAGCCAGAAGAGGTGGTCGCCGTTGCGGGCAAGTGCTGTGAGAGCGGGGACCTCATCGGGACGAATTTCAACCTCCCGAAGGCAAAGACGGGGGATATTCTTGCAATTCTTTCGACGGGGGCCTATAACTTCTCGATGGCTTCAAACTACAACCGAAACCTCATCCCGCCCGCAGTTCTCGTAAAAGACGGGGAGGCGGACTACATCGTGAGGCCGCAGACGTACGAGGACATCGTCTGCAGGGACGTCCTTCCCGACCGTCTCAAGTAGTATGTCTGACATAGCTTTTATCTAAATGCGTCAATATGGTCAAAAAAGCGGATTTTTTGCGAAATATCCGCTTTTAGCTTGCTTTTTTGGGGTTATCGTATTATAATCATAACAATGGGAAATATCGCGGGACAATTCATCGAATTGCTTGCGAGCCTCATCGCGGTAACCGTCGTTCTGACACTCCATGAGGTGGCGCATGCTTTTGTCGCATACAAGTGCGGGGATCCTACGCCGAAGCTCTGCGGTCGGCTCTCCTTAAATCCGCTCCGCCATTTCGACCCCATAGGGCTTGTCTGCTTCGCGCTCGTTGGGTTCGGTTGGGCGAAGCCCGTTCCCGTCGATCCCTCCAATTTCAAAAGGTACCGCTTGGGGCTGGGGCTTACGGCAAGTGCGGGGATCATCCTCAACTATGTACTGGCATTTCTCATCTATCCGCTCGCGCTTGTAGTCATCAATTTCATGCCGCGCATCGTCTTTCTCTACGATTTCCTGCATTATCTGACCCTTCTCCTCTATTCCTATAATCTCTCGTTCTGCGTCTTTAATTTGCTGCCGCTCTATCCCTTGGACGGCTTCCGCATCGTTGACGCTCTGAATAAGAGGCGGGGGAAGGTATACAGGTTCCTGAGAAACTATGGGCAGTGGATCCTTCTCGGGCTGGTTGCCGAGAGCTTTTTGTGCAATTTGTTCGTGCGTTTCGGAATTTGGCAGATGGACTATGCCAACATTCTCGGCTGGATCATGAAATTTGCGACGAAATATCTCGGGTTCCCGATTCTGGCGATCTGGGGGCGCGCCTTCGGAATGCCGCTTCATGAGGTTTGGGGTTTGTTATTATGGTAGAAGAACGCATAAAAGAGGAAGAGCGGGAAGAGGAAGTTTTCGAACTTCTCGACGACGATGTCGAAGTGGAGAGCGGGGAGCTTTCAAATGAGGACGAGGCCGCCCGTCTTGCCATATCTCCCGATGCGGACGGCGATGAAGCCCCCGAGGAGACGAAAACGGAGAAGGAGGATCCCTATCGGGCCATCCGTTCGAAGTTCGAATCCAACGTCGATTATACCACCGTTCTCTCCAATTTCGAGGGACCGCTCGACCTTCTTCTGTATCTCATCAACCGCGAAGAGATCGAAATAAAAGACATCTTCGTCTCGGAAGTCACCGAGCAATTCCTCGACTATATGAAGGGGCTTCCCTATCTCGATGTGGACAAAGTCACGGACTATCTCAACATCGCGGCCTCCATCATCAAGATCAAGGCGCAGGCACTCGTGCCCAATCTTGAGGACGATCCCGAGATCGCGCAGGAGATCGAGGACGACAAGGCCGAACTCATCCGCGCCCTCGAGGAATACCGCCTCATCAAAGAGGAGATGGAAAAGCTCAAAAAGCTCGAGACGGTGGGCTACTATTTCAAGGAACCCGACAAGGACGTGGGGGAGACGCGCACCGTGTTCACCCTCGACGGGCTTGACCTCGACGGACTCATCGACGCATTCAAACGCGTCCTCGTGCGGCGGGAACAGGACGCCGAAGAAGAGGTGTTCCGCGAGATCCCGCGGGATGAATACACCGTTTCTCAAAAGATCACTTTCATCTTGGAGGTCTTTGAGGAGCAGAAGGAAGTGCGGTTTGAACAGCTTTTCACGAAGGACTTCACACGGGGGGAGATCGTGACCACCTTTCAGGCCCTTCTGGAACTTTTGAAACATCAATTCCTGCATGTGAGGCAGGACGCGGCGTTCGGGCAGATCTTCATCACTTACAACCCCGATGCGAAGGAGGCGGAACTTGGACAAATTGACGAATACAATTGAGGCGATCCTCTTTGCCTCGGGAAGGAGCGTTCCCGTCGCGGACATTGCGGAAAAGCTGAACGTGACGGACGCGGAGATGAAAAAAGCTCTGAAGGAACTCAGGGAGAAATTCAGCGGTGATTCGGGCATCCTTCTGCTTGAATTCAACAAGAAGCTCCAGCTCGCCTCCAATCCAGACTATAAGGACGGGGTGTCGTCCGTCCTCAATCCCATCCGGGAGAGGGAACTTACCCGCACCATTTTGGAGTGTGCCGCGATCGTCGCCTACAAACAGCCGATCACGCGTACCGAGATCGAGATGCTTCGCGGGCTGAACAGCGACTACGGCGTGAACGCCCTCCTCGAACTCAAACTCATCTATCCCTGCGGGCGGAAGGACGCCATCGGGCATCCCGTACTCTTTGCGACGACGGATGAATTTTTGAAGCGGTTCAAATTGAATTCCCTCGAGGATCTTCCCGATTACGATGAGCTTATGAAGGCCATCGCCCGTCCCGATGAGGACCGCGACGCCTATCTCTACGGCCGTGAGGAATGGGACAAGATCGACGCGGAGAGCGGAAGTACGCTCGGCGGAGGGGAGCCGCAGGCAAGGCCTCAACCGAAGAAACAGCAAAAGGAGGAGGTCGTCGAGGGCGGCTATGAGATCCCCGACTTTTTGAAGGGCCTCGACGATACGGATATCGTCAAGATCTCCTGACGCATTTTTTCCAACTACATAAAAAAATGCCATTCGTCCATATTAGGTGTATGGACGAATTTTTTGTATGGGGAAGTTTCCTCGGTGCCGTATTTTTCTTTTTCCCCATCTTCGTCTATGTCGATCTCTATACGGACGTCGGTGCGAACAAGGCATATTTTGCATTCAATCTTTTTTTCCTTCGCATCTTCGGGGGGTATGGAGAACTCAGGCGGGAGGGGGTCGCGGTGCATCTTACCAAGAAGTTCGCGCTCCTCATACCGTATTCGAAGATCTTCGATCCGCACAGAAAGCGTGTACTCGCGAAGTCGCTCCGTCTCATGAGCTTTCGCGGAGTGCTTGAGATCGGGGGAGCTGACCGCATACAGGCAGTCCTTCTCGGTGCGGCCCTGGATATACCCATCGGGGCGACGTATGCCTATCTTCGCACGCGCTACCCCTACGTTCACTTCCACAGCAGCGTCCTCTTTTCGAAGGAGAGCTGTCTCAAAGTGACATGCAGGACGGGGATCGTGACCAATCTCTTTTCGGTTACGATCTCCCTTACAAGAAAAATGATGGAGGCATTGATAAATTGGATAAGAACAAAAAGATCGACGGCATCATGGAAAAGACCGCAGAGAAGCTGACCGCTCTCGTGGATGTGAACACTGTCATCGGAAAGCCCGTATTTTCGGCGAGCGGGGCGCAGATCATTCCCTTCACGAAAGTGACGATGGGGTATCTTTCCGGCGGGGGAGAATACGGCGAAGTGAAGGCGGTCAAAGAGGACGAGTGCTTTCCCTTTGCGGGCGGTGCGGGGACGGTGGTCAACATCAAGCCCGCGGGATTTCTCATCGACGACGGGAAGGAGTGCCGCATCGTCAAGCTGACAGACGACCCGCTGGACGGCCTCATCGAGAAGGCGGGCGAACTCGTGGAGAGGATCGCAAGAAGGCATGAAGCGGAGTAAAATTCTTTTCGGATGCGTTTTCGCATTTCTTCTCTGCCTCTTCTCCCTTCCTCAGCCGAAGCATGCGTATGCGGCGACGGAGGCCAAGGGAGAGTGCGTCGTCGAGGTGACCTCCCGCCGCATTCTCCACGAGAAGAATGCGGAAATTGCTCTTCCCATGGCGAGTACAACCAAGGTACTCACGGCGATCATCATCATAGAGGACTGCGATCTCGAGGAGATGGTCGTCATCCCGAAGGAGGCCGAGGGGGAGGAAGGTTCGAGCGTCTATCTTCGGGCGGGAGAGGAGTATTGTGTGCGCGATCTCCTGTACGGACTGATGCTGCGCTCGGGGAATGACTGCGCGGTCGCTCTCGCCATCCACCACAGCGGGAGCGTGGAGCGGTTTGCCGAGGTCATGACGCAGCGTGCCGCCATGATGGGGGCGGAGGACAGCCTTTTCAAAAATCCCCACGGCCTTCCCGATGGGGAGCATCACACCACGGCGCGCGATCTCGCCCTGATTTCCGCTCATGCCATGGAGAATGAGATTTTCCGCGAGATCGTCTCCTGTAAATTCTACGCACCGCGCGGCTGGAAAAACAAGAACAAGATGCTCTGGGAGTACGAGGGCGCGACGGGCGTCAAGACGGGATTCACCGTGGCTGCGGGGAGATGCCTCGTGACGAGTGCCGAGCGGGAGGGCATGCAACTTGTTTGCGTCGTCCTCGCCTGCCCCGAGATGTATGAGAGAACTGCGGAGCTTCTTGACGAGGCCTATACGGAATATAACATGGTCCCGCTCTGCGACGCCTCCGCGCCTTGGGAAGGGTTCGAAGTAAAGTACAGCTTTTGCTATCCCCTGAAAAAGACAGAGCTTCGCGCCCTTCGCTTTGCGGATGACCTTTTGTCCCCGCTTCCCGAAAAAAAAGGGAACGTTGTGGGACAAATGAAGATTTATCTCGAAAACAGCTTGCTTTTTTCGCAGAATTTGTATATCATGTAACCGTATAAAAAAGGAGTGCGGGAGCGTTCCCGCAACGGATATGCGGATCAACAAATTTCTTGCGGAGCAGGGCGTCGCGTCGCGGCGGGGCGCAGATGAGATCATCGCCGAAGGACGGGTCTTGGTCAATGGGAAAACGGCCAAGGCGGGGGACAGCGTCGAAGAGGGGGACATCGTCACCCTTGACGGAAAGATCCTCTCCCACAAGGTCAAATACGAATATTATCTTCTCAACAAACCCAAGGGATGCGTCTGCACCGCCCATGACGAAAAGACGGAGCGTCCCCGCAAGACGGTGATGGACCTTCTTCCCGAGGGCGCGGGCAGGGTTTTCCCCGTCGGAAGGCTCGATTATGATACCGAGGGCATGCTCATCCTCACAAACGACGGAGACCTTTCCTACCGTCTCACCGCCCCGCAGAGCGAGATCCCCAAGATCTACCTTGTGCGGATCGAGGGGAGCATCTCGGCAGCGGAGCTTTCCCGCCTTCGCGCGGGCGTGGAGATCGAAAAGGGCGTCATCACCAAAAAATGCAGGATAAACGTCGTCGAGACGGATAAAAAGTTTACGAAATTACACGTCGTTCTCACCGAGGGGAAGAACAGGGAGATAAGGAAGATGTTCGAAGCCGTCGGAAAACGGGTGGAATTTCTGAAGCGGATCAAGATCGGGGAGCTGACCCTCTCCGGCCTCGACCGCGGGGAGGTACGGAAGCTCACCGAAGAGGAAGTTTTCTATCTCAAAAATCTTTGAAAAATGGCAAAAGCCCCGTAAAGAACGGGGCTTTTCGTATACGAAAATTTTTACAAAGCACGTATGAGGCCGATGACTTTGCCGACAATCATCGCCTCGCTGTCCGAGTCGAGGACGAAGTCGGAAAGAGCAGCATTCTCGGGGTGCAGAATGACTTTCCCGTCCCGCCGGAAATAGCGTTTGACGGTCGCGCCCTGTTCGGTGCCGTCGGGATCGAAGAGGGCGACGACAATGTCGCCGTTTTCCGCCGTGTCCTGCTTCTTGACGATGATCTTGTCGCCGTCGAAGATGCCCGCTTCGATCATGCTCTCGCCCTTGACGCGTAGCATGAAGAGATCGTCACCGCGAAATTCGGATGAGGGGATGGGATAGTAGCCCTCGAAGTTCTCGCTCGCAAGGATGGGCTGGCCTGCCGTGACCGTGCCGAGAAGGGGAATGCGGGTGGTGCCTTCGCTGCGGATCGCGACGGCGCGCTTCTTGTTCTTCTCCTTTTCAAGATAGCCCATATTCTGGAGCCGCAAGATATAGTCATAGGCCGTTGCAGTCGATTTGAACCCGAGGTCGCGGCAGATGTCGCGCACGGTAGGCGGAAAGCCGTTCTCTTCGCTGTACTTCTTGATATAGTCGAGCGTGACCATGAGTTTATTTTTGTTGAGCATACCTCACCTCCGATTTGATTATAGCATACTTTTTGCTTTACTGCAAACGTTTGTTCCAAGGTTTTCAAAAAAATTTTTATAATTCTTGCATTTTTCTGTCATGCGAACTATAATAGGAACATGGAAGTCAAGATGTGTGTTCTCGATGAGACGAAAGAATGCGACGGGTGCATGGAGTGCGAGGTGTGCGACCTCGACCCGAGTAAACCCTGCACTAATTGCGGAAAGTGTCTTGAGATCAAGGACTATGCGACCATCCGCATCGACAAAGTCATCACGGACCCTGATGACTATGAGGGATAGGGCGGGATCTTAAGTTCATGACTAAGAGAGAAATTGCGCAAACGGTCGTTGAGATTTGTAAAAACGATGCTTCATTCTGCAGAGATATTGAAGGCGGCGATGCGAAGGTGTTTTTGTCCGGGATCGCCGACGATATGTCCGATAAACGATTTTTATTTTCCGTTGAAAAATATTTAGCGACGTTCAAGGTACCGGGACATCTCTATTTTTATAAGAAAAATTTTCGTCCGTATATAGGATTTCACGTCAGAAGATATGGTGACCGCCTATTCATTACGCATGCGGAAAAGGATATGCCGTTTTCGAAGGGGGATGAGATCATCGCAGTTGACGGTTACACGATCGAAAGAGCTGCGGATCGATTTGCCGTGTTCTTCAATAGCGATCCCCCCGACCGCCAGAGCGAAGCTTGGGAGACCGTCATCGCAAATGCCGATGCCATAACTGTCCGCACGCAAAAGGAGATTTTCGATTATCCTATCCGTACCGATATAGAAAGAGGGAGCGGAGAGCCGTCTTGTATCTACAAGCCTCTCGATCGGGAAATATATTATATAAAACTTACAAATTTTTTTGACGAACAGGACATCTCTTCGATCATGGAATATGCCTCGAAAGAGATCGCTTACACCAAAAATCTCATTATAGATCTTCGAAACAATTGCGGCGGGAATGATACCGAATTTCTTCCGCTCCTGAAATTCCTTCTGAAAAAGCAAGATCCGATGTGCGGCAAATCTGTTTTCATCGGAGAGGACGAGATCCTCTACACCGAGCGGAACGTGGATGAGCGCGTCAAATACATGCAGGACTGCCTCGAAGGTCAAACCTCGGAGGAAATTCGCAAATATTTCATCGAGCAGATCAAGGAACAGAAGCAAAACAGGGGAAGGGGATTTTTGCCTGCAAAGCCGGATGAATTTCTTTTCCCGGAAAACGGCACGGAAATGCCCGAAAAGGTCGCCATTCTCATCGATCATGATTGCGCTTCCTCCGCGGAAAGTTTGGTGGAGATCGCTTCCCGGTTACAAAAGGTAGTACTGATCGGCCGTCCGACAATGGGCATCAACGATTATGCCAACCTTGCGAGGTTTGATTTCGGGGAATATGTTTTACACTATCCGACGTCGCGAAGCAAGGCGATCGATGAGGGAAGGGGGACGAGAGGAAAGGGGATCGTTCCCGATATCTATGTTCCTTGGACGCCAAAACACATATTTGAGGACGTCGATCTTTCCGTGGCGATAGATTTTTTGACGAAGGTATAGCCGAAAAGAAAAAACGGCGCGATCGGCGACGTTTTTTCATATAGTATCATCTCTTTGAAAAATTTTGAAATTTGTGGGCGTAGATGGCGGGGATGACGGCCTCGACGAAGGCACCGTCGTCGGTATAGATGACGTTCCGCTCGAAGAGAAGGCCCTTTACCGCGCTGTACTCCGCCATGTTTGCATAGGGGACGAAGAGGGTGGTCCTCACGAATTCATCCTGCAAAGCATCAAAGATGCGGCGTTTCAGTTCGTCGAGTCCCGCGCCCGTCTTTGCCGAGATCTCGACGCATTGCTTTGGGAAACGCGTATACTCCATCGTGTCGCACTTGTTCATGACGACAAGGTAAGGGGAGGAAAAGCCAAGCTCCTTAAGGGTTGAAAGGGTGGTCTCAAGCTGCATCTCATAAGGTCCGCCCGCGTCGCAGACGATGAGGGCGAGGTCGCAGCTTAAGGCACTCTCCAGCGTCGATTTGAAGGCCTCGATGAGGTGGTGGGGAAGGTCCTGCAGAAAGCCGACGGTGTCCACCATGAGGAAGGGCACGCCTTCGATCTCAAAGGCACGGGCGGTCGGGTCGAGAGTGGCGAAGAGGGCGTCTGCGGCAAAGACGTCCGCCCCCGTCATGGCATTCAGAAGGGTGGATTTGCCCGTATTCGTATAGCCGACGAGCGCGATCGTCTTGACGCGCTCTTTTTTTCTGCGCTCCGTAAGAAGGGTGCGCCGCTTTTCCGTCCTTTCAAGCCGCTCTTCGAGGGCGTGGATGCGGGAACGGATGTGACGGCGGTCTGTCTCGAGCTTGGTCTCCCCGGGACCGCGCGTCCCGATGCCGCCTCCGAGGCGGGAAAGTTCCGAACCCTTTCCCTTGAGACGGGGGTAGAGGTATTTGAGCTGGGCAAGCTCGACTTGCAGCTTTCCCTCGCTGCTCTCTGCGCGGGAAGCGAAGATGTCGAGGATGAGCGTTGTGCGGTCGATGACCTTTCTATCGCCGAGGGCCTTGGAGATGTTGAGCGTCTGTGAAGGGGAGAGGTCGCCGTTGAAGAGGACGGTCGCGTCTCTGTCTTTGAGTTCATTTGCGATCTCTTCGAGTTTTCCCTTCCCGATGAAGGTCGCGGGATCGATCTCGCGGATGGTCTGCCTTGTGCAGCCGATATAATTTGCCCCCGCGCTCTCGATGAGGGCGACGGCCTCGCTTTGGAGAACGTCTGCCTTTGCGTCAAAGACGGGTTGGATGATATACACTTCCTCCACGCTTCAGTCCTCCTTGTGCAGTTTCACCTTCCCCGCGACGGCGCGGCGGTTGTCCTCCGTGATGGCGGCGTAATGCTTCTTTGTCGTATTCACATCGCGGTGTCCCAATACGTCTGCGACGATGTAGATGTCGCCCGTCTCGCGGTAGAGGGCGGTGCCGTAGGTGGAACGCAGTTTGTGCGGCGTGATCTTTTTGAGAGGGGAGACGATCTTCGCATACTTTTTGACGAGATTTTCCACGGCACGCACGGTTATCCGCCTGTATTGCATGGACAAAAAGAGGGCATGTTCGCCCTGCGGAATACGGGGATCGTTCTCCTTTTCGGCAAAATACGCCGCGAGTGCGTCGCCGACTTCCTCCGAAAAATAGAGGACGGCCTGATTTCCGCCCTTGCGGGTGACGATGAAGGAATTCGTTTTGAAGTCGATGCTCTCGTTGTTCAGCCCGACGAGTTCGGAGATACGGATACCCGTTCCCAAAAAGAGGGTCAGAATGGCGGTGTCACGCACTTTTGTGCGGGCATGGTAGCCCTCCATGTGGCGAGTGAGGCCGCGGCCTTCCTCGGCGGTGTCCAAAAGCTCGGAGATCTCGTCTTTTTCGAGGCGGATGATCTCTTTATCATGCAGTTTGGGGGTGGAGACCTTCGCCGTATTGTTGACTTCCAAGAGTCCCTTATTGAAGAAATATCTAAAGAGGGAACGCACCGAAGAGAGCTTGCGGGCCTTGGCGCGCTCGTCGCAAGAGAGCCTTCTTCCCTGAAATTCGTAATTGGATAGATAGGAGAGGAAGATCTCGATGTCGGTGTCTGTGACGCCGTCAAGGTCCTCGAGGGTGATGTCGTGGACGCTCTTACTGCCGCGGAACTTCCTTTTACAGAGAAAATCAAAAAAGATGCGCAGGTCGTAGCAGTAGTTGAGGCGGGTGAGCGCGCTCGTTCTGCCTTCCATACCGCGAAAGAAGTCCTCGCAAAAATAGGGGAGATCGCTAAGGAGCACGTCGATTTTGTCGAGGAGTTGGAAGTTTCTGTCCTGATAGTAGTTCCCGGAATCTTTCATAGCAAAAAAATTATAACACGAAAGGGGGAAAAAGTCAATTTTTGCGAAGAGTTCAGAGGGGATTTTTCGTAAAAATTGTGCTATCGAGAGAAAAATTTTGTAAGGGGGAGACATACTAAACTATTCGCAAAAGCATAGTTTTACGAATAGTAATGGGCAAAAAGAGGGCAAATATCGTGTTTTTTTGAAATTTTATCTATTTTTATAAGGTTGATGTACTCTGATTCATTTTTTTAAAATGTGTTTTTTTGTGCGGAACACAATTTACTCTTCGGTGTAAAATTTTTCTGTAAGTTTATTTGATTGCTTCCGCGCAGTCATGTGATCTTACGGACAGCTCTCCACGCGGCTTGAGAGAAAATTTCTCAAAGAACCGCAAGAAAAAATCGGCGGATCTTGTTCCGCCGAAGCAAAATTACTATGTCACGCATAGGACCTATTTCAGACATACTATTCCGATTTTGATAGTATTCCGTAGGAAAACGCCCCGATCTCCACATGGTCCTCGAACGTCTTTCCCTTGAGATATTCCGTGAATTTCCCCTCGAGGCGCAGTGCGTATTTTTCGGGAGAATTGTTGCAGAACACATAGACGGCGCGGCCGTCTTTTCTTCTCTCAAAGACGAGACAAGCTCTGTCTGCAAAGATCTCGCGGTATTCGCCGTCTTTGAAGATGTCCGCAAATTTTTGCATGCGGATCTCGCCGAGACGTCTATAGAATGTCTCGAGTTTCTCGTCAATATTGTCCCAAGGGAAGCATCCGCGGCAGAACGGGTCGCTATAGCCCTCCATGCCGACCTCGTCTCCGTAGTAGATGCTCGGGACCCCGGGAAGGGTAAACTGCAGAACGGCGGCCATCTTGAGCTTTTTGATCGCCTTCTTTTTCTCATCCTCGGTAAGGGAGGTCATCGCCATTTCCTCTTTGTTCGAGCAATATTTTCCGCCGAGGACTGTGAGGATACGCGGTGTATCGTGCGTGCCGAGGAGATTCATGAGGCAATCGACGCTCTCCTTCGGATAGTTGTCGATGAGCATCGCGACCGTCTCGCGGAGCTGATCGGAATTTCCCGAGAGAATGTAGCTGATGATGCCGTCCTTTAATGGATAGTTCATCACGCTGTCCAGCTCAAAGCCCTGCAAATATTCCCTTCTTGAGCCGTAGGCGATCTTGTTGGAGGCATCTTCCCAAACTTCGCCGATGATGACGGCTTCGGGGTCCTTTTCCTTGACCGCACTGCGGATGAGGCGGAGGAAGAAGTCGGGAAGCTCGTCTGCAACGTCGAGGCGGTAGCCGCCGATGCCGTGGGAGAGCCAGGTTTTCAGGACGCCGCCCTCGCCACAGATGAAACTTTGGTAGGAAGAGGACGCCTCATTGACGGCGGGAAGGGTCTCCATGCCCCACCAGCTGTCGTAGGAATCGGGGAAGCGGTAGAACTGATACCAGCTCGCATACGGCGATTGCACGCTCTGATACGCGCCCACGCTATCATAGCGGCCATATTTGTTGAAGTAGCGGCTGTCATCTCCCGTGTGGTTGAATACGCCGTCTAAAATGATGCGGATCCCCCTCTTTTTTCCCTCTTCGATGAGAAGATCAAACTCCTCCTTCGTTCCGAGGAGCGGGTCGATCTCCATATAATCTCCCGTGTCGTAGCGGTGGTTGGAAAATGCCTTGAAGATGGGGTTGAAGTAGATGACGCTCACATGGAGCTTTTTGAGATAATCCAGCTTTTTGACAACGCCCCTCAGATTTCCCCCGAAGAAATCGTTGTTCAAAATTTTCCCGTATTGGTTGGGGCGGAAGGTGGGACATCCCCCCCAATCCTCGCGGAGAACTTTATAGTCCGCGATTTGATTGATCCCATCCTTGCAGAAACGGTCGGGGAAGATCTGATACATGAGGCCGCCCTTGAACCATTCGGGGGTGTGATAATTTTCGTCGTAGACGGTGATCTGCCAGCTGACGGGGTGGCTCGTCACGGCGGCGCGGCGAAATTTCGCACAGCCGAGGAAGGTGAATTCGGGGAAGGTGAAGTAGTAGAAATACAGCCCCACCGACTTGAATTTGAGGGTGATGGTAAAGCCGTCCTCCACCCGTTCCATGGGGAGGATGGTCTCCTTTCTTCCGTCCTGATAGATCACGATATAGCAGACTTCGGCGGGGAAGGATGCCCCCTTGCCGCTCTCTTCGCGAAAGATATGAAAGGTAATTTCGCTGCCGCGGGCAATGGCGCCCGTCGTTGACTTACAGCGTCTGTCTAATGGGTCGTAGTAAAAGGTCATATGTAAGTCTTCTTCGTTCAAATTTTCGTATCGATCGGCTCAAGTCCCCAAATGTTTTCGGCATATTCGCGGACACTGCGGTCTGCGGAGAAGTACCCTGCCGCCGCGATGTTATAAAGCGATTTTCTGTTCCACGAGAGTTTATCCGTTCTGTATAGCCCGGACATTTCGTTCTGCGTCCTGACGTAGGGTTCGAAATCCGCGAGGCACATGTAGGGATCCGCGACGGGCGATTGCCGCAGGAGATAGTTTGCGATATCCGCAAAGGAACAGCCGTTGAAGCCCGCGATGAGCGATTCGATCACCTTGCGCATCTCAAGGCTGCGGTTGTAGTAGGCACTCGAATCGTAGCGATGATCCCAGATGTCCTTCACTTCGTCTGCCTTGAGGCCGAAGATGAAGATGTTGTCCGAGCCGACCCGCTCCGCCATCTCGACATTCGCGCCGTCGAGGGTGCCGATCGTGAGCGCGCCGTTGATCATAAACTTCATGTTGCTCGTTCCGCTCGCCTCCTTTCCCGCAAGGGAGATCTGTTCGGAGATCTCGGTGGCGGGCATGAGGGATTCGGACATCGTGACGTTGTAGTTCTCCATATACACGACGTTGAGCTTTTCGCGGATCTTCGGGTGCTTTTTGATGTCCTCCGCAAGGTAGCAGATGAGTTTCATGATCTCCTTTGCCATCTCGTACCCCGCTGCCGCCTTCGCGCCGAAGATGTAAGTCTTGGGAAGGACGTCGCGGTCGGGATCTTCCTTGAGGGCGTTGTATTCGCTGATGATATGCAGGGCGTTGAGGAGCTGGCGTTTGTATTCGTGCATGCGCTTTGCCTGCACGTCGAAGAGCGTGTTCGGATCGATCACGGCCCCCTGCGTTTTCCTGGCATATTCCGCAAATTGGGTCTTTTTGATAGCCTTGATCTCTCCGAGACGTTTGAGAACGGTGGTGTCATCCGCAAATTTCGCAAACTCGGCGAGCTTTTCCGCATCCTTTGCATAGCCGGGGCCGATGGTCTCGTCGAGCAGAGCGCAAAGCTCGGGATTGGATTGGTTGAGCCAACGCCTGTGTGCGATGCCGTTGGTGACATTCGTGAACTTCTCGGGAGTGTATTCGTAAAAATCACGGAAGATGCTGTCTGTAATGATCCTGCTGTGGAGCTTGGAGACACCGTTGACACGGTGCGAACCCATGACGCAGAGATTCGCCATATGCACGAGGTTGTGCGAGAGGATCGCCATGCGGGAGATCTTATCCCAATCGCCGGGATATGCGTTCCAAAGCTCCTCGCAGAAGCGTCTGTTGAGTTCCTTCAAAATACTGTGGATGCGCGGGAGCCTGCGTGCGACGAGGCCCTCCGCCCACTTCTCGAGTGCTTCGGCGAGGACGGTGTGGTTGGTATAGGCGCAGGTCGCGGTCGTGATGTTCCACGCGTCCTCCCAAGTAAAGCCGTTCTCATCCACGAGGATGCGCATGAGTTCGGGAATGGCGAGTGCGGGATGGGTGTCGTTGATATGGATCGCCGCTATCCTGGGAAGAAGCGTGAGGGAGCCGTAGCGGCGTTTATGGTCGGAGACGATGCACTGCAGCGATGCCGAAACGAGGAAATATTGTTGCTTTAAGCGGAGAGATTTCCCCTCATAGTGATTGTCGGAGGGATAGAGAACTTTGGAGATGAGCTGGGCGTCGGCGTCCTCCTGCATCGCGGCGGAGTAGTCCCCCTGCGAGAACCGCTGCATATCGAATTGGTGGACGGCGCGCGAACGCCAGAGCCGAAGAACGCTCACCGCTTCACTTCCCGCGCCCGAAACCATCATATCATAAGCAAGGGCCTCCACTTCCTTTGCGTCGTGATAGTCGATCTCCATGCCGTGGTCCGTCCAACGTTCCTCGAGGACGCCGTCAAACTTGACGATGAATTGCTTATCCGTGCGCTGTGTGAGCCATGCTTCGCCCCCTGGGAGCCATACGTCGGGAAGCTCGATCTGCCAGCCGTCGACGATCTTCTGCTTGAAAAGTCCGTACTGATAGCAGATGGAAAATCCCATCGCAGGGTAGTTCTGGGTGGCAAGGCCGTCCAAAAAGCAGGCCGCAAGCCGCCCGAGTCCCCCGTTGCCGAGACCCGCGTCCGGTTCCTCTTCGTAGAGGTCCTCGAGCGTGAGACCGTAGCCCTTGAGAGCTTTCTTCAGGGCATCCTCGATGCCGAGGTTATACACACTGTTCTTGAGGGAGCGTCCCATCAAAAACTCCATGCAAAGGTAATAGACGCGCTTTGCCTTCCTCCCCTTCACTTTGAGGTGAAAGCGTTGACGCTTCTCGAGCATGATGTCCCTGACGCTCATCACGACGGCCTTGTAGACCTGTTCGCGGCTGGCCTCCTGCGGCGTCACGCCGAAATATCGGGAGAGCTTCCCTTCGATGAGTTTTTCCGCATTCCGTTCGGTAAGTTGATCCATATCTTTATCCCTTTTTGAGATTATTTGAGAAGGTCGAGATAGAGCTTTTCATAATACTTGGAGGAAGTGGACCAAGAAAAATCCGTCTGCATCGCACGCTTTGTAAGCGTAGCCCACTTCTTCTTGTCCCGATAGAGGTCGATCGCCTCGCCCAAGACATACAGAAGGTCATCTGCATTGTAATCGCGGAAGGTGAATCCGTTCCCCCCTGCGCCGTAGGGCGTGATGCTGTCTTTGAGGCCCCCCGTCTCCCTTACGAGCGCGACCGCGCCGTAGCGCGAGGAGATCATCTGAGCAAGCCCGCAAGGCTCGCTCTTCGAGGGCATGAGGAAGAGGTCTGCGCCCGAATAGATCTTTCTTGCCAAGTCGGAGTTGAAGGAGATGACGGAGACCACCTTTCCCTGATAGCGGTTTGCAAGATCGGTGAAATAGTTCTCGTAGGCGGATTCCCCCGTGCCGAGGAGGATGAACTGCATGTCGCGTTTCAAAGCCTTTTCGAGGACCTCTTTGACGAGGTCGATCCCCTTGCCCGCGACGAGGCGGGTCACCATCGCGACGACGGGCGTATCCGGCTTTTGGGGAAGGGCGAACATCTTCTGAAGCTCTTCCTTGCAGACGGCTTTATTTTCCAAATGCCTTGCATTGTAATTTGCGAAGAGGGAGCGATCCGTCGCAGGGTCGTAAGCAGCGGGGGCGATGCCGTTCAGAATGCCGCAGAGCTTCCCCTCGTTTCTGCGGATGATGGGATCCAGCCCGTAGGAGTAGAAGGGATCTTTGATCTCCTCTGCATAGGTGGGTGAGACGGTCGTCACGGCCTCGCAGCATTCGATCGCCCCCTTCATGAGGTTGATACAATTATCATATTCCACAAGGTCGCGTACGCGCTCGGAAAGCCCGAAGAGGTCTCCGAGGATCTCAAGTGAGTATTTCCCCTGATATTCTATGTTATGAATGGTGAACGCCGCGCGGATATGGCGATATTCGGGACGAAGGCAGTAGGTCGTCTTGAGATAGATCGCGGCGAGAGCCGCCTGCCAATCGTGGCAGTGCAGGACGTCGGGATAGAAGCCGAGAAAGCCCATCGTCTCCATGACGGCGCGGCAAAGAAAAGCGAAGCGTTCCCCGTCGTCGTAGTAGCCGTAGCAGCCGGGACGTTTGAAATAGTATTCGTTATCCACGAAGTAAAAAGTCACGCCCTCCGACTTGTATTCGAAGATCCCGCAGTATTGGTTGCGCCAGGAGAGCGGGACATAGAAGTTTCCGAGGAAGCGGAATTCCTTCCTGTATTCCTTGTGGATATCCTGGTAGAGCGGGAGCATGACGCGCACATCAAAGACGTCGCTTTTTGCGAGCGCCTTGGAAAGAGAGCCGACAACTTCGGCAAGTCCCCCCGTCGAGATGAAGGGCGCGGCCTCGGAGGCGACGAAGAGGATCTTTCTCTTTGCCTCAACGACGACCTCTGCGGGCGGAGCCGGGGAGACGAGCGGGCGATCCCCCTTGACGATCTCGATATCCGATGCTTCAAAATTATCCATACGATCCCCCATTCCTGTCAAAGCATTCTTCCCTTCGGGACGAAGTAGGGCTGCTCCTCACAGCCCGAGAGCCTGCGGCCGTCGCGGATGACGACGTTCTTATCCGTAATGACACATTCGAGCGAGACGCCGCTTCCGATGACGGTATCCTGCATGATGATGCTGTTCTTGACGACGCTCCCCTTCCCGACCTTCACGCCGCGGAAGAGGATGCTGTTTTCCACACTCCCCTCGATGACGCACCCGTCCGAGATGAGGGAGTTGGTAGCGGTCGCTCCCGTGAGATAGCGCGTTGGCGCAGAGTCGCGCACCTTTGTATAGATGTCGCGTGCGCCGAAGAGTTCGTCGCGTACCTTCTTATCCAAGAGTTCCATATTGCGTGCATAGTAATCTTTCAGACGTGCCACCGAAGCATAGTACCCTTCATGACGATACCCGAAGATGCGCAAGGTGCCGACATTCTTTGTCAGAATATCCCTTCCGAAGCTGGAAAATCCGCGGGTGACGGCGTCCTGTATGGTATTGATGAGGAATTCCCTACTCATCACCATGACGTTGATATATAGGTTGACTTTGCCCGAAAAGCGCGGGTTGATGGCGAGCGTCCTCACCCTTCCATCTTCATCCGGGTCAAGGGTCATATAGTAGGAGGAACCCGTCTCCTCTTCCTCGTGGTAGACCATCGTGATGTCCGCCTTCTTCTCCTCGTGGAAGCGGACGATGTCGGCGATGTCCATGTGGGCGACGCCGTCGCAGTCGGTGAGGACGACGTACTCCTCCGTCCTGTGGGTGAGAAATCCCGTGATGCCCATGAGGGCTTCGAGGCGAGTCGTGTAGGGTGCCTCCGTCTCATCGGAATAGGGAGGAAGCAGAATGATCCCTCCGTCCTTCCTCGCGAGATCCCACTCCTTGCCGCTGCCCAAGTGGTCGATGAGCGATTGGTAGTTATTCTTGACGACGATGCCCACTGTCGTGACGCCCGAGTTCACCATGTTGGAGAGGGCGAAGTCGATGAGACGGTATCTTCCCCCGAAGGGAACGGACGCCATCGTGCGCCGGTTTGCGATCTCTGGCAGATTATTATCGTTGATGTGTGAAAATATAACGCCGACCGTGGAGCGTGCCATAGCTTATTCCCCCGAATAATCTTTATCGAGAATTTTCCCGCCTGCGACGTATGCGCCGTCGGCGATCTTCACGCCCTTGCCGAGGACGGCGACGGAGATCTTTTCTCCTCCTTCGCCCACCGTAGCATTTTCCCCGACGGTGACGTCCTCATCGATGATGGCATAGCGGACGCATGCCCCCTTCTTTATTGTAGTTCCCGCCATGATGACGCTGTCCTCTACGACGGCTCCCTCTTCGATGACAACGCTCGCAGCGAGCAGGGAGTTTTTCACCGTCCCCTCGATCTCACAGCCGAGTGCGACCATGCAGTTTTCGAGGACCGCACCCTTCCCGACATATTCGGGCGGGGCGAGCGGGTTGCGCGAATGGATCTTCCAATCGGGATCGCTCACGTCAAAGGCAGGGTCCTTGCCGAGAAGGTCCATATTGGATTCCCAAAGAGAAGAGATCGTTCCCACGTCCTTCCAATATCCTTCGAAGCGGTAGGAGAACATTCTCTCCCCCGCCGCGAGCATGGCTGGCAGGACGTCCTTGCCGAAATCCTTGGAGGAAGCGGGATCCTCGTCGTCCGCTTCGAGATACTTGAAGAGCTTTTCCGCCGTGAAGATATACACGCCCATGGAGGCCAAATTGCTCTTCGGGACTTTGGGCTTTTCCTCAAACTCGTAGATGGAGCCGTCCTCCCGCGTATTCAGAATGCCGAAACGGGAGGCCTCCTTTGCGGGGACCTCGATGGCGGCGACGGTGCAGTCCGCCCCCGTCTCTTTGTGGGCGCGGAGCATCTTCGCATAGTCCATCTTATAGATATGATCCCCCGAGAGGATGAGGATATAGTCGGGATCGTACCGCTTCATGAAGTCGATATTCTGATAGATGGCGTTAGCCGTCCCCTCGAACCATGAGGAACGCTTCTTCCCCTGATAGGGAGAGAGAATGTGGACGCCGCCGAATGCGCGGTCGAGATCCCACGGCTGGCCGTTTCCGATGTATTCGTTGAGTTCGAGCGGCTGGTACTGGGTGAGTACCCCCACCGTGTCGATCCCCGAATTGATGCAATTGGAGAGCGCGAAGTCGATGATGCGGTACTTCGCGCCGAACGCCACGGCGGGCTTTGCGATATTGTTGGTGAGCGCGTACAGCCTGCTCCCCTGTCCGCCCGCGAGCAGCATGGCGACACATTCTTTCTTTCTCAGCATATCCTACCTACCGAAAAATTTCATTCCTCTTTTTCAGAGGCTTCCTCCCCTTCGACCGCCTTCTTTACATCGGGCATACGGACAAGATAGAGCGTCGTGAACTTGGGGACATAGAGTTCGATGGAATACGGCCTTCCGTGAGAGGGCTGTTTCTTTGCGATGAGCGTCTTGTGCGTGACCTTCCCGTCCCCGCCGTACTTTGTATCGTCGGTGCAGAAAACCACCTTATATTTTCCGTTTTTGTTGACGCCGAGGCGGTAATTGCAATAATCTCCGCCCGAGAAGCTCGTCACGGCGATGACTTCGTTTTCCTCCCTGTCGCGGCGGATGAAGGCGACGATATTGCTGTCCGCATCGTCGGGAGAGATCCATTCGAATCCGTCCCAGCTGTCCTCCACGCTATAGAGCGCGGGGTGCGATTTGTAGAACTCGTTCAGCTCCTTTACGCAGACGGCAAGACGGCCGTGTTTGGCGAACTGGTCGCGGAGATAGAACTCGAGGCCCGTGTTGTAGTTCCACTCGTCGAACTGCCCGAATTCATAGCCCATGAAGTTGAGCTTCTTCCCGGGGTGCGCCATCTGATAGCCGAGGAAGGCGCGGACGCCTGCGAATTTTTCCTCATAACTTCCGGGCATCTTGTTGATGAGAGATCCCTTCCCATAGACGACTTCGTCGTGCGAGATGGGCAGAACGAAGTTTTCGGAGAAGGCATACATCATCGAGAAGGTGAGTTTGTTGTGATGGTATCTCCTGTAGAGCGGATCCTCGTGGAGATAGGATAAAACATCGTTCATCCAGCCCATATTCCACTTGAAGTTGAAGCCGAGACCGCCCATGGAGGCGGGCTTCGTCACTCCGCCCCACGCAGTGGATTCCTCCGCGATCATGAGGGCGTAAGGGAAACGCTTGAATACCGTCTCGTTGAGACGGCGAAGGAAACTTATCGCCTCGAGATTCTTGTTTTCCCCATAGATATTGGGGACCCATTCCCCCCAGCCCTTGTCGTAGTCGAGATAGAGCATGGATGCGACGGCGTCTACACGCAGTCCGTCCACATGGAATTTATCGAAGAAGAGACATGCACTCGAGATGAGGAAGGAGACCACCTCATTCCTGCCGTAGTCGAAGCGGCGGGTCCCCCAGCTCTTGTGTTCCATGCGGTCCCATTGCCCGCTCTCATAGAGCGTCTGTCCGTCAAATTCGAACAGCCCGTGCGCATCCTTGGGGAAATGTGCGGGGACCCAGTCGAGGATGACGCCGATGCCCGCCTTATGGAAGCAGTCCACAAGATACATAAAATCGTGCGGGGTGCCGAGGCGGGAGGTCACGGTGAAATACCCCGTCACCTGATACCCCCACGAACCGTCGAAGGGATATTCGGTGATGGGCATGAATTCGACATGCGTATACCCCATGTCCTTGACATAATTGACGAGGACGTCCGCAAGTTCGCGATAGGTATAGTATCCGCCGCCCGCATGCTTGCGCCATGAGAGAAGGTTGACCTCATAGATGTTGATGGGAGAGGTAAAGACATTTTTCTTGGAAAGATTTTCGAAATATTCCCCGTCCGTCCAGCCGAAACCGTCCAGATCGAAGATCTTGGAGCCGGTCCACGGGGGCGTCTCGGTGTGGAAGGCGACGGGGTCGGCCTTTAAGATCTGCCGTCCGTCTGCAGTCGTGATACAATATTTATAAATATCATAGTTGCCGAGACCGGGGATGAAGAGTTCGAAGGTCTCTTTGTCGATCATGCGTTCCATGAAGTGACTGCGCGTATTCCACCCGTTGAAATCCCCGACGACGGATACACTCTTTGCGTGGGGTGCCCAGACGCGGAACACATAGCCCTCCTTGCCGTCGCGAACTTCTTTGTGCGCACCCAACATTTCGTAGATGCGGTCGTTGTTTCCCTGATGATAGAGATGAAGCGGAAAGTCGAGATATCTTTCTTCTTCGTTTGTCATACCTTGCTCCTTCGCTCAATGGTTTTTTATTTGACGGATAAAATGGTATAAAACATTATATACCGAATTTTATTATACTATATTTACGGGTGGAATTCAATAGGATACAGGCAAATTTTCCCCTTCGGGGAAAAAGTTTTTTGCAAAAATTTAAGACCCCGCCAAGGCCTTTGCCCGCGGGGTCAGTCAAGGATGCCCTTTATGATGTCGTAGATGTCCCCCGCGCCGAGCGCGAGGATGAGATCTTCTCCGGATAGTTCCTCTTTAAGCCTCTTTTTGAGATTTGCACCGCTCTGCACATAGCGTGCATCGGGAAGTTTTGCGGCAAGAAGTGCCGCGCTCCCCGAAAAGAGATACTTCTCCCGTGCGGAATAGGTGGCAAAGATGATCGGCCGATGACACTTTTTCAATGCGGAGACGAAGCCCTCCATGAGGTCCCGCGTCCGCGTATAGGTGTGCGGCTGAAAGACAACGCGCACCCTTCCCCGCGTCAGCCGCTCCGCGGTCCTTATCGTCTCGGCGATCTCGCGCGGATGATGCGCATAGTCGCAGACGACGGGGACGCCGAGAAAGGTCCCGACCTTCTCGAATCTTCGCTTCACTCCCCTAAAGCTCTCCAACCCTTCTTTGATGCGTTCGGGACTTATCCCGATGAGGCGGGCCGCAGAGTATGCCGCGAGGGCGTTATAGATATGCACCTTTCCAAAGACGGAAAGAGTGATGCGAAGGGTGGCATTTCCCCGCTCCGTCACGGTGAAGGAGTAGCGTTCCCGAGAGGAGGCGACTTCCTCCGCGCAAATATCTCCCCCGTTTATGCCATAGGAGAGCGTATGAGGGATGGTGCGGGCGCGGGGATCGTCGGCGCAGACGATGACCTTTTTTGCCTGCGAGGCGAAGGTGCGGTATGCGGCGAGGGTCTCTTCGTCCGAACCATAGCAGTCTGTGTGGTCGCGGTCGCAGTTCAAGATGACGGCGACCTCACTGTGCAGCATCAAAAAACTTCTCTTGAATTCGCATGCCTCTGTCAGGAAATATTCCCCGCCCGCGGAAAAATAGTTGCCGAAGGAGAGGTCCTCTCCCCCGATATGGGCGCAGAAGGGGGCGTTTGCGGCATACAGGACGTGGGCGAGCATGCAGGACGTGGTCGTCTTTCCGTGACAGCCCGCAACGGACAGGACGTGCGGATATCCCTCCGCCACCTTCCCGAGAAGCTCCGCGCGGCCGACAAGGCGTTTTCCCGCCGCTTTGGCGCGCATAAGTTGCGGGTGGTCCTCCGCGATCGCGCCCGTATAAACTACGACATCCTCTTCGATCTCTTCCTCATCGCCGATATGGACGGGGATCCCGCGTCTTTGCAGAATGCGCGTAAACTCCCCTTCCGCTGCGTCGCTCCCGCGCACGATGGCCCCTTTATCTTGAAGAAGGCACGCAAGCGCGCTCATACTCACTCCGCCGATCCCGATAAAATAGTAGCTCTTTTTTTCGGCGACATCCAAAGATGGCATACTCCATTCTATGTCACGGTGTGATAAAATGGTGTGAAAACTTGAAAATTTAGTAAATTTTCTGAAGAATTTTCAATAAATCTATTGAAATTTTTTGTGAAATATGGTAATATATTGAACACAGAACAGTAGGAGGAAATCTTATGGAAATAGGTGATGTTCGAATTCGCCTTGTGCAGAATACGGAGGGCATCCTCCGTGCGGTTGCATCCATCACGATCGACGGTTGCTTTGTTGTTCACGACATCAAGATCTTCGAACGCGACGGGGAAAAATTTATCGCTATGCCCAGCCGCAAGACGCCGGACGGCGAATATAAAGACATCGCGCACCCCATCAATTCCGAGACCCGTGAACGCATCCGCGATGCCATTTTGACACAGTATGCCCAGCTTACGAAGCCGGCAGAATGAGCAAGCGAAACCATCTTTGAAACGTAAAAGCGCGTCGCCCTCGGCGACGCGCTTTTTTGTGTTCTCGTTGAATTTTAAGAGACAACTACAACATTGACAGCACGGAGTTTCCCGCTGTCCTTGGGATCGGGTTCTGCGTCGAAGGTGACCTTCTGGCCTTCCTTCAATGTACGGAAAACACCGGGATCCGCCTGGATCGCCGAGAAGTGTACGAAGATATCGTCTCCGCCTTCATCATTGGAGATAAAGCCGTATCCCTTGCCGTCATTGAACCATTTTACAGTTCCGTTCACAATACTACCTCCTATCATTTGCGCCTGTATATCCGCGCAACATTATACATTTTATCAGCATTGACAAAGATTGTCAATACCCAACCGAAAAAAATTTAATTCTTTTTCAAAGAGCTTTGCATGTAGCGGATGCTCGCCGAAGTGAATGCGGACAGCTCTTCGGGGGTGAGTGGACGGTAATTCATGAGTGCGAGAAGGTAGATGTATTCCGCGGCCGCCTTTTTCTCCCCTTCACCTGCATCCTTGAGCGAAGAGACTGCCTCACACCCCGTGTTGACCACGAGGGTCACCTCTTGCTCCATGCCGTCCATGCCGTAGAAGCTGTTCATCTCCGACATCCTGCGCATGAATTCGGATACATTGATGACGGCGGGATACGCGCTGTTTTTCAGCTTCTGCGTCTTTACGGTCACCTTTTTATCCTTGAGGGCCTCTTGGAAGAGTTCGAGGACGGCTTTGTCCTCCTCCCCCTCCTCCTTCAATGCTCCCGCGATGTCCGCATCGATGCGGAGGAATCTCACGCGCGTGGGCATCTTATACTCGATGTAGCTGATGAAATGCGGGTCGATGTAGGTGTCGCAGCGGATGGCGTCGAGGCCCGCCTCCTTGAACATCTCGATGTACTGCGCCTGTTTGTTTTCATCCGAGATATAGTAGACGGTCTCCGGCTCTTTGCCCGCCTTGGCGTCCTCGGGGGAGACCTCTTCGCCGAAGAAACTCTCGAGCGGGCGGTACTCTCCCGCAAGGTTCTTATAGAGGATGATCTCCTTTACCTTTTTGTAGAATTCGTCATCCTTGATGCAGCCGAATTTTACAAAGGTCGCAAGATCTTTCCAGCATGCCTCATATCTTTCGCGGTCGCCTCTGAAGAGGTCGCAGAGCTGGTCGGCCACCTTTTTCGTGATATATTTTGCGATCTTCTGCACCTCGCGGTCATTTTGCAGGAAGGAGCGGGAGACGTTGAGGGGGATATCGGGGCAATCGATGACGCCGTTCAGGAGCATCAAAAATTCGGGGATGACCTCCTTGATGTTGTCCGCGATATACACCTGATCGCAATAGAGCTTGACCTTGCCGCGCTCAAGTTCCACCTTCTTTCTCACTTTGGGGAAATAAAGGATGCCCTTCAGACGGAAAGGATATTCCATGTTGAGGTGGATCCAGAAGAGCGGCTCCTCATAGTCATGGAAGGTCTCGCGGTAGAATGTCTTGTATTCCTCCTCCGTGCAGTCCTTGGGTTGTTTGAGATAGAGCGGGAAGGGCGTGTTGACGGGCTTGTCCTCTTCCCCTTTGGGGTCGAGATAGATCTCATAGGGCATGAAGGAGCAATATTTTTCGAGAAGCTCGCGGATGCGCGCTTCCTTCAAAAATTCCTTCTCCTCTTCGGAGATGTGCATCACGACCTTTGTTCCGCGCGTCTCTTTTTCGCACTCTTCGATCGTGTAGACACTCTCGCCGTCCGATTCCCAGCGGACTCCCTTCGCGCCCTCTTTATAGGACTTTGTGAAGATCTCGATGTCGTCCGAGACCATATAGGCGGAATAGAATCCGAGACCGAAGTGCCCGATGATGCCGTCACCGCCCGCTTTTTCGTACTTTTCGAGGAAGTCCGCCGCACCCGAGAATGCGATCTGCGTGATGTAGGTCTCGACCTCCTCTTCCGTCATGCCGATGCCGTTATCTTCGACGGTGAGCGTCCCCGCCTTTTCGTCGGCGGTGACGACGATCTTGTATGCCCCCTCCTCCTTCGCCTCGCCGATGGAGATGAGCTTTTTGAGTTTTGTGATCGCGTCCGAGGCATTGGCGACGATCTCGCGAAGGAAGATATCCTTCTCGGAGTACAGCCACTTCTTGATGATGGGCATCATGTTTTCACTGGAAATTTTGATATTGCCTTGTCTTGCCATACGAATGCTTCCTTATGAATAAATTTTTTTCCTTGTTATATATAAACAAAAAAATCCGCCGTCAAGCGGATTTTCTCGTGATTTTCAATTTAATTTTTCTCGTCGTCGGAGCCGAGCAGTTCGGAGATGGATGCACCGAAGGAGCCACCTTCCTTCCATTCTCTGTATTCTTCTTCCTCATCCTCGGAAGCCGCGCCGCGGCGGCTCGCCTTCTTCACCTTCACGGGACGGTTCTCTTCCCGTTCGGGACGAGGTTCATACTCGGGGCGGGGCTGAAGAGCCTTGATGGAGAGGGTGATCTTATGCTCTGCGGGGCTGAACGCAAGGATCTGCGCATCCACCTCTTCGCCGATCGTGAGGACGCTCGTGGGATTCTCCAGCCATTCGTGGGAGATCTGGGAGACATGCACGAGGCCGTCGATGCCCTTTTCGATCTCGACGAACGCGCCGAAGGGAACGATGCGGACGACCTTGCCGTGGATGACGTCGCCCACCGCATATTTCTCGGCGGCGAGATCCCAGGGCTGAGGCTGAAGCTGTTTATAACCGATGGAGACCTTCTTGTTCGTCTCGTCGATCCTGAGGACCTGGAATTCGTAGTGCTTGCCGATCTCGAGAACGTCGGTGACCGACTTCACACCCGTCCAGCTGAGGTCGGAGATGTGTGCGAGGCAATCGAACCCGTTGACGGAGACGAATGCGCCGAAAGAGGTCACGCGCTCCACTCTGCCCTCGACGACGTCGCCGACATGGATGGAAGCAAAGAAGCTCTCTTCCTTGGCGGCTTTGGCAGCTTCGCGCTCTGCGCGCTCTGCTTCGAGGACGACGCGCTGGGAAGCGATGATCTCCTTCCTGCGCTCGGTGCGGATCTCGAGGAGCTTTAAGCGCAACGTCTTGCCCTTGTACTTTTCGAGGTCTGCGACATATCCCATGCGGATCTCGCGGCGGGGAACAAAGACGAGGTAGGTGCCAAGCTCTGCGGTGAGGCCGCCCTTGTTGACATCCGTGCAGACGACGGAGAATTCCTTGCCTGCCTTGATGTCCTCGAGCATCGCTTCCTCTTCCTTGAGCTTTTTCACAAGTTTCTGGGAAAGCTGCGTGGGACGGACGGCGGTGACCATGACTTCGATCTCTTCGCCGGCCTTTGCCTTCTCTTCATATACTTTGCGGTCGTACTCTTCGCAGTCGAGTTCGGCTTTGGGGATGCTGTTCTCGAGTTTTCCCGAACCCGAGACGAAGATCCCTTCATCCGTCGCGGAGACGATGCGGACCTTGATCACTTGCCCCTTTCTGTACCGCTCTTCGCGGTCGATCTCGGCAAGGACCTTGTCCATCGCGGAGTTGGGCCTTGCGGGCTGTTCCGCCTGCGTCTCTTCGGCCACGGGCTTTACCTCTTCGGCCTTGGGTGCCTCGACTTCCTTTTCCGGCTCGGCGACGACTTCTTCCTTGACCTCTTCGGTAGCTTCCTTCACCTCTTCGGTGACCTCTGCCACTTCTTCGGCGACTGCCGTCTCCTCTGCCTCCACTTTGACCTCGTCCGCTTCTGCGGGAACTTCGGTCTCCAGTACTTCCGCCTTGTTTTCAGCCATCTTGAAAAGAACCTCCCGGGTGACCCAATCGGGAGTACTCGCTCCCGCAATGACGCCTACCCTATCAAAAAAATTGATTTTTTCATATTCGAACGTATCTGCATCGTGGATGAAGAAAACCTCCTTCCCCTCTGTCGATACGAGTTCGCCGAGACGTTTTGTGTTGCTGCTCTTTGTCCCGCCGATGACGATGACCGCATCACATGTGCGCGCCAAAAGCACAGCTTCACGTTGCCTACAAGTAGTAGTATAACAAATCGTCGGAAAAATCTCAACTGTTTTGAGGCCCACTTTTTGAAGATTTTCCCCTATTTTGCAAAATAATTTCTCCGAAAAGGTGGTTTGAGCTACCAAAACGACCTCTTTTCCCTGCAAATCGGAGAGATCCTCTTCCTCCGAGGCGACAACGCAGGCCCCTCCCCCCGCCCAACCGACAAGAGATCTCACTTCGGGATGGGAGGCGTCCCCGGCAATGACGATGCTCTTCCCCGCCGCGGCCATCTTCTCTACGATCTTTTGCGTCCTTGCGACGAAGGGACATGTGCAGTCTACGGTCTCGATGCCGCGCCTTTGACATTCTTCAAAGACGGAGGGCGGCGCGCCGTGCGAGCGGATGAGAAGCCGTCCGCCTGCGGGGACCTCCCCGACGCTTTGCACCGTCCTGATCCCACGCTCTTGGATCTTTTGAACGACAGCCTCGTTGTGGATGAGTTCGCCGAGGACAAAGGTGTTTTCTGCGGGGACGGAGAGTGCGGTCTCGACGGCGCGCTTGACGCCGCTGCAAAATCCCGCGTGTTTGGAGAGGTATACCTTCACTTCTTCCCCTTCTTGCGGCCGGCACGGAAGTCATCGCGAAGTTTATACATATGCTCGCGGAGTTTTTCGTCAAGGGCATCGTACTCTTCGGGCGTCACCTTACGGTCATAATATTCGGGAAATTCGACGGGATCGCCGAACACGACATGTGTGATGTGGAAGGGCTTGGGCGGACGGGTGATGACGAAGGGAATGATGGGTGCCTTCGTCTTGACGGAGAGCATCGCCGCTCCCCCCTGGAAGGGCAGAAATTCATCCCCGCCCGTGCGGTTGCGTGTCCCTTCGGGGAACATGCAGAGTTTATCCCCCGCTTTAAGGACGCGTACGGCCTCCATGAGGGCGCGGATATCCGAGCCGTCCCTTGCGACGCCGATCGCCCCGATGCGCTTTCCCCACTTCCAGAGAATGGGCGCTTCCAGAATCGACTTCTTGCAGATGTAATGGATCCCCTCCCATGTCGTCCGGACGGGATAGAAGATGTCGAGCATGTGGTAGTGGTTGCCCACGAAGATGCACGCGCCCTTCTTCATCTTCTTGTTCCCGTGGATGCGGTAAGGGAAGATGAGCATGTGGAAAAATCCGAGAACGGCATGCAGGAAACTTTCGAACCTGCAGATGTGGCGGCCGTCCTTTTTGACCGTAAACAGACGCGGCTTCTTGTTGGCGTCCAGGCGTTTTTGTTTGATCTTCGCCTTGCGGGCGGCCCTTTTCTCCGCCCGTGTCGGCTTTTTCTCTTCGGGCACGATGCCGTCTGCCATCAGATCTTCTCCTGCATCTTATTTTTGAGGAAGGAGACGACCTCCTCGATCGTCATATCCGAGGTGTCGACGAGCGTCGCATCCTCGGCGAGCTTCAAGGGAGCGATCTTTCTGCCCATGTCCTGCTCGTCACGGGCGACGATCTCCTCTTTGAGCTTTTCGAAATCCACCTCGATGCCCTTCTTTTTGAGTTCCTCGAACCGCCTTCTTGCCCGAACTTCGGGGGTGGCCGTGAGATAGAATTTGAAATCTGCGTCGGGAAGGACGAAGGTCCCGATGTCCCGCCCGTCGAGGACACAACTCATCTTATGGGCGATCTGACGTTGTTTTTCGGCGAGGTGCATGCGCACGCTGGGATGTTTGGAGACGGAGGAAGCGGCCATGGAGACGTGCGGAAGGCGGATCTTTTCGGAGACGTCCTCCCCGTCGAGAAGGGTGACCTGCATCCCGTCTTTGAACTCGACATCTATGGTGGTATCGCGCATCAGATCAACAATGGCGGTCTCATCCTCGACGTCAACGCCCGCTTCGAGAACTTTCAGGGCGCATGCCCGATACATCGCCCCCGTGTCGAGATGCAGAATGTTGTAGTCTTTTGCGAGAAGTTTTGCGACGGTGGACTTCCCGCTCCCCGCAGGGCCGTCGATCGCAACGTTGAAGATACGCGTGAGGTCTTTGCGAAGGACTTTCGCACCGCGAAGATAGATGTGGCGGGGCATGATGTTCGTCTCCACGAAGATCATGACGCGGATGCAGAGCGGGAGGCCCCCATCGATATCCGGCTCCATTGCGGAAAAGAGGGAACAGCTCATGTATCCCGCCTCCCGAGCCGCCTTTGCGGGATAATAGGAATGGATATCCGAAGTACTTGAAAAGACGATGCTCACGATCTCATCTTTGATGAGATGGTTGCAGCTGACGATCTGCTCCAAAAGCTCCTCCACCGCCCGCTTGATCTCATCGGACGTATCTTCGGGTATCGTGGTTGCTCCGCGAATGACTACCATATGCCTCTCCCATGAATGTTATCTTTATGATTATAGCGCACGGGGCGCGAAATGTCAAAGTGTAGTGCAAAATTTATGATATTGTTTTTGCTTGATCCGACAATGCTATGTCACGCATAGTACCGTGCAAAACGGTGTATATCAAGCCTTTCCCGCCGCGTATCCCGTGGAAAATGCGATCTGGAGGTTGAATCCGCCCGTATATGCGTCGGCGTCGAGGACTTCCCCCGCAAAGTACAATCCCTTTACCTTCTTGCTCTCCATCGTCTTGGGATCCACTTCGGCAAGCGTCACGCCGCCCGAAGTTACGACCGCCTCCGAAAATCCACGGAGTGCTTGGGGCTTGATCTTGAATGCCTTCAGGACGGAAAGGAGACGCCGCCTCTCCTCCTTTGTGAGCGCGTTGGCGCGCTTTTCCATGTCGATCTCCGCCTCTTTGAGGACGAGCGGGATGACGCCCGCGGGCAAAAGACCGCGCATCACGCTCTTTATTTGCTCGTTGCGCCGATTCTCGAGGTCCTTTATAAGCCGTGCGTCCAATGTCTTTTCGTCGAGTGCGGGTTTGAAGTCGAGAAGAAGCGTTATCTCCTCCATGGGGATGCGGTTCACCTCGGCGGAGAGCGTCAAAACGAGCGGACCGGAGATGCCGAAATGCGTGAAGAGCAGTTCGCCGAGCTGTGAAAAGATGACCTTGCCCCCTCTTTTTGCGGTGAGGACGACGTTCTTGAGGCTCACGCCCTGCGCTGAGGACAGCCCTTCCGTCTCCAATCCGACGAGCGACGGGACGGGTGTCTGCACAGTGTGCCCTGCCTCTTCGGCAAAGCGATACCCATCTCCCGTCGATCCCGTAGAGGGATAGGAAAGTCCCCCCGTTGCAACGATGACTGCATCCGCGGGAAGATACTCATTTTGCGTTACTATGCCACGCACAGTACCATCCAAAATGTCGATTTTCAAGACTTCGGTGTTCAAACGGATATCAACGCCCGCCGTTTTGCACGCTTTTTCGAGTGTCTTTGTCACATCGCTCGCATGGTCGGATGCGGGAAAGACGCGTCCCCCGCGCTCCGTCTTGAGGGCGAGGCCTTGTTCCTCCATGAGGCACATGAGATCGTCGGGCGAAAAGCGGTAGATCGCCCCCGTCAGAAACTTTGCTCCGCGGACGATATTTTGCAAAAATTCGTCGGGCGGGCAGTCATTCGTGAGGTTGCACCGCCCCTTTCCCGTGAGATAGAGCTTCTTTCCGAGTTTTTCGTTTTTCTCGAGGAGGATGGTCTCATTGCCGCTACTCGCCGAAGCGTACGCCGCCATGAGGCCCGCCGCTCCCCCGCCGATGATGACTTTGCGCATAAATATCCTTAAACGGAAGCGAGGGCATTGCACCCTCGCCTTGTATTATACGGGATACACTCCCCCTTTTGCGAGGTCGCTGTCCACGCCCTTGTCCCTTGCCTTTCTCCATTTGAAGAAGTTTTCGGCAACTTCGGGGAAGGAAGCGTAGGAGAGAACGTCCTCTTCCTGCGTGTAGAAGCCCTTCTCCACCACCTCTTGCTTGAGCTTTTCGTATTCGGGTTCGAGATCGTCCGCAGGGCGATAGGTGATGCGTTTTTCCCCCTTTAAGACTTTCTCAGCTACTTCCTCGTTGATGGGCATGGGCACGCGGCCGTACTTGCCCGCAAAGAGGTCGCGGGTCTCCTTCGTGACCATCTTATACCGTTCGCCCATGACGACATTCATCACGGCCTGTGTGCCGACGATTTGCGAGGAGGGTGTGACAAGGGGCGGATAGCCGCAATCCCGTCTGACATTCGGGACTTCGGCCAAAACTTCGGGAAGTTTATCCTCCTTGCCCGCTTTCTTGAGCTGATTCATGAGGTTGGAGAGCATGCCGCCCGGCACCTGATAGATGAGCGTGTTGACGTCCACCTGCCTTACCTTCGGGTTCAGGGAACCATCTTTTTCGAGTTCGGCCGCGACTTTTTTGAAGTGGGCGGCGATGGGGATGAGCTTTTCGAGGTCGATGCCCGTGTCGTACTCCGTCCCCTTGAGCGTTGCGACGAGCGATTCCGTCGCGGGCTGGGATGTCCCGTTCGCGAGGGGCGAGAGCGCGGTATCGACGATGTCTACCCCTGCCTGTATGGCCATTAAATTGACCATATCGCCCGTGCCCGTCGTGTTATGCGTGTGAAGGTGTAACTTCGTTTCAGGGCGGAGTGCCTTCTTCAAAGCCGTCACAAGCTCGAATGCGTCGAACGGAAGCAGAAGGTTCGCCATATCCTTGATGCAGATGTTGTCCGCCCCCATGCTCTCGTACGTCTTTGCGAGGTTCACAAAATATTCTAGGCTGTAAGCTGGGCCTGTCGTGTAGGAGATGGCCGCCTCGCAGACGCCGCCGACTGGGGTGCCGTACTTTTTGATGGCCCTCATTGAGGCCTCGATGTTGCGCGGATCGTTCAAAGCGTCAAAGACCCTGATGACGCCGATGCCGTTTTCGAAGCACTTATCGACGAGTTTATCCACGAGGTCGTCCGCATAGTTGCGGTAACCGAGGAGGTTCTGCCCGCGCAGAAGCATCTGGATGGGCGTCTTTTTGAGATATTTTTTGAGAGTGCGGAGGCGTTCCCACGGGTCCTCATTCAAAAAGCGCATGCAGGTATCGAAGGTCGCGCCGCCCCATCCCTCGAGGGAATAGTAGCCGACCTCGTCGAGCTGAGAGAGAACGGGGATCATCTGCTCGGTGCGCATGCGGGTCGCGGCCTGCGACTGGTGTGCATCGCGCAGAATGGTATCCATGATCATTACTTTTTTTGCCATGATAGTTTCCCTTATGAGATATTCCGTTTTAGACGGGCAGAGATGTCAAAATTTTCAGCCGAAGCATGCGAGGAGCATACCTGCGGCGAGTGCAGAGCCGATGACGCCCGCGACATTGGGGCCCATTGCGTGCATGAGAAGATGGTTGGAGGGATCCGTCTCCCTTCCGACTTCCTCGGAGATGCGTGCCGCCATGGGCACGGCCGAGACGCCCGCGGAACCGATGAGTGGATTTATTTTCCCCTTCGTCACCTTGCACATGACCTTTGCCGTGAGAATGCCGCCGATCGTCCCGCAGTAGAAGGCGAAGATGCCGATCGCGAGGATGCCAAGCGTCGTGGGTGCGAGGAAGATGCTTCCCTTTGCCTTGCAGCCGACGGCAATGCCGAGGAAGATGGTGATGGTGTTGATGAGGCCGTTCTGCGCCTGCGAGGAGAGCCGCTCGACGACGCCCGATTCGCGGAAGAGATTCCCGAGCATGAGCATGCCGAGGAGCGGAATGGCGTCGGGAAGAAGTAGTCCCACGACCAAAGTCACGACGATCGGGAAGATGATCTTCTCCACTTTCGAGACTTGGCGCAAGGGCTTCATGCGGATCATGCGCTCCTTCTTCGTCGTGAGCAGCCGCATGATGGGCTTTTGTATGGCGGGGATCAGGGCCATGTAGGAATAGGCCGCGATGGCGATGGTCGGGATCAAATTTTCGGCGAGCATCTTGGAGACATAGATGGCGGTGGGTCCGTCCGCGCCGCCGATGATGGCGATGGCCGCCGCTTCCGATCCCGTAAAGCCGATGAGGATCGCGCCGAAGAGGGCGACGAAGATGCCGAGCTGGGCACCCGCGCCGATGAGCATGCTCTTCGGGTTTGCGATGAGCGGGCCGAAGTCGGTCATCGCGCCGATGCCGAGGAAGATGAGCGGCGGGTAGATGACCTTATCCACGCCGTAGTAGAGATACCATAGAAGCCCTCTCTCTGTCACCGCTTCGTACGCCTCGCTGATAATAACGGAGCTACTTGTAAAAGTCGTGACACCGTTTGCAACCGTGCCTTGAATATAGCCGGTGAGCGAATAGAAGGAAGTAAAATCAGCATACGACATCTGCGAGAGGATGCCGTTTTGCAAATTTTCGAAACTTCCGTAAAAGTTTACCATGCTCGTGACGATAGTGTCATTCCCGATGACCGTCTCGATGTTTTGCAAAAATCCATCTCGGAGATAGATGAGTTCGCCTGCGGCGTTTTGGTAAACGCCCACAAATTCCTTTGCGCCGTCTTGGGTGACGCCGAGGGTATAGCCGAGATCAGGGGTCGTGTATTTCCCCCAGAGGACGCTCTCCGCACCGGGAAGGTTGATGAGGAACATCCCGAATGCAATGGGAAGAAGAAGCATGGGTTCATACTTTTTCACGATCGCGAGGAAAAAAAGTACGAAGGAGATCGCGAGCATGACCCAATTCTGCCAATGCCCTCCCTGCGAAAGCCCCATCGATCCCCACAGATTGGAGAAGATATCACCCACGTTGAGTGCGATCAAACTGCTTTGCATACCCCTCTCCAATCATCCGATGACGGCAAGGATTGCGTCCGATTCGACGTTCGCGCCCTTTGTGACATTGAATGTTACTACCCCGTCACAGGGAGCGGTGATGTCGTTGTCCATCTTCATCGCCTCGAGAACGAGGATGGGCTGGTCCTTCTTTACGGGGGTACCGTTTGCGACCAAGAGATTTTTGATGAGTCCGGGGAAGGGCGAGAGGACCTTCGTCCCCTTCCCGACCGCGGCGGGCTTCTTTTCGGGAGCCGCCGAAGGGGTGGACTCTACGGCGACGGGAGAAGCGGTCACCCCAACCTCCTCGACGCCGACTTCATATTGTTTTCCGTCAACTGTAATGATAAAATTACGCATAATGGTCACTCCTTATACCCTTTATAATCTTTTGATGCGCCGAACGACAAAGTCGCATTTTGCGGTCTCCCCCTCTGTATACACTGCGATGGCCGCAGTGATGGCGGCGACGACCTCGGGCGGGATCCCCGCCTCGATTTCGGGAAGAGGCTGCGTCTCGGCGGGCGGGGACGCTTTTGACTTCGTGTTCTTTCTCGCGCCCGTCTTCTTCATAATAAGGCCGATGAGAGAGAGGATCCCCACGAGAAGCACGATCCCGGCAAAGACGAAGAGCAGCCCGAACACGGCGTAGAACGCCGCCGAGCCGAGGCCGCCCTCGATATGAAATCCGTCGAATAGCAAGAGTGCGTCTTTCATCCTTTCACCTTATGAGCGTCTGAAGGGACGCAATGAGATATTGCTTCAAGAACTGCGGTTCCACGATGTCGTCGAGGTAGCCGCCCTTCGCCGCATGGAAAGGATCGGCGTTCTCCTCCGCATACACCTTTTGCAGCTTCTCGGCATCCTTTCCGCCGAATTCGATCTCCGCCCCCTTCTCCTCTTCAAACAGGGAGATGCGGGCATTGGCGAGCGCGAAGGAATAGTCGAAGCCCGCGCTCTTCGCAGCAAAGAGGGAATATCCGAGACCGACGGCCCTGTTCCAGACGACGGCGATCTTGCCCATTTCCACATTTCCGAGTGCGAGGAGGTATTCGCCAATGTCCCGAAGAAGGGTGCCGTTTGCAACATTTATATCCTCTTCGACGCCCGCGCAGTCTACAAACAGGACGAGCGGAAGGTCGCGGTCGGCTGCAAACTGCGCAAAGGAAGCGATCTTCCCGAGCGCACCGCCGCCGAGACGGACGTTGTCGAAGATGACGGCCGCGACGGCAATGCCGCCGAGACGGCCGAGCAGGGTCCTGACCTCCCTGTGTCCGTTTGCACCGAGTTCGACCGCACCCTCGAGTAGACCTTCCATCCCCTCCGCCGTGACGCTGCTGTTCAGCGCGGGAGCGGGTTCGTTCAGCTCTGCGGGGGTGACGGTGAGGCCGACAAGGTCGGAAATACGAAGAATGCAGGAGGCCGCCTCGCGCATGTCTTTCACCTGGACGGCGGGAAGATTTGTATTGGATAATGCATTATATCCGCCCACTTCTGAAGCCTTGAGATTTTTGCCCGCCTTCGCGGAGAGTACGAAGGGAGAAGTCAGACACAGCGCGGCATCCTTTTGGAAGAGGACGACGTCGCAAAGGGATGCGAGGACGGCGGAAGAGCCATACACCTCCCCTTCGATGATCGCAAATTGCAAAATACAGCCCTTGAGCTGAGAGACTTTCGTCAAAAGCTCGGAGATCCCCTCGAGGACGTTCACCCCCTCGCCCACGCGCACGCCGTGCGAATGAAGGAGATAGATGACGGGGGTCGCGTTTTTCTCTGCGGCGGAGAGCGTCTTTACGATCTTTTCACAGTTCGCCCTGGACAGTCCGCCGAAGGAAACTTCGAAGTTCTGTGCGACCAAATAGTAGCCGTAGCCGCCGACGGTACAATAGCCCGTTACGACGCCTTCGCCCGGGGCCTCTTCCCCGAACAGTTCATCCTTGGAATAGCTGAAGGCGGAAAGTTCGACAAAGCTGTCCTCGTCAACGAGAGACGCGATCTCCGCCCGCACATCCGACCCCGCTTTTTTCAAACTGTTTTTCCTCTCGCGGAGCAATGTGATCCGATCCATAGTTACCTCACTGAAACCGAAAAAATTCCAATTTCTACCGCATACCATTATACTCAAATTTCCACGAAAATCAAGGACATTCGAATATTTTCTTTGAAAATATTTCCAAGCGGCCGCAACTTTGCCTTTTTTGTATAAAAAAACGGCATGAGACTTAAGAAAAGTTCTCGTGCCGAAATTTCTTTTATGCATCATTCCTTCGGAGGAAGTTCTTTGGGAGGTTCTTCCTCCCCCTCCTTTTTGACCCCCTTGGAGACGATGGCTCCGTCCGGGCCGACAACTTCCATCGTAAATTCGTCCTTCTCCGTCTTTTCTTTCACGCGCGTTTCGCGGTGGAATTTCTTCTCGAACCAGCCGAGGATGGCGTCCGACTTTTTATAGAGGAATACAAAGAGGATGATGACGAGGACAAGAAGGATCCCCCAGATCATCAGCCCCCACCAGGTATTGAAGGGGATGAGGGTGATCGAATAGCTCGTCGTAAAGATGGCGAGGACGCGGGAGATAAGGATGACGGCGAGGAAGAGGAGAAGGGACATCGACGACATGCCCGCGACAAAGCACAGGACGTCGTCCGGAAAGACGGGAAGTAGGAACATCGCGGAAAGGAGCAGTTTGTCTTTCCCCTTGATCTTTTTCAGCCATTTCTCCAAAGTCTCCTTGCCGATAAGCCACGAGACGACGCGGATGCCCGCATACCGCCCGATGAGGAAGGCGACGAGGGAGCCGATGACGATGCCGAGAAGGCTCAGAAGGCTCCCGATGAGCGGGCCGAAGAGCGCGGCCCCCGCGACGACGGTGACGGTGCTTGGAATGGGAAGCAGGACAACCTGTAAAAATTGCAGAAGAACAAAGATGATATACATCCACCAGCCCGATTTGCGGAGAAAATCCTCGAGCAGTTCCTCATCCCGCATGATGTCGAAAAATCCCGTGCGGATGAGAATATAGGCGGTGACGGCAAAAAAGACCGCCATCACATAGAGGGTGATGCAAAATTTGTAGACGACCTGTTTTTTGAGGAAATAGGAGATATAATCGGTGATGAGGACCGCACCGTTGAGAATACTTCCTCCGATGACAGCGAGAAGATAGTAGACGGGCTTTAAGCTTCCACGATAAAAATTGAGAGAAAGTAGTAAAAAGACCTCCGTCGCAGCGGCGGCCAGGGCGATCCCCAAGATGTGTATGACCCGCCAGAGTGCGGTGCGGTTGTGCTTTTCTTCCCTCTCCATGCGTTTCTTCTATATTATACATCATCTTCCGCACTTTTATTTGCGGAAGATGTCTCCGTCTCCGTCGGAGCGGGCAAAGGCTTTGGAATGGCGGCGCGGGCGAGAGCGTCGCAGCGGTTGTTGAGTTCGTCGTCCGCATGCCCCTTTACTTTGCAGAAGGTGACCTTGTGGACCCTCGTCAAGGCAAGGAGCCGCTTCCAAAGGTCGTCGTTTTGCACAGGCTTTTTATCAGCCTTTCTCCAGCCCGTCTTCTCCCAGCCATACACCCAGCCTTCCTCGAAGGCGTTTACCGTATAGGCGGAATCGCTGTAGACAGTCACGGCGCAGGGATATTTGAGACGTTCAAGCCCCGCGATGACGGCGAGAAGTTCCATTCGGTTGTTGGTCGTCTCCTCTTCGCCCCCCGAGAGTTCGAGCTTGTGCTCTCCGTAGATGAGGACACAGCCCCATCCGCCCGCACCCGGATTGCCCGAACACGCGCCGTCGGTGTAGAGGATGACTTGTTTCAAACTTTCCACATGGGACATTTTAACAAACCTGCTGTAAAAAGTCAAGAGATTGGGGCGGACTTACGTTTTAGGGGATGCTTCGACAAGCTCAGCATGACGCGGTTGCCCGATCGGCTACTTCGTGCCGACCTTCGATAAATAATAGAAGCCGCGGTCGGGGCAGCATGACGCGGGACGCCCCACCCCCTACCCCCTCCCACGGAGGGGGCAAGTTGTAGGTGCCGTAACCCATGTGTTTTTTACGTATCCCGTCCTCATTCCGAGGCGAAAGCGACACCCACCCCTCAAGGGGTGGGCAAGAGTGCCAAGTGGACTTCGTATCAGAGGATGCCTCGGAGAATTTTTCACATGGACTGTGTAATTGCAATTCGGCTCAGCATGACGCGGGAACCACCCCCACCCTCATCTCGAACGAAGTGAGGAGATCCCCTCTCAATGTGACATGGTGGGTTTGTAGGTGTCTCCGCCGCCGCCAGATGGGCAGCGCGGCGTCGAGATGAGGAAGGGATGACGCGGGAGAGTCATTGGAACCCAACCCTCATCAGTCACGCAGAGCGTGACAGCTTCCCCCTTACAAAGGGGAAGCCAAGTGGACTTCGTATCAGGGGGATGCTTCGGGGAATTTCTCGCATGGACTGCGTAATTGCAATTCGGCTCAGCATGACGCGGATTTCCTCTCGGGCTGCGAATTTTTGGCAAAATAATCCTCGCGCAAAATGCCGCGCTGGACAATATCGACGCGCTCCCCCGTGGAGAGAAGGCGGAAATAGCTTCTCCGCGTCCCTTCATATTTCAGACCGCATTTTTCCATGACGCGGGAGGAGCCGATGTTCTTCGCCGCATGCGTTCCGTCGATGCGATAGAACCCCACTTCCTCAAAGCAATAGCGCAGTACTTCTGAGAGAGCCTCCGTCATGATGCCCTTCCCCCACCATGCCTTGCCCATGCAATAGCCGAGTTTGCCCATCTCCTGATAATCGTCCGCGTGCATGACGATGATATCCCCGATGAGGATATTCCCCTCTTTCAAAACGATCGCCCAATGGTAAATATCGGGAGAGGCGTATTCTTTCTCCCACACTTTGAGGAGTGCGCGCGTGACGGAAATATCGCCGTGCGGCGTCCACGTCAAAAATTTTGTGACTTCGGGGTCGTTCATCCAATGCGCGAACGCCTCGTCGGCGTCGCTTGCCTTCCACGGACGCAATACAAGGCGCGCCGTTTCCAATACTTTGGTACCTCTATGTTCCATAATGTCCCTCCTTACTTTCTACGCAGAAGTCGTTCGTAATCTATCAAAAAGCAACCCGCACAGCGGGTTGCTTTTTGGCAGGGGAGACGCGACTTCCTCCCCAAAAAAATCCGCAAACCGTCTGTGGACTTATTGAATTTCTTTTCGCAGCGGCTTTTTCGGGGATCCCCATCCCTTTCGATCCGCGCCTGACCCTATCAAAAAAACCTGCACAAAGCAGGTTTTTTTGGCAGGGGAGACGCGACTCGAACACGCAACAGACGGTTTTGGAGACCGTTGCTCTACCATTGAACTACTCCCCTATCTTCGCTTACATTATAGCGCGTTCCCTCTCGTTCGTCAAGACTTTTCTATGAGATTTCGGAAAATATCTTCCCGTTTCAAAGTCCCAATTTTTTGAGAGCGTCCCTTGCCGCCGCAAGGAGTTCGTCTTTGCTTCCGTCGTTTTTGACGAGGACGAATTTTCCCCCATCCTCTTTCGGATACGGCCCCTGTGCGCGCATACGTGCATGAATCTCTTCGACGGACAGTCCGTCGCGGGCGGCGACGGCACGAACTCTTGCGTCCTCCCCCCTCGTGACGATGAGGACCGCATCGAAGAGATCCTCGTATCCGCCCTCAAAGAGAAGGGGCACTTCGGCAAAGGCGACCTTTTCCCCTTTCATCCTTTCAAGGAGCGCGTCCATGATGCGCGGGTGGGCATAGACGTTGAGCTTTTTTAGGGCCTCTTTATCGGAAAAGACGAGCTTTGAGATGAGGTCCTTTCTCGGGATGCCCTCTCGCACGCATGCGGGAAAGAGGGCGGAAAGCCCCGCGAGATAGCCCTCGTCCTTCCACAAATCATCGGATATTTCGTCGCACGAGAAAACAGGATAACCGAGTTCTTTCAATGCCATGCAGAGCTGCGTCTTTCCGCTCCCGATGCCGCCTGTCACGGCGATCTTCTTATTTTGCATCATACCAACTCTTCCCCATGGATACTTCGGCGATGAGGGGAACATCGAGCGAGATCGCTCCCTCCATCTCCTCTTTGAGAACGGTTGCGGCGTGCTCGGCCTCCTCCTCGGGGGCGTCGAGTACGAGTTCGTCATGCACCTGAAGAACCATCTTTGCGCGAAGGCCCTCTTCTTTGAGCCGTTTTGCAACGCGGAGCATGGCGATCTTGATGATGTCCGCCGCACTTCCCTGCAGAGGCATGTTCATCGCTGCCCGCTCGCCGAATGCGCGGAGATTGAAGTTGGAGGACTTGAGTTCGGGGATATAGCGTTTGCGGCCAAGTACGGTCGTCACATAGCCGTTCTCCTTCGCCCGCTGCACATTTCCGTCCATATATGCCTTGACCTCGGGGTGCAGTTCGAAATATCTGTCGATGAAGCTCTGCGCCTCTGAGGCGGAACAGCCTAAATCTTTTGCGAGGCCGAAGGCACTCATGCCGTAGATGATGCCGAAGTTTACGACCTTTGCCCTCCTTCGCATGAAGGGGGTGACTTCCGCAAGATCGACGCCGAACACCCTTGCCGCCGTCGAAGCATGGATGTCCTCCCCCCTTTGATAGGAGGCAACAAGCGATTTGCATCCGGAGAAATGGGCAAGGAGACGAAGCTCGATCTGGGAATAGTCGGCGTCGATGAGGATATTTCCCTCGCGCGAGATGAAGAGCTTTCTCAGCTCCTTCCCCTCCTCGGTGCGCACGGGGATATTCTGGAGATTGGGGTTCGCGCTCGAGAGCCTCCCCGTCGTCGTGGCGGTCTGGTTATAGGTCGTATGCACGATGCCGCCCGAGGCGAGCGGACGGATGCCGTCTATATAGGTGGAACGGAGCTTTTGCAGCTCTCTGTAGCGAAGGATGAGGCGGACGATCTCGTTGTTCTCGGCGAGCTTTTCCAGAACGTCCGCATTGGTGGAATAGCCCCCCTTTTGCATCTTCTTCGCGCCCTTCGGCGAAAGACCGAGTTTTCCGAAGAGGACTTCGGAGAGCTGGAAGGTGGAATTGAGATTGAATTCCTCTCCCGCGAGCGCGAAGATGCGCTCCGAAAGGGCGTTCTGCTCGTTTTGGAACTTGTCCGAAAAGGATGGGAATTTGTCGAGATCGACGCGCACGCCCGTCTTTTCCATATCGAAGAGGACATCTTCAAGGGGAAGTTCAAGTTCGCGGTAGAGTTTTTCCTCCTCCGTTCCCGAAAGCGCGGAGAGACATTCCTCATAGGAGAAAAGGAGTGCCTGCGCACAGCAATTTTCGCTCAAAGCATGTTCGGCTGCAAGTTCCTTGGCTGCAAGCGGCTTCCCGCCCGAATTTTCGAGATAGCGAAGGAGCGTAAAGTCCTCGCATGCGGAAGGGCGCACTTCCACCCCGATCTCCCGAAGGGCGTGGGCGAGGGATTTTGCATCATACACGATGGCATGCTTCTCCCCCGTAAGAAGCGTTTCGAAGAGCGGCTTGAGTTCGGCGAGAAAGAAGCCGGGGCTTAAGAAGTTCTCCCGCAGCGGGAGGATGAAGTTTGTCCCATCAGAGAAGAGATAGACGGCCTCCTTTTCGACGAGAAGCGAGAAGCACTTCATCCCGGCAGCACGGGGAAGGAAGGCGGCAAGATCGGTGATCTCCACGCATTCCGCGGCCTGAGATGTGGGCCGCACGGCGGCAAAATACTCTAAGCCAAGAAGAGAGCGGAACTCGAGCTTTGCAAAAAAGGTGCGGGCCTCCTCGGGGAAAGGCAGGGAAAAAGCGCACTCCCCGAGCGTCGTTTCGAGCGGAACGGCGGTATCGATCGTGGCGAGATATTTGGAGAAATAGGCCTGCTCTCTCCCCTCTTTTAACTTGTCGTGAAGGGAACCCTTGATCTCCTCGAGGTGGGCATAGACCCCGTCGAGGTCGCCGTAGGTCTGCAAAAGCGACATGGCACTCTTCGGCCCGACGCCGCGGACGCCGGGGATGTTGTCCGAATTGTCCCCCATGAGGGCCTTTTCCTCGATGATCTGCATGGGATAGAGGCCGACCTTTGCATAGAAGTTCTCTTTGGTGAGGCGGTCGAGATCGCTCACGCCGCGCTTTGTAAAGCAGACATCGACGTTCTCTTTGACGAGCTGATATGCGTCGCGGTCCCCCGTATAGATGAGGACATGGACGCCGTCGAATTTGCGGGAGAGGGTGCCGATGAGATCGTCCGCTTCAAAGCCTGCAAGTTCCACCGTGCAGATATTCATCGCATGCAGAAGATCTTTGAGAACGGGGACTTGCACGCGAAGCTCGTCGGGCATCGGCTTTCTCGTCCCCTTGTAGTCCTGATATTTGAGATGACGGAAGGTGGGCGCATGCACGTCGAAGGCGACCGCCATGTATTGCGGCTTCTCCTCCTCCGCGATCTTGAGAAGGAGCTTGACAAAGCCGAAGATTCCGTTTGTGGGCAGGCCGTCCTTCGTGGAAAAGACGCCCATCGCGTAGAATGCGCGGTTCAAAAGGCTGTTGCCGTCGATGAGAACAAGTTTATCCATACGTCTATTTTATCATGAGTACGTTTTTTTTGCAAGAATATCCGGAAAATCGCTTGATTTTTCTCATAACTTTCGATATACTTTTAGTGTTCGCCGGTGTGGTGGAATTGGCAGACGCGCTGGACTCAAAATCCTGTGGTAGTGATACCGTATCGGTTCGACCCCGATC